>JBKCHH010000075.1:0-2205 GCA_046302855.1 Alphaproteobacteria bacterium
GGTTGACGCGGCGCCGTTCGCCTGCCTTGGGTTTGATGGCGATAGTTACTTTTACCAGCCCGGCAGCACCGGCCAAGTGGTGCGGCTCAGCCGCAGCAGTCACACCGCAACCAACCTATGCGCCATCACGGATCTGCCGTACTGGGAGACCCTGTACCCCGGCGTGCGGGGCAGCGTCAACTGGATTGCAGCAGCTAGCAGCCTCTTCGCCCGGCAGGCGGCCGTTGGCGTGTACTCTCCCGACCGCATCCGTGGCCGTGGTGCATGGTGGGATCAGCAGCGCTCAGTTCTGCACCTAGGCGATCAGCTCATTGTTGACGGCACCGCCAAGCCCGTGGCTGATGGCATCACCGGCAGCAGTTACGTGTACCAACGCCTTAGCAGGCTGCGCGGGCCATCAGGTGCATCGCCATTGTCCGATCACGCCGCGTTTGAGATCCTCGAGCTGGCGAACCGCTTTCTATGGGAAGTGCCAGCATCCGGCCTGCTCATGGCTGGATGGGTAACGCTGGCGCCGATCTGCGGCGCGCTGGACTGGCGGCCACATGTCTGGCTCACAGCCGGCTCCGGTTCCGGCAAGTCCGAAGTGCTCGGTCGCTACGTCGCACCACTGATCGGTGACATGGGTCTGATCGTGGCCGGCAACACCACCGAGCCCGGCATCAGGCAGGCCTTGCGCGCCGATGCCCTGCCTGTCGTCTTTGACGAGGCCGAGAGCAACGAGCGCACTGATCAGCAGCGGATGCAGGCGGTGCTCGGCCTTGCCAGGGTCGCCAGCAGCGAAAGCAGGGCGCACACGCTGAAGGGCAGCCCAGAAGGCGACACGCAGCGGTCCACCATCCGCTCGATGTTCATGATGTCGTCCATCGCCACCGCGCTGAAGCAAGGCGCCGACCGCAGTCGTTTCGCTCAGCTCACGCTGCGCAATCCCAGCGAGCTGCCGAAAGCTGAGCGGACCGCGCACTGGGAAGGCTTAGACCGCGACCTAGACCGCTACATCAGCGACGCGATCGGACAGCGCCTGCAGGCGCGCACCATTGAGCTGATACCAGTGATCCGGCGATCTGTCCGCGTGTTCACCCGCGCCGCAGCAGAGGCCTTCGACTCCCAGCGCCTTGGCGATCAATACGGCACCCTGCTAGCCGGCGCATGGTCGCTCACGTCACGGGAGGTGCCGACACGAGAGCAGGCGTGGAAGCTGATCGAAGAGAACGACTGGACGACCTACAGCCAGTCTGTTGAAGTAGCCGATGAGCAGCGCTGCCTTGAGCACATCCTGCAGCACCAGTTCCGCGTCGAAGCCGATCGCGTGGTCACACGCACCGTTGGCGAGCTTGCCGATATTGCGCAGCACCATGTCGCTGATGCGCATGTCACCGCCAGTGAAGCGCAAGCAGTGCTCGGTCGTAATGGCATGAAGGCTGAGGCCGGCGAGCTGATCATCTCCAACACCGCGAAGGCGATCGCCACCATCCTCAGGGAGACCGCATGGGCCAACTGCTGGAGCACCGTTCTGGCTCGCTTGCCTGGTGCGCGGAAGACCGGCGCAGTTCGGTTTGCTGGCGCTGGAGCCGTCTCCAGGGCTGTGGCGTTACAGATCCGGGCCGCATAGCAGGCCCCGTTACACCTGAGACCCCTTGCGCCGCAAGGGAAGTGGCCCAAGTGTAACGTGTAACCGGTTTTTGCGGAGGGAGAGCCCCCTTTAGTAAGAGATACCCATAGCCAGTGAAAAGGCACTAGAGGGAGGGCCTCTCTTTAATTAAATACCTTTTTAAAAATGGACGTTACAACGTTACAACCCAGTCAGGGCAAGGGGTTTGGCTGTAACAAGCCCTGTTACAGCTCAGGGCAATCCGTTACAACCCAGTCAGGGACTGGATTTTTCCGTTACAGCTGGTCGGCCCTACCATCGCCACCATGGAAATCAAGATCCGCCTACAGCCAGCTGATGTGGCACGCCTCGACACTGAAGCCATCGCAGCTGGCGCCACACGCGCTGGACTGGTCCGTGAACGGGCACTTGCCGGCGGGGACGTTGCAGGGCTGAGCACGGCGGAGTACCATCGCATCGTTGCCGATGCCGCAGCGTTCATGCACGGCGATCTGCCGCATCGGCATGTCGAGCTACTTGTTGCCTATGTCATCAACCGACTCAATCGACATTCCCGCCAAGCAGTCGCCGGTCATCAATCGGCTGCATGACGC
>JBKCHH010000076.1:0-3901 GCA_046302855.1 Alphaproteobacteria bacterium
AGCGATGCGCTCAGTGGCGTTGCGTTAAGGTTTACCGTATCTCCAGCGGACAATTTCAACACGGCAGAAAAGGCCCATCCATCGGTCACGTTCGCATCGGTGCGCTTTGATTGCGTGAAAATGGCAGAGGCGTTAACGCGAAGGTCAATCGTCCAATCCGTAACCGCCCCCGTGTTGTACGCTTCTCCAGAGGCGCAAACCAGGTATGAACCGCCCGCACCAGCGGGAACGGTAAATATGCCGGTGCTGGTGCTGTATGCGCTGCCGTCGTTGTGGCCCCCGGCAAATGAAACATCATTGAAAACCAGCGTGCCGCTAGTCGTCTGATCGCTGGTGATCCGTCGCGCGGCAAAGCTTATCTGCGTGTTTCCGTTGTTCCGCAATTGCCCGCTGCTGTCAATGTTCCATGACGCTGCGGTCGCATTGTCTGCAAAGCCCCGAGTCGTAAACGTGCCGCCGCTTACGCTAGTGTTGCCCGTAACGCCAAACGTGCCCGCAACAGTGCTGTTCCCGGTAATGGCAGCGCCACCAGCAGAAACGGTAAGCCCTCCCGCCGTAATCGTCGCGCCGCCTGCGGCAACGGAAAAACCACCAGTAGAAACAGTCAGCGTTCCCTGTATGCGTGCCGTCCCGTATACGTCCAGCTTCTGCGTTGGACTACCGCCGATACCCACGTTCCCAGCGGCCCACAGCATTGCTTGCACGCCGCTAATTGACATTGCGACCTGATTTACTGCGGGAGAGTACAGGCCCGAACTCGTCGCTTGCGCAAATCGGATTGCTGGCGTCGCAGCGGTTCCGTTGGCAAACTGGATCGAGGTCGAAGCGGTCGGGTCTGGAACGTTGAAGTTGTCCACAGTCCAGATGACCGCGCCGCCAATGGCAACAGGGGCACGGAGTTCGAGCTTGTAATTGCCCCGGTAGAAAATCTGCGCCTGCCCGTTCGCGTCCAGAATGATCGGGTTAGTATTCGCTACCGTTTCGCCTGCGTTGCTCCACGTTGTACGCGGGTTCGTGGTTCCGGCGTCAAAGGTAAACAGCCGGTATCCTGCGGCTGGCAGTTGGACAATCGTCGGCACCCCGTTAACGAGTACGCTCGTCGGGTATGTGAATGTCGGCAGTCCAGGCGGTGCAACGTTAGCCATCTCATTACCTCTTACTGATTATGTCTGACCAACAGTTTTGGACGATCATCCTCATTCCTGCCGTCATGATTGTGCTGGAACTATTGCGCGCCCGCCACGCCAAACGCAGCGCCAATCGGGACAGAAAGCCCAAGTAGCGCGTTTCTGGTCGATTCGTCAATTACGTCACGCCCCGTTACAGGGATCGTCTGTAGCAAAGCGTTCTGCGCTTGCTGCTGTTGCAGATAGTTGGTCATCGGCGTGCGGATTGCGGCATCCCCAAACGGGATACGGCTCACGATCCGATCTAGTGCGCCAAGCGCGGCGCTGGCCGTGTTTGAGTTGTTGACCGCGCTGCCTTTCGGCTGCACTTGCAGATAGCTTGCCACGCGGCCAACTTGCCGAAGCTGCGCAATTTCCTCGGGCGAGAAGAACGCGGCGAGCTTGCGGTCGCCAATTTCGTTTACAGCCTTGTTGTAAGCAGACTGCGAGAATGTGCCGATTTCGTCCGATGCGCCGCTTAGTGCGCGAGACTTTAAGTGGTTCACAATGTTCCCGCGAACCGCATCAAGAGCCTCTGGACTACCCGCCATTGATCGGCGCAGCGCAGCAACGTCGGCAACCGTTGATTTGGCCCCGCTTCCGAGGATGAACTGACGCACGAACCTGTCGGGCTCCGCGTCATCAATTGCCGCCGCTAGTGCGGGAGATTCCTCCCGAAGTTGCATCCTCGCGCGATGCGCGGCGCGTGCCCGATTGAACGCAGCGAGAACCTCGTCCGCTTGCGCGGTCGGGGCTTGTGCGCCAGGAATCGCAGGGCCAACGCCTCGCGTAACGCTTTGCATCGGCTGCGCGTTCTCCAACGCATCACGCACCAGAGACAGAGCGCGGCGCACGTTGCCATCCTGTGCGCCACGTTGTGCAGTTGCAAGCGTCGTGCGCAACTGCTCTGCCGTGCTGATGTTGAACGGAATTTCTCCGTTGCCGATTCCCTGCACGATCCCGCGAATTTCTCCAGGCAGAAACGCGCCTTTCATCTCGGCGTCAAGTGCCCTGCTGGCATTGTTGACGAACTGCGCACCGTTCAACGGGATTTCGCCCCCAGCAAGCGAACGAGCTTGATCGTACAGTCGGTTAACTGTTGCTGCGGCTTGCGCGTCCCTGTCTTTCAGGGCTTGAATGACTTTTGCACCCGTGCTGAACTCATCCGCAGGGTTGCCGCCTTGCAGTTGATTAAGGCGGGCAATCAACGCCGCATTGTTTTCAGATTCGACACGCGCAAGACGTTGCAGCGCCGGGTCGGTACTGTTTGCGCCGATCTTTGCAAGATTACGCTCTGCGGTTATTTGAACCGGATCAAGAGTCACTGATCCGCGCGTCGGAGTAACGCCAACGGCGCGAAGGTCTGCCAAGCGGCGGATTGCCTCAGCGTCAGCCTGCCCGCCGGATTGCAGCGCACGCACAACATCCTCGCGCAGCGCCGAGCGTGCCGCCTCTGGCATATCGGCCCACTTCAATCCGTTGGCTTCAAGCGCTTGGGCGAGCATGTTGTCATACTGCTGCGGGCGCAGTGCAGAGCCAACGCGGCGGATAGTTCCGACTGCTGTATTTATCACCGGCACGGCAAGACGCACTAGCCCCTCAGCGACTGGGGTTCCGATAGCGCCAGCTACTGCGCCTACGGTTGCGCCTTTTGTTGTTTCTTCTCCGAAATCCCCACTAAACACGGGCTGCATGGCCCCGCTTGCGCCACCTAAAGCAGCGCCGCCTGCGGTACGTTGAAATAACGTTTGACCACGCAAAAGCCGCGCGGGGAGAATTGCCGTCGTTGCGGCAACATTCCCAATCATCCTGGGCAAATCTAGTTCGCCCTCGCGCCGTCCGGTTGCGTACAGATATTGATTGTTTCCAAGACGCACATTTTCGTCAACGCCTTGAACGCCAGTTGATTGAGCCACAGGCAACCCGAGGTCGGCGGCTTTATTCCCGAGAACATCAATCGCGCTGCCAATCTCATCAGGCACTGCTCTGCGGAGGGCTTGTGCGCCCTTGTCAATCAAATCACGCGCACCACGTACTACGCCAGCAACTGGGCCTGCGTAGTATTCCTCGCGCAGCCTGCCTCCAATCGTCGTTGCAGGCGCAGGACGCCGCCGCGCCATAACGTCGCGCGGGTCTAGGTTTTCTGTGGCCGCATCAATCTCGGGCCGCACGTAGGATTGAGCGCGAACCTTTGACAATTCCGCCGCAAGAATGCGAGCGCCCTCCGTGTCGCCTGCGGCATCTGCACGAATCAGCGCTTGCGACAGTTGTTCTTCGGTCGCCATTATTGCCCGTACTTTTTCAAAAGGTCTTCAACAGACTGCGGCACGTTCACGGGGGGCCGTTGAATCGGCTGACGCGGCATCGGCTGCGTTCCTTGCGTTGCCCCGCTAACGTCCCGCCAGTGCGGACCAGCTTCAACCTTTAGCCCTTCAATAGCCGTTGTGCGGTTTTTGGCTTTTTGCCTAATAACGGCTTCCGAATCGCCAATTTGTGGGAAATACTGCTTCCGAGCGTTGTCAAATTCGCTGTCAGCAATTACAGCGCCTGACTCGCGCCGCAGTACGGCATTGATAAAATCGCGCTGCGCTTGTTCGACTTGCTGCTGTTCTGGCGATTGCACAAGGTTTGCAGCCGTGCCGAGTGCGCCGCCAATGAACGGAACCGACTCCATGCCTTGCTTGTAAACGCTTGGCATGTTGACGCCCTTTTCTCCCATCTCCTTGATTACCTTG
>JBKCHH010000077.1:0-37803 GCA_046302855.1 Alphaproteobacteria bacterium
TTTTAATAAAATCTACTAAAATTCTTTTAAAATACCCTCTACACCTTTCCAAAATTCCACCCCTACCTACCCAAAATCAACACAAAAATCAAAAACTACCCTCCAAACCACCATCACCCATATTGCGCAGAGGTCTTTAAAATCTTTTTGTTTTTCTAATTTCATATAACTGAATAGATTTGGACCAACAAACTTTCGTCACAAGTTTATCCTCGCTTTGCTCGGACTAGTGACGAAAACCTCTTCAATTTTAAGCAAGCAAAGCTTGCCAAATTGGCGGATGGTCGGAGTGGCGGGATTTGAACCCACGACCCCTAGCCCCCCAGACTAGTGCGCTACCAGGCTACGCCACACTCCGTTAAAAGCATAATTCTACTTCTATGGAGTGTTCACTAATCCATTTTTCCCTAATCCGCAAAAGTTTTTTTTGACTTTGATTGTGTTTTAAAATAGCCTCACACTTCAAAAAAATAGAAAATGGTTAAAGCACTCGTAAATTTTATAAAGGCGGTTTATAATTTTTCAGATAAGTATCTGGTTGGGCTGTTTGATTTGTTCGCAAGGCTATATATTGCCAATATATTTTTTCAATCTGGCCTGTTAAAATTTAGAAACTATCTTAATAATAACTGGGATTTAACCATCGAGCTATTTACTAGCGAACACCCCCCAATTTTACGCCCAGAGGTAATGAAGTTTTTAGGATTTTCTGGCGACCCTATTCAAATTATGCCCATCCACTTTGCAGCCTTTCTTGGAACCTTTTCTGAAATATTTTTTTCCCTTCTACTTGCCATTGGTTTTTTAGGTAGAATTGGAGCCTTTGGTTTACTGATGGTAACTTTAATTATTCAAATAACTTACAAGGATTTAAACGAACATTACTACTGGTTTATAATTTTGGGCATGTTTTTTGTGCGTGGGGCGGGTAAAATTTCAATTGATCACCTAATAAAAGTTAATTTCTTAGAAAATAAATCAGGCAAACAAAGTGGCAAAAGATAGTTTAACCTTTCAATGTCAATCCTGTGGGAATGTTACAAGCAAGTGGATTGGCAAATGCACTGGTTGTGGCGAGTGGAATACAATTATTGAAGCAACTGCTCAAAAGCAAAACTTTTCGCTAATTAGCAAAAAGGGCAAGAATACTATTATACTTGGCGAAATAGGCTCGGAACTAACAAAAGAAAACCGTGTTATTTCTGGCATTGATGAATTTGATTTAGTGCTAGGGCAGGGCATAACGGAAGGTTCTAGCATTTTAATAGGGGGTGATCCAGGAATTGGCAAATCAACCCTGCTTTTACAAGTAGCAGATAATATTAGCAAAAATTACCCCAATCAACCAACCATTTACATAACGGGGGAGGAGTCTGAAACACAAGTTAAGCAAAGGGCTTTGCGGTTAAACATTAAAGATTCCAAAGCAAAGCTAGCCAATGCCACAAAGGTTGAGGAGATTTTAAAATTAATTGAAGAAACAAGGCCCATCTGCATTATAATAGATTCCATCCAAACCATGTTTTTAGAGGCAGTAGAATCTTCCCCTGGTACGGTTACGCAAGTTCGTGCCAGTGCCTTTGAAATAATTTCTCTGTGCAAAAGATTAAATGTAATAGTGTTTTTTGTAGGCCATGTAACTAAAGAGGGGCAAATTGCAGGCCCTAAAGTGCTAGAACATATGGTAGATACGGTGCTTTATTTTGAAGGGGATAAGGGGCTAAATTATCGCCTAATTCGCTCCATAAAAAATCGTTTTGGTTCAGCTAATGAAATTGGCGTATTTGAAATGAGCGATAGGGGGCTAAATTCCGTTTCTAACCCATCCAAACTTTTTATTTCAGAGACATCTGGCGAAACACCAGGTTCCGTGTTGTTTCCAGGCATTGAAGGCTCAAGGGTGGTGATGGTAGAAATCCAAGCCCTTATTACCCCAACCAATATGTCCATTCCAAGAAGGGCAGTAATTGGGTGGGATATAAATAGGCTTTCTATGGTGCTTGCCATTTTGCAAAACTACTGTGGCATTGTTCTTTATGACAAGGAAATTTACTTAAATGTTACTGGCGGATACAAAATTAATGAACCGGGGGCAGATTTAGCCGTAGCCATTGCCATCTATTCTAATTTAGCAAAGCTAGTTTTACCCTCTAAACCAATAGTTTTTGGTGAGATTGGCTTAAGTGGCGAGGTTAGAGAGGTCTCTAACCTAGAAAAACGCTTAAAAGAGGCTAGAAAATTAGGTTTTAGTGATGCTATAACTAATTATAAGGGTGCGAAGAATCACGAATTAAAAAACTTTACCATTAAAAATTTATCAAATATAAAAAATCTAAAATCTGTTTTCTAAAGCAATAAATTTGAAAAATGTTCACTGAATTTGATATTTTAGTAATTTTAATTTTGCTGGTATATAGTTTTGTGGTGTTCAACAAGGGTTTGATTGTAGAGATTTTAGATTTAATTTGCTATTTGGGTTCTGCCTTTTTCACTTATTTTTTCTACTCCTACGCCCTGCAGGCAATTTCACCCCAAGATACTAAAAACATCTATATAAATTTTGGTGTAGTATTTGGCCTGTTTATAATTTCTTATATTCTTTTGTATCTATTCAAACTGGGTATTGTTTCTGCCGTGGGTGGCGGGGTTAGAAGTTTTTTTGATAAGTTTTTAGGGCTAATTTTTGGTTTTGCTAAGGGTTTTTTAATAGCAAGCCTTGTTCATTTTATAATTGTTTTGGTTTTAGTTAGCCCGCCAGAATGGCTAACAAAGGGTGCAACCTATAGTATAACTGAATATGGGCAAAAAACCATTATTGGTTTATTAGGTGATAAAAACAATCTAGTTATTAAGGCTAGAAATACCGGATATGAATCTATTAATACCGAGAAAAAACCCGTAGAAGAAAAGATTGAGGAAAAACTACCAGAAGCTGAAGTTCCAGAAGTTCCTTCTACAATTAATTCTATTGAGCCTCCAAAACCATTAGATAAGGCAGTTGATAAGGGCGAGGAAGAAAAAATTCATCAAGAGTTAAAAAAAGAGATTAATAAAGAGATGGATTTGGATGGTATTTAGTGGCGTAATAACAAACGCAGAAGATTTAGAGCAGTTTTATAAAAAAGCCATAGAGCTTGGCAAGGTTGCAGTTGACACTGAATTTTCTAGAAAAAGATCTTACTTCCCAGAAATTTCGCTTATTCAATTTGGCCTGTATGATGAACATATCTGTATAGATGCCATAGAAAATAAAGAACTTTTGCCCCTTGCGAAAGAAATCTTAACCAATACCGCCATATTAAAAGTATTCCATGCCCTTGATCAAGATTTATCTGGCTTAAACCGCTTACTTTCAATTAAAACCGCCCCTTTTTTCGATACCCAAATAGCTAGCAATATTTGCAATCTAGGTAGCGATATTAGCTACCATAATCTAGTAAAAAAACTGCTAAATATTAATCTAGATAGTAGCATAAAAAATATCAATTATATGGAAAATTGGTTGCACCGCCCCCTTTCGCAAGAACATATAGACTATGCCTTAAGCGATGTTGCCCATCTATTAAAAAGCTATGATATTTTGCTAGAAAAATTGCAAGAACTAGACCGCTTAGATTGGCTAGAAGAAGAGCAACAAAAGTTCTTAAAAGAAAACTTTGATGTAAAAAGTAATTCTGGTCTAATAAATGGTATAAATTTTAGCTTTAATAGCGAAGCTGTGCGTCAAAAATTCTATAATCTATATATCTGGCGGGAATATAGGGCAAGAAGGCTAAATATACCCAAAAACTCTATTATTGTAGATAATGATTTATTAACAATAGCTTACAAGGGCTTGCACTCAAGAGTTAATTTAGATTCTGATGCTAGGGGGGAAATAAATGAGCTTCTTGCAAACCCCAAAACCTATAAGGGTAACAATGGCTTCATCTTAAACTTTAGGGAGCAAAATCTGTTTGATTTGCTAAAACTTTACATCAAATGCCTAAGTTTTGAACTAAATATTTTAGATAAGCTAATGGTAAATAATGAGGAATTAAAAAAATTCTTATTGGCAGAGGTTGTTGATAGTAAAAATATGGGTTTGGGAAGGGAAAGCTCTTTAAACAAGGGTTGGCGAGGCAAGATTTTGGGCGAAAGACTAAAAAACTTCCTAAGTGGCAAAATTGTAGCCAAGGTAAATGGAATGGATATTGTTTTTACTAATGCGGCACTTTGAAAGCATAATTAAAGAAATGGGGTTTAGGTAAGCCTAATATAAAATTTCAATAATACCTAAGTTCCTTAACCTTGCCCCAAAATACGCGGTAAGCGAAGATGGTATAGAATATTATGAATGGTAGCACTAACAAGGCACCAACCAATATTATCACAAGGGCTTCTGTTGAGGATGCTGCCTGCCATATATCAATTTTATCCTGCACTAAATAGGGGAAGAAGCTATATGCCAAGCCCACAAAGCCAAGTAGAAACAAGCCAGCTGCACCAGCAAAAGGCACCCAGCATTTTTTATCTTTAGGCAAGGGTAGCTTTCTTAAAACTAGCTCTAAATATATAAGTAAGGCTAAGGTGATAAGTGGAATTGGCAGTAAATAAAACAGCTGTGGTAGGTGAAACCATTTTTCATAAATCCGCTCACTTACTAAAGGAGTGGCAATTGAAACTAGTGCCATACCAATGGCTGTGCCTAAAAGGGAAAACCTTGCGAAGCGAACTGCCTTTTTTTGCAAATCTCCTTCGGTTTTCATAATTAACCAAGAGGCGCCAACAAAGCTGTATCCTGAAGCTAAACAGATGCCAACCAAAATACCAAAGGCAATGTTAATTAAGGTTGCATCAAACCCCACAATATAGGCCCCTAACATATAGCCTTGTGCAAGGGCGGTGGTGAGCGAGCCACCAATAAAGGCCTTATCCCATAAATGTTTATGAGGGTCTTTTGCCTTGGCTCTAAATTCAAAAGAAACGCCCCGTAGAATTAAGCCCGCTAACATAATAACTACTGGCAAGTAAAGGGCGGTTAAAATAACCCCGTGGGCTAGGGGGAAGGCAACTAAAAGAAGCCCAACGCTTAATACCAGCCAAGTTTCATTAGCATCCCAAAAAGGGCCAATTGAGGCAACCATTAGGTCTTTTTCCTTGTCAGTAGCCCTGATCATTAGTATGCCCACCCCTAAATCATAGCCATCTAAAATCACATAAACAAATACCGCCACCCCCATTAAAACCACAAATATTACCGGAAGCCAGTAAACCCAATCTATAAGGTTAGCCATATTTTCTCCTTATTTTTTAGAAGTTAAAAATTCTTTTGTAGCAAAGCCTATTTCATTACTATTTTTGTTCTCTTCCCCAGCTTTTCTAGCCAAGTAAAATACCACAGATACAAAAGAGCCAATTAAAATGGCATATAGGGCAAGATAAATGGTTAGGCTAGTGGTAAGAAGCGGAGTAGCAATATCTGCCACTGCATCCTTTGTGGTAAGAACACCCGTTACTAACCAAGGTTGTCGACCAATTTCGGTTACATACCAGCCTGCTAAAACGGCAACCCAGCCAGAAAAGGTTAGTAGAACTAAAACATAAGCAAATTTTTTGCCGATATTATTTTTTCTATTTAGTTTCCAAGCCCCATACCAAGCAGCTACTAGCATTAACACACCTACCCCTACCATTACTCTAAAGGCAAAAAATACCGGTGATACCGGTGGATGATTGCCTTTAAATTCATTCAAACCCTTTATTTCCCCATCAATACTACCAGTTACTATAAGGCTAGCTAGGTTTGGAATTGAAACTTCTAAATCATTACTCCTAGTTTTTTCGTTAGGAACGGCAAATAACACTAAAGGAGCTTTGGTTTTAGTTTCCCATACACCCTCCATCGCAGCAATTTTTGCAGGCTGATATTTAAAGGTATTTACCCCGTGGGCATGCCCAACTAAAATTTGCACAGGCACTAGAAAAGCAGCCAAATAAATACCAGTTTTAAGGGCAGAAATTACCGCTGGCGACTTATCTTTTTTAAGTAATCTATAGGCAGAAACTCCAGCTACTAAAAAGCTAGCAGTTAAACCAGAGGCAATTAGCATGTGAAGCATACGGTAAGGAAAGGAAGGGTTAAACAAAACCTCTAACCAATTAGTTGCGTGAACTACACCTTCTTTTATCTCATACCCTGCTGGAGTATGCATCCAAGAGTTTAAAACTAATATCCAAAAGGCAGAAAAGGTAGTGCCAAAAGCAACTAAGATAGTGGCAAGATTATGCACCTTGTTTGAAACCTTATTAAAGCCAAAAAGCATTATGCCCAAAAATGTTGCTTCCAAAAAGAAGGCGGTTAGAACCTCATAAGCAAGTAAAGGGCCTGCAATATTACCAACCTTTAACATAAAACCCGGCCAATTGGTGCCAAATTGGAAAGACATGGTAATGCCACTTACTACACCTAGTGCAAAGCAAAGGGCGAAAATCTTTACCCAAAATCGGTAGCAATCCATCCACTTTACATCATTAGTGCGGTTAAACTTAACCTTAAAGAATAGTAATATCCAACCCAAGGCTATGGTTATAGATGGGAAAAGTATGTGAAAACTAATATTGGTGGCAAACTGTATTCTAGATAGAATAAATGGATCCATAAGTTCTATTAATTGTTATAAAGCCTCATTATACAGCCAAGGCAATTTTTGCTGGTTTTTCTTTTCAAAGGCAGAAATCTTACTCTGCTTTTGCAAAGTTAAGCCAATATCATCTAGGCCGTTTAATAAACGATGTTTGCGATAATCTTCAATGGAGAAACTATATTTTTTCCCACTGGGGGATAAAATATACTGCTCCTTTAAATTAACAGCAAATTTTGCGTTAGAACCACTATTAGCATCGTGCGATAACTCTTCCACCTGCTTTTTGTCTAATTGGATTGGTAAAATACCGTTTTTAAAGCAGTTGTTATAAAAAATATCTGCGAAAGATGAGGCAATTAAACACTGAATACCAAAATCTAGCAATGCCCAAGGTGCATGTTCACGCGAAGAGCCACAACCAAAGTTTTCGCCAGCAATTAAAATCCCCGCCTTATTGTAGGGCGATTTATTTAAAATGAAGTCTTTATTTTCATTACCCTTACTATCAAACCGCATTTCATAAAAAAGCCCTTCTTTTAAACCAGTTCTTTTGATGGTTTTTAAGAACTGTTTTGGAATTATCATATCTGTATCAATATTATTTATTGGCAGATAGACGGCAATTGTTTCTAAAATAGAGAATTTTTTCATAGTTTAATACTAAACCTATTGTTTGGATAGCGGATAATTTTATCCGCCAATTCTAGTTCTACTATAAGAATTTGTAAAGCCCTAGCCTCTATATTTAACTGCTTTTTTATATCCTTTAATTCAGCTGGCGTTAGGGATAAAAGGGATAGCAATTCCTGTCTTTTTTCATTTAAATAAGAATCATTAATTTTTAGTTGAGCGTAATCTTCTTTTACCTCTTCAAACAAATCATAATCTTTGGTTTTTCTAATGTTTTGGGATTGGATATTTTTTATAATATCATCAATTTCTTCAGTTAAATAGGCACCTTGCTTTATTAGCATATTTGTGCCTCTGCATCTGGCATCTAAGGGGGAACCGGGCACGGCAAAAACATCCCTACCCTGCTCATTTGCCATTCTGGCTGTAATTAATGAGCCTGAATTTAAACTTGCCTCAACTACCAATACCGCCTTTGAAAGGCCAGAAATAATGCGGTTTCTTTTTGGAAAATGCTCTGCCTTTGGCACAGACCCAAGGGGAGCTTCTGAAACTATTAGCCCATCTGCTAAAAGCTCCTCATAGAGTTTTTTATTTTCCGGCGGATAAATAAAATCAATGCCACCTGCCAGCACGGCAATAGTTCCTGTATTTTTGCTTGCTTGGTGAACGGCAGTATCTATACCGCGTGCTAGGCCAGAAACTGTTGCGTAGCCTTCCTTCCCTATATCTTTTGCTATCATTTCAGCAAATTTTAAACCAGCCATAGAGGCATTTCTTGAGCCAACAATTCCTATTTTTCCCTTTTGCAGAATTTCTCTATTACCCCTTATGGTTATAACTGGCGGGGCATCATAGATGTTTTTTAGTAAAGCTGGATATGCCTCATCAAAAATAGAAATAATTTCTGCCCCTATCTTTTGAGTTTTTTCAACCTCCCTTTCTACTTCTTTTAAAGAGGCTATTTTTATGGGCTTTTGCCTGCCACCCTTAAGGGATAATTCCTCAATATTTTTTAGGGCATTTTCTGGCGTTTTATAGATTTCAATTAAGGTTTTAAAAGTAGCCGGCCCCACATTTTCAGAGCGAAACAGGCGAAGGGTGTGTAGGGTTGCTTTATCCATCATCATTATATCTTTGGAACTTCTACCAAGTAATCTTTCTGCCAAATTTTGCGGATAGTATCCCGTGAAACATTGCCCCCAGAAATTAATATCACAATATTAGCGTTTTTTAGCTGATGTTTTTTTATGTAATTATAAGCAACCGCCATACTTAGTGCTGAGGTTGTTTCTACTGATATTTTTAGCAGATGATTTATCCACTGCGTCCAGTATTTTATTTCTTTTTCGGTTGCCACATTAAAGCCATCTAGCTTTTTTAGATATTCAAAGGTTCTAGGCACTATAGATAAGGTTCTTGCCCCATCTGCAATTGAATTTGGCGAAGTATCAAAGGCAAATATCTTGCCAGATTTTAAAGATTTAAAAGCATCATTGGCATTTTTTGGCTCGCAACCAATAATTTTTGTTTTGGGTGAAAGAAATTCCTTGGCTAAATAGGTGCCAGAAAGCCACCCCCCCCCACCGCAGGTAGCAAAAATATAATCAATATTTTTTAGCTCTTTAAAAACCTCGTAAGCTGCGGTTCCTTGGCCCTCTATTACCATATCGTCATCAAATGGCTTTAGTAGATAGGCACCATTTTGTGCTTCAAGATTTGCCTTGCCTTCCGCCTCTTTTCTAGTTTTACTAAGGGTTACCCTTGCCCCTGTTGCCCTAGTTGCTTGCAGTTTTATGGAGGAAATAAAATCAGGTAGGAAAATCTCCGCCTGAAGATTCAAAGCCTTTGCTACATAGGCCACTGCTTGCCCGTGATTACCAGAGCTATAGGCAATTACTTTTTTGGGTAGTTTCTTTTGTTCCTTTAACTTTAGTAGAGCATTAAAAGCACCACGCACCTTAAAAGCCCCTGTTTTTTGGAAATTATCGCATTTAAAATAAATATTATTGCCTAAAAAATTATTTAAGTTTTGAGAGTGCAAAATTGGCGTATTATGCAGATAGTTTTTGGTTCTAAAAAAAGCCTCTTCTACTGAATTTGGGTTTAGTAGCATTTTATCTCAACTGCCTTCACCAGGATTTTCACTAAAATGTTTTTCAAACTTACCCTTTTCTTTTTTTACTAAATCTGCCCCCTCTAGCGGAGCTTTTTTCTCATTAATATTTGGCCATAAAAGGGAATATTTGCGATTTAGCTCTAGCCATTTGGTATTATCTTCTGATTCTGGATGAATGGCTTCAGCCGGGCATTCAGGCTCACAAACGCCACAGTCTATACATTCATCTGGGTTTATTACTAGCATATTTTCCCCCTCATAGAAGCAATCTACTGGGCAGACCTCAACACAATCAGTATATTTACATTTTATACAGTTATCATCTACTATAAATGCCATATTTAGAAATTTAAGTTAATTAGGTTCCTTATTTTTTTGTTATTCAACCAGTTTCTACAAGAAATAATTAGAGCTATTATAAAATATAGCAGAAAACTTGTAAATATCAAAAGCAAAGGGATTAGCATAGAAATATCAATTTTTAAACCACTAGAACTTATAATACTTGCCTTTTGATGTAGAGTATTCCACCAATCAACCGAAAACTTTACTATTGGTAGATTAATTAAGCCAATTACTACTATTATAGAAAATAGCTTCTCTGCCTTATCTAAGAACCGCTCTGCAATTGAATTATATAGATAAATTGCCCCAATATAAATTAGAAATAAAATTAACATTGAAGTAAGCCTAGAATCCCAAACCCACCAAACCCCCCATATTGGTTTTCCCCAAATACTGCCCGTTATAAGGGCAAGAAAAGCAAATGCCGTGCCAATAGTAGCGGAGTTTCTAGCAAAAATAAAGGAAAGTGGATTTTTCCAAACTAGAAAAGAAACGGCATTAGTTGCCATAAAGAAATAAATTAACAGTGCCATCCAGGCACTTGGTACATGCACATACATAATTCTAACTGATTCCCCCTGCTGATAATCAGTTGGGGAATTAACCAAGGCAAAGTATAATCCTATCGATAGGAAAGCAAAAAACAGCCAGATAAAAGGCTTTAGCAATTTGGTTTCAAAAAAATCTAATAGTTTTGGTTTTATAAAATTAAACATTTTATTCTAGTGATAATGCCCTTCATTAACATTAAATAGAATAAAAAACAGATATTTTAAAAAACTTTTTTAACTAAAAACCCGCCAAGAAAGCCCTAAAACTATATGGTCTGGATTATAATTTCTGTCACCAAATAACAGGGCACAGGAACGAAACTTTACAATCTTGTTCTGTTTATTCACTAAAGTTCCAGCATTAAATAAAGGTCTTTCAAAATTTTTTGCATCTAGATATTCATCAATTTTGCTGATAATGGCACCACCCGGGATTCTTTTCGCCATTTTTGAAACGGGGTGATTTTCTAAATCACCACACTCATTTCTTAAGGCATCACCCACTCTGGTATAGTAATATATCCTCTCTTTACCCTCCTGTAATATTTTAATATCGCAGGTGGAAGAGTGCAAATCTGCCAAATGTTCGGGGTTAAACTTGGAAAAAAGAGGAACATTTACCTTATCTTCACTTCTTAAATAATTCCAATATTTCTCCATCCTATCGGTTAGCCTTCTTTCATTTTCGTAACCAAAACCCATCTGTTCCATAGTTTTTTATTGTATATTAATATTAATTTATTACCAACCTATGTAAGTATATTACAGAGAATACAATGCAAAAATTAACAAAAGGTAAATTTCTGGGTAAAGATTTTAAAGTAAAAGACATTTCTTTAGCAGAGGCTGGAAGAAAAGCAATTTCATTAGCTGAAAGTGAAATGCCAGGGCTTATGTATTTAAGGGAAGAGTATAAAAATTTAAAACCCTTAAAAGGTGCCAATATTATTGGTTGCCTTCATATGACTACTGAAACGGCTGTATTGATTGAAACCCTTGTATTTTTGGGGGCAAGTGTCCGTTGGAGTTCTTGCAATATTTTCTCTACGCAAGACCACGCTGCTGCTGCTATCGCGGAACAAGGAATTCCCGTTTTTGCTTGGCGTGGTGAAACAGAAGAAGAATATGAATGGTGCATTCGCCAAACCATTGAAGCTGATGGCTGGGAACCTAACATGATACTAGATGATGGCGGTGATTTAACCAAAATTATCCACGAAGAATATCCCCATTTACTTGCCCAAATTAAAGGAGTTTCAGAAGAAACTACTACAGGGGTAAAAAGGCTAAAACAAATGCAAAGGGAAGGGAAGCTAAAGATTCCAGCCATAAATGTTAATGATTCTGTTACTAAATCTAAGTTCGATAATCTATATGGTTGTAGAGAAAGCCTGCTTGATGGTATAAAAAGGGCAACGGAAGTAATGATTGGTGGCAAAATTGTGGTTGTGTGTGGCTATGGCGATGTTGGCAAGGGCTGTGCCAAGGCTCTGCAGGGGCAAGGTGCTAGGGTAGTTGTTACCGAAATTGATCCAATAAACGCTCTACAGGCTGTAATGGAGGGGTTTGAGGTAGATACGCTTGAAAACACCGCCTCAAAGGCAGATATTTTTGTAACCGCCACAGGAAATCTAGATATAATAACCCTAGAACATATGCGAATGATGAAGGATAGGGCAATAGTATGTAATATTGGGCATTTTGATAATGAGATTGAAATTTCAGCCCTTAAAAACTTTAAATGGCACGAAATTAAGCCACAAGTGGATGAGGTAATTTTTCCAGATGGAAAAAGGGTAATTATTCTAGCCAAGGGAAGGTTAGTGAATTTAGGCTGCGCTTCGGGGCATCCCGCCTTTGTAATGAGCTTTTCTTTCTGCAATCAAGTGCTTGCCCAAATTGAACTATGGAAAAACCACAAAAAATACGAAAATAAAGTATATGTACTGCCAAAAAGTTTGGATGAAAAGGTAGCAACCCTGCACTTGCAAAAACTGGGTGTAAACCTAACCAAGTTAACCAAAAAACAAGCAGAATATCTAGGCGTTAATCTTGGCGGACCTTATAAGGAAGAGGAGTATAGGTATTAACCAACTTTTATTACCTTAATATTCACAAATTCTAAAAAGCCAAAACTGCCAAGCTCTCTGCCATAGCCACTATCTTTAATGCCGCCAAAGGGGTAGCTAGCATCTGATTTCACAAAATCATTTATAAAACACATGCCAGATTGAATTTTTTTTGCCAATAACTTAGCATTACTAGTGTTTTTAGAAAAAATGGCGGATCCCAAACCAAAGCTGGTTTTATTGGCAAGCTCTATTGCCTTTTTTTCATTCTTAGCCTTTATTACTAAAGCAACTGGACCAAAAATTTCCTTATAGAAAATTTCCATTGTGTCATCTATTTCTAATATGGTGGCTGGATAAAAGGCACCATTTTTTAAATTATCACTTTCTTCTGGTAAATAGCCACCCACCAAGCATTTCGCTCCATCTTTTATAGCCTGTTTTACCAAAGAATGAATCTCATCCCTTGCTTTTTTAGATGAAAGTGAGCCTAAATCTTTGCTACTATCCAGTGGATTGCCATAGGTTTTGGTCTTAAATTCCGCCACAAACTTTTCTATAAAGGGCTGATAAATTTTTTCTTCCACAATGAATCTTTTGCCAGCCACACAGCTTTGCCCAGCATTAATTAGCCTTGCCTTAACGCTAGCAGATACGGCTATGCCCAAATCAGCATCTTTTAAAATTAAATAGGGGTCTGAACCACCAAGTTCCAAAACAGATTTTTTAAGATACTTGCCAGAAATTTCTGCCACCTTTCTACCTGCCTCCACACTGCCAGTTAGAGAAACCGCCTTGATAGAGGGGTTTTTTATAACCTCTTCCATGCGATTTGCCTCAAAAATTATGGAGCGAAATAGGTTTTTTGGTAAGTGAAGATTCAAAATCTTATCAATTAATAAAGAGGTGCCAGATACCTGCGAGGAATGCTTTAACAAAATGCCATTTCCTGCTAGTAAAGCTGGCGTGGCAAAGCGAATTACCTGCCATAGGGGGAAGTTCCAAGGCATAATGCCAAGAATAATTCCAAGTGGTTCAAAATTAATTTCAGTGTTGGCATTTAAAGATTGAGGCGTTAAAAAGTCAGGGGCATTTTTGGCAAGAATTCTAATGGAGGCAATAGACTTTTCTGCTTCAGCCGTTGATTCCTTAATATTCTTCCCCATCTCTTGCACAATTAAATTGGCAAGTGCTAGTTTTTGTTGCTCTAACCCATCAGCTAGGATTAAAATAACCTCACACCTTTTTTGTAAAGAAACCTCTGCCCATTTATCTTGAGCCTTTTGGATGGAATTAATAATGCTATCAACCTGCTCTAAATCCATTACATCGTGGCTAGAAATTATGTTTGAAGTGGCAGGATTTGTGGTGGTAATTTTTTTCATACTTAATATATCTAGTATAAAGAATCTAAAAAAGAAATGGATATCGAATTAGAAATGGAGCTTTTAATTAAGGAGCTAGAAAAGCACAATAAAGCCTATTACGCCGAAAATTCGCCACTAATTTCAGATGCGGAATATGATAAACTATTTCAAAAACTGCTAAAACTAGAGGAACAATATCCCCTACTAAAAAAACTCAATTCGCCAACAAACAAGGTGGGCTTTAAGATAAAGGCAAAATTTACTAAAATAAAACATGCAAAAAAAATGCTCTCCCTTAATAATGCTTTTTCTGTGGAAGATGTGGAGGAATTTGCTGATAGAATTAAAAAATTCTTAAATATCAACTATATACCAGATTTTTGTTTGGAGCCAAAAATAGATGGGCTTGCCTTTTCTGCTAGATTTGAAAATGGTCTGCTAAAATACGCCGTAACCAGGGGGGATGGCGAAGAAGGCGAAGACATAACCGAAAATATTCGGGCAATAACTAGCTTTCCTCTGAACATCAATTATAATTCTGTGCTAGAAGTAAGGGGAGAAATTTATCTAAGTAAGCAAGATTTTCTTAACCTAAATAATGAGCAAGAACTGCTGGGTGAGGCAAAATTTGCCAACCCAAGAAATGCCGCTGCTGGCTCTATTAGGCAACTTGACGCCAATATTACTAAGAAAAGAAATCTTAAATATTTTGTTTATGGGGTGGGGGAGGTGGCAAATGATTTCGCCCAAACTCAAACCGATTTGCTAGAGAGGCTAAGGGAGCTAAAATTTATCACCAATAATCTAGTAAAAGAAGCCAACACAATAGAAAAACTAATAGCCTATCACCAAGCAATTTTTGAGCAGAGGGGTAAAATAGATTATGATATTGATGGGGTGGTATATAAGGTAAATGATTTTGTATTACAAAACAGGCTGGGTGAGGTTGGTAGAAGCCCAAGGTGGGCGGTGGCTCACAAGTTTTTGGCAGAAATTGCCATCACGCAAATTAAAGCTATTATTTTGCAAGTGGGCAGAACGGGGGCAATTACGCCAGTTGCCATTTTAGAGCCGGTAAATATTGGTGGCGTTATAGTAGAAAGGGCAAGTTTGCACAATAGTGATGAAATTAAGCGAAAGGATGTAAAAATTAATGATTACGCCGAAATTGTGCGTGCCGGCGATGTTATCCCCTATCTTCAAAAAATTTTGCTAGAAAAAAGAACTGGCATAGAAAAAACCTTCATCTTCCCCACCAAATGCCCCGTTTGTGAAAGTGAAATAAAAAGGGAGGAGGAAGAGGCAATCTATAGATGCACCGGCGGGCTAAATTGCAAAGCTCAAGGCATTGGTAGCCTTATCCATATGGTTAGTAAAAATGGCTTTAACATTGTGGGCTTGGGGGAAAAACTAATAGAGTTCTTTTTTGAGCAAAAGCTAATAAAAAAACCAGCCGATATTTTCCTGCTAAAGAACCACGCGAATGAGTTAAAAAAAATCAAAGGCTTTGGCGAAAAATCTATAGATAATCTGCTGGACTCTATTGAAAAAAGCAAAACCATTCCTCTAGCCAATTTCATCTATTCGCTAGGCATTAGGTATATAGGGGAAGAAAATGCCAGACTGCTAGCCAAAAATTATGGCTCGATAGAAAAATTTTTGAACAATGGGGATGAGCTTTTTTTAATAGAGGGAATGGGCGAAAAAACTGCCTTGTCTGTAAAAAACTACTTAAAAGAAAACTTGCAAACTTTGCTTGATTTAATCAAGCAGGTGGTAATTGAAGATTATAAATTTCAAGCAAATAGCAATGCTTTTTTCTCCCAAAAGAAAATTATCTTCACTGGCAAATTATCTAAAATAACTAGGGAAGAGGCAAAAGAAATGGCAACAAAAAATGGTGCCAAAATTTTAAATTCCATTTCTAAAAATCTAGATTATATAATAGTGGGTGAAGATGCAGGTAGCAAGCTAAAACAGGCAGAAGCACTTGGCATTGCCATTTTAAATGAAGAGGAGTTTTTAGCAAAATGTTTAGAAAATTAGCCTATATAAATCTAGTGTTGCAGAAAACTTTTGTTAGGGTTTTAAGTGCCTTTGTTTGGTCTTCAAAAAAAGCTAGGAAAGATTTTGGCAAAAGGTTAATGACCTCTGTTATAAAAAACTATCTAAAAAGATACCTACCCGCAATTGAAGATATTGAATCTTCTAAAGAAAAAACATCTGCAAAAAAAATATGGGTCTGCTGGTTGCAGGGCGAAAAAAATGCTCCAAAAATTGTAAAAAAATGTATAGAAAGTGTAAGAAATCACTCTAATGGTTACGAAGTTATCGTGGTTGATAATTCTAATATAGAACAGTTCGTTAGCCTGCCAGATTACATCTATAAAAAGCTAGAAAAGGGCTATATAAGCAATACGCATTTTTCAGATATTTTAAGGGTGGTTTTGCTTTCCAAACATGGCGGCATTTGGATTGATGCAACCGTTTTTCTAACTGGTAATTTACCAGATGAAATAACAAAAAGCCCATTTTTTGCCTGGCATTGTAATTCTTATGTTAAAAACAATAATTGGCTACTGGTTTCTAGCCCTAATCACCCATTAACAAACTCAATTAGAACATTGTTGCTGGAATATTGGAAGTATGAAAACAAGGCGGTGGATTATTTTTTCTATCACATGTTTTTTGATTTGATGGTTGAGCAAAACCAAGGGTTGTTAAAGGAATGGGAAAAGGTGCCAGTGATATATGATACCGATGGCTATAATATGCCTATGCTAACAAAATATAATAACAATGCTTGGCTAGAAATAACCGCCAAAAACTCAATTCATAAATTATCTTATCGTTACGATGAAACTGCTAACAAAAATGGCACCTTTTTAGAAAAAATTCTGGCTTAAGTGAAAAAACAAAAATCCACAGAAGTAGAATTAGGTGCGGGTCTTATTCGGATTTAGCACATCCCGAACACCCTCTCCAATAAAAATCATAATACTTAATAGTAGGGCAATTACGAAGAAGCCTGTCAGCCCTAGCCAATAAGCGTTTAGGTTAGATTTTCCTTGCGATAATAATTCCCCTAAAGATGGGTAAGAAACCGGCAATCCAAAACCTAAAAAGTCAAGGGCAGTTAGGGTGGTAATTGAACCGTTTAGAATAAAGGGCAGAAAAGTAATGGTGGCAACTAGGCTGTTTGGCAAAACATGGCGGAAGAGTATTTTCCTATTACTTACCCCCAGCGCCTTGGCACTTAGCACAAAATTTAGCTTTCTAGTTTTTAAACATTCTGCCCGCACCACCCCCACTAGATTCATCCAAGAAAATAACACCATTATCCCCATTAACAGCCAAAAGCTAGGGGTTATAAAAGTGGTTAGAATTATGATTAAAAACAGGGTTGGGACTGAACCCCAAATTTCTAAAAACCTTTGCATAAATAAATCTAGCTTGCCACCATAAAAGCCTTGCACCGCCCCAACAATCACCCCAATTACAGAGGTTATAATAGTTAAAATTAAACCAAACAAAATGGAAATTCTAAGTCCATAAATTACCCTTGCTAGAACATCCCTGCCTTGGTCGTCCGTTCCAAGTAAATTATTAAGGCTTGGGGCAGATGGGGCAGGGGTAGGAAGGTTATAGTTAATAGTATTAAAACTATAGGGAATTAGCGGAAAAACCTGCCAGCCATTTTCTTTAATTTTCGCCCTTATATATTCGTTTTTGTAATCAGTTTCAGTTAAGAAATCACCCCCAAAGGTAGTTTCTTCATATTTAGTGAGAATAGGAAAATACAAGCCACCCTTATAATAGACCAGCAAAGGCTTATCATTGGCTATAAATTCAGCAAATAGGCAAAAAACAAATAGGAACAGAAAAATTTTATAGCTAATATAGGCTCTTTTGCCCTGTTTAAAATTCTGATAAAATTCTTGTAGATTCATTTACCCAATTTTAACCTTAGTATCGCTTAAGAACTCATATTTAGGCACTGCTAGGTTTTTAGGCGCTGGACCTTTTCTAATTCTTCCAGAAGTATCGTAATGGGAGCCATGGCAAGGGCAATACCAGCCGGCATAATCACCCTGCTTGGCAAGTGGAACGCAACCTAAATGAGTGCAAACCCCAACTAGAATTAGCCACTGCTCTTTACCCTTTATAACACGGTCTTCATCCTTTTGCTTATCTGGCAGATCACTCAAATTTGTTTTTTCGGCAGTTTCAATCTCTGCCTTTGTTCTTTTTCTTATGAATACGGGTTTGCCACGCCACATAACGGTTTTGGTTTCCCCCTCTTTTATGTTAGATAAATCAACTTCCGTAGAAGCAAGAGCCAGAACATCTTTGGCGGGCTGCATAGAAGAAACAAGGGGAAACACAGCACAGGCCCCACCTACCACTGCAGTAGCAGAGGCAACCTTAACCACAAAATTTCGCTTAGAAGGGTCTGCTACTTCTTCGTTCGAGTGATTTTCTAATAGTTTAGTTTCTTCTTTCATAGATATTATTTTGCCCCAATTTTGCACGACTATATAAATAATTTACTATTTTTCCATATAAAAAATAATAATTTCTTTAATGAGCCTAAAATTATGGCGACGAGGGATTAGCGTCATTGTAGTAAAATATTGATTTGAAAAGATTTTCTAAAAATAAAAAATCCCCTATACCCCTAAAAATACCACCAGAACTATTCATTGAGAATAAACAATTATCTAACCCTTGAACTTATAAAATGAAGGTGTAGGGTTTTGTAAACCCTGTAATAGATATTGGGTATTTTAAGCGTTTAACACATAAAATGCAAAATAGCTTTTATACAGAGGTAGAGTTAAAAAATTTTGGTTTTAAAGAACTTGGTAGAAATGTTCTTATAAGTAAAAAAGCCAGCATCTATTCGCCTAAAAACATAAAAATAGGCAATAATGTTAGAATAGATGATTTCTGCATTTTAAGCGGTAAAATTGAAATTGGTAATTTTATTCACATCGCCCCTTTTTGTTCTCTAATAGGTGGAAAAGAAGGTATAGTTATTGAGGATTTTGCAAATATTTCGCACCGTGTTTCTATATTTGCTATTAGCGATGATTTTTCAGGTAATTTCCTTACCAACCCAATGGTTGCAGACAAATATAAACAATTACAAAATGGAAAGGTTATATTAAAAAAACATTCTATTATTGGCACGGGAACAGTTATTCTGCCAAGCATTACTATAAATGAAGGGGCAAGCGTTGGTGCATTAAGTTTAGTAAAAAATAATCTTGATGCTTGGTTTATTTATGCTGGTATTCCAGCTAAAAAAATTAAACCAAGAAGTAGAAAATTGCTTGAATTAGAAGAAAATTTCTTACAAGAAACATCCCATGAACCGAAAACTTAAAAGAGCAATAAAAAATACGCCGGTAACTACTAATGCTAGTGGGGCGGTGAATACTAAAATCTCTAGGGAGGAGTTTGAATTTCATAAAACCCTCTCCATTATAAATGAGCTCCACTTTAAAAAAGAATATAGGGAGGCTATACAGCTGTGTAATCGCCTGCTTGCTAAGTATCAAACCAATATTACTCTGCTTGAAAAGTTATCGGTAATGCTGGCGGAAACTAAGGAGTATGAAACCTCGCTAAAGGTTATTTCTCTTATTAAAAAAATTAATCCTAAAATGCCATCCCCATATTTAAATTCTGCCATTATTTTTTGCGAACTGGGGCAGATGGATAAGGCAAAGGAAGAGGCTCTAAAAGCCTATGAGATAGATAAGAAATCAGAAGGGGTAAACCATCGCCTTGCCTATATCTCCATGATTCAAAAAGATCATCAAACGGCGTTAAAATGTTTAAAAAGGTTGCTTGATATTAACCCTAAAAACCCTTGGGCAAATGCCTGTTTAGCTTCGCTTTTATATTTCGATATGGATAGTGAAGATGCCAAAAGATATTTGAAAAGAGCCTATGAAGCAACCGGCATGGCTTATATGGAGGTTAATTATAAGCTCTATCTGCCCATTATAACTAAAGACCTAGAAGATATTGAGCGGGTTAGAAGGGAATATGAACATAACCTAGATGAGCTTTTACAAAAGGCCAATCAAGGGGATTTAAGAATAGATAATCCGCATAATGCCATTTCTAGAACTTCTTTTTATCTAGCCTACCATGGTAAAAATAATAGGGATATAATGATAAAGCTGGCAAAACTTTATGAAAAGGTCTGCCCATCTTTACTATATACCGCTCCGCATTGTATTGATTATAAGGGGAAAAAACGGGGCGAGAAAATAAAGGTGGGCTTTATTTCCATGTATTTTGGCACCCATTCAGTTGGCCGGGTGTATAACCATCTAGTAGCTAAAATTTCAGAGGCAGAAAATATAGAGGGCTATTTGCTTCCAGTAGTAAATAATAAGGATAGGGATTTAAAAGTTCATGACCCTGCCTTCGTAAAACTAGTGCAGGTGGTAAAGAATTATCTAATTATCGAAACCATAGATATAGAAAAGGCAAGGCGTGAAGTGGCAGATTTAGAGCTGGATGTGCTGGTATATACTGATATTGGCATGGATCAATTTACCTACTGCTTTGCCTTTGCTAGGCTTGCTCCATTGCAATGTTTGTTTCTGGGGCATCCAGATACTAGTGGCATAAAAACCATAGACTATTATTTTACCGCACAGGGGATGGATGTTGCTACCAGCCAAGATTACTATAGTGAACAGTTAGTTTATTTTAATGAAATTCCAGCCGTGTATGGCGATGTAAAGCCTCCAGAAAATCCAATTTCCAAAAAAGATATCGGTTATAGCGAAACTGCCAATCTTTATGTTTGCCCAATGAAGAATCAAAAAGTTCACCCAGATTTCGATTTAGCCGTGCAGGGTATTTTGCAAAAAGATAAGAACGCAGAGGTCTATTTCTTTGAAGATAGGGGAGACAGAACCGATATAGTATTTGATCGCTTAAAGAAAATCTTAACGCCAGAGCAGTTTAAAAGGGTTAAAGAACTACCTTGGATGGAGCCAGCCAGATTCTGGAATGCAATCTATCAAGCCGATGTAATATTAGATACCTTCCACTTTGGTGCCGGCACAACGGCTCAACAGGTAATTGGCGTAGGCACGCCATTTGTTGGCACAGAAGGGGTTTGTGCAAGGTCTAGAATGCTTGGTTTTTATTATCGCTACATAGGCGTAACCGATACAATCGCCACCGATCTTAATGATTACATAGCCAAGGCAATAAAATTCGCCAATGATAAACAGCTAAACCAAGAATTTAGGGCAAAGGTTCTTGCCAACAACTCCAAACTTTTCAACAACTTTAGCGTAGTGCCAGAAATTATAAACTTCTTTGAAGAGAAGGTTTATGGGCTTCAAGAAAATTAGAAATGGTGGGTGGCGAGGGATTCGAACCCCCGACCCTCTGGGTGTAAACCAGATGCTCTAACCAGCTGAGCTAGCCACCCCAAAAGAAACTTTAAAAGAACGGCTCTTATAGATTAACAATTAATATTTGCAATATTAATTGTTTTAACTAAAACTCTTATAAACATCTGAAAAATGGCAGAAGGGATAAAATTAAACCTCAAGGGTAATTTAAAGGATGAAGATTTTAAAAAAATCTTGGTTGCCTCTATCCTTATTTTTATCGGCATAATTTTTTTATTCATTAACGAAAGCTCTTACATAAAACAAATAGAAAACTACTACAAGGTTGGTGGAGAGGCTACTTTAATTAATCCTAACAGCCCTAACCCTACCAACAACAATAAACTAGTATATGCAAGTGGAACCATTACTCCCGCTAGCGAAACAAAGGATGAGGCTTTGGAAGTTTCTACCAATTCTCTAAGGCTAAAAAGAAAGGTGGAAGTTTATCAATGGAAAGAAACCCCCTCCCAAACTAATCAACCAAGCACTTATGATATGGTTTGGAATGATGCCCCAATAGATTCAAACAAATTTGTTGATAGGGATAAAACCAATCCAAAAGAATTTGAGTATAAACAGGAAGAATTTTCCAACCCAAGCGTTAAGTTGGGTGTGCTTCCCTTGAACAATCAATATGTTTCAAAACTAAGTAATTACAAGCCCCTTACTCTCTCAGAGCTATTTCCTGATAAGGTAAAAAAACCAGATACGATAATATCTAACCTGTATGAATGTGTTTGTATAAATACCACCATTTGCCCCAATTATAATAAGGTAAAAAGTGTGGCTTCACAATTAAAGCTAGAAATAATAAAGTTTTATCCACAGGCAAGTGCTTATCAGGCGAAGGATTGGCGATGCAAAAAATTACCAGATGAGGTTATTTCTAACACGGTGCGGTTTAAAAACGGCATGACTTTAGAAGATAATTATTTGTATAAGGGTTGGGATTATAAAATTCCGCAAATTGGCGACACAAGAATTTCTTATGAAATAGTTCCTTCTGGTGAATATTCATTGGTGGGAAAACAACTAAATAATTCCATTGTCGCCTATAATTCAGGTGGGGGCAATTTGGTAGCCAATATTGCTGTAGGCAAGGTGCCAGTAAACGCTTTATATAAGGAGCCTACAAAAAGAGGCTTTACCCTGCAACTGGTTCTGCGGCTAATTCCATTTGCCCTATTTTTTGTGGGCTTTAGAATATTAGGAAAGGAAAAATCTGCCCTATCAAAAATTACGCCTCTGCTAGAAAAACTTGGGAATTTGGCAGAAAAGCCTATTTTAATCTCCCTAGTTTTGTTCCTTTTAATTTTAGGGATTAATTGGGTCTTTTATGATCTAGTGCAAGGTATGCTAGCCTTTATACCAGCCGCTGCACTAGTATTTATTTTATTAAAGTTAAATAAAATAAAACAAAAAACGGCCAATAATTCACCAGATAATATTGAGCCAATAATTTTAAAACCAGCCCCTACACAAGATTTGAAGACAAATGAAAATACTAAAAAAGCTAGCCCTTCCCCATCTTTTTTACAAACAATAGCCGATAGCTTTAAGAAATTAACTCAAAATTTAACGCAGAAAAAACCTTCTTTAGGGGCTTCTGTGCCAAATAAAGTAGAGGAGGCGAAAAAAACAATCGCCACCGCAACCACTCAAACTAATGATTATAAGCCTCAACAAGCTCCATCTCCACAACCGCAAACTATTAAACCAACTGTTCAGGCTAGCGCTAACCCAACACCTAAAGCACAAGCAACGACCACTGCAACACCCACGGCAACCAACACTACAAGGCCGATTACTCCTAATACACCTACACCACCAGCTAACCCACCAGCGCAAGCAAAGGCTAGTAATCCTTCTATAGCTACCCCTACAACTCCGCCTAAACCGGCTGAAAAAACCCCCGAAAAAACAATTGAGAAAGTAGCTGAAAAGCCCACTGAAAAAATATTAGAAAAACCAACTCCTACAGGTTCAAATATTCCATCTTCTAATGATATTTCTAATACCTTAAAGAAAATTAAACCAGCTAGCGACGATACCGCAATCCCTGCAGTAAACTCTCCCTCTAAAGCCAAAATAGAGGAAAGCCCAGCCCCTAAAAAAGAACAAACCGCATTAGGCGAAGCGGTGAGTAATGACGACAAAAATAAGTTTTTCGAGCAGTTTAAAAAGAAGTAGGGTTAAATATTTTGGCATAATTAAAAAAGTGCGGAAGGGGGGTTTTTAGAAACATTATATACCCAGCTAGGTTTTAGGAATGTATCTTCTTCCCACTAAACCTTATATAAAAAATACTTAGCTCATATAAAAATACTAGAGGCACTGCCATTAGTACTTGGCTTAGAACATCTGGCCCTGGGGTTAAGATGGCGGAGACTATAAATATTACAATAATGGCATATCTTCTTTGTTTTTTTAGCCAATTGATTGAAACTAATCCTAATTTGTTCAATATAATTAGCACAACTGGCAACTGAAAAATTAAGCCAAAGCTAAGGAGAAAAGAAATTACTAAAGCGGCATATTCACTAAATTTCGCCTCTAAAACTAGTGGAATAGAACTTTTAGTGGCTGAAACTTGAAAGCTAGCAAAAAATTCCCAAGCGATGGGGATAATAAAAAAGTAGCAAAAGCTAATCCCTACCAAAAATAGCAAGGGTGAAACTATAAAAAATGGCAGAATTGCCCTTTTTTCTTGGCTGTAAAGGGCGGGGCTAAGAAACCTATAAATCTGCCAAGCCACTATTGGAAAAGATACAATCAAAGAGCAAATAAAGGTAATTTTAAGATGGGTAACAAAGGCCTCAACCAGGCTAGTGAAAATGATTCTAGTGTCTTTTGAGGCTAAGAATAAAGGCTTGCTTAAAAAGGCGTAAATTTCATCTTTAAACTGATAAACTATAATCCAGTTGATGGTAATGGTTAAAACTATCACTATCAATCTTGTTCTTAATTCTTTTAGGTGTAGAAGAAGGGGGTATTCTTTCATGAAATAATTATGCTGGTTGATAGTAAAAATTTAGATAAGTCTTATTCTCGCCTTATGGCGGTGCAGGTTTTTTATTCTCTAATAGTTGCCGAAAATTATAGTATAGAAAAACTAGATGAAAACATAAATTATTTTATTCAAGATGCCCCCATTGGCAAAAATAGAGGGGTAAAATTTAACTCTAAATTTATTAAATCATTAGTTTTAGAGGCAATTCAAAATAAAGAAAAAATTATTGAAACCATCAACAAATTTGCTACCAAACAGGCAAGCGGGGAAAAGGTAGATAAGCTAATAGAGGCAATTTTGTATATTGCCTTGGCAGAAATACTGGTTTTTCCACAAACGCCAAAAAAGGTTTTGATTAAGGAATATAATAATATTACTTCTGAATTTTATAATGATGACTCTGTAAAATTCGTAAATGCTATTTTAAACCAATCTTACCCAGAAGATACAAGTGGCACAGAAGAATAATCAAGAAATCTATTTTGATACCAAAGAGGTAAATGAGCTATTTGATGATATTGCCACAATGGTTGAAAGTGGGCAGTATTTTGATGAGGCAAAAAAATGGTATGCGCAAAAATATATTCTAATTTATGTGCAAAAAAGGTTTCTTTTTCTTATCTCCATTCTAACCCTATTTAGCTGTTATTTTGTAGTTAAAAGTTGCCAGACCTATTTTCCTTTAGAAAAAAAAGTGCCACTCGCAATAGAAAATTCAGACCCTGCAACCTACTATTTTGAGTTAATAAAGCTAAGCCAGCCAAAGGCAAGTATTAGGGAGGTAAATGAGGCCTTAATAAATTATTTGGTGAAAGAATTTGTCGAAAATTTTGAATCTTACGATTCTAAAAATAATTTTGCTCAGCTAGAAAAAAACCGTCGGTTCATTAATAATTATAGCAGTAAAGAGCTACTGAATATTTACGATTTAAGAATGGATAATGTGAATATTGATGGCTTTAAAATAAAATATCATAAAAATACTAAACGAGAAGTTATTATAGAAAATTCTTTTGTTTTAAGTAATCAAAACCCCTCTTCTGTTGAACAATTCAAACGATATTTTCCACAGGAGGTTTTTTTGGAAGGAAGTGATGTTTTTACCCTTTTAATTAACTTTACCGCTTATGAGCGGAATGTTAACGGCAACAAGCCTTTTAAATACATAGCCATGGCAAAAATAAAATTCCCCTATATTCAATATAACAAAAAGAAAAAAGATTTTGAACCAGTGCGGTTTCAAATTATAGACTATAAGGCAATTGAGGTAAAATAATGAAAATAGATCAATATTTTTGGTACATAATTTCTGCTTATGGCATAACCTTTGGGGCAATGTTTTGTTTAATTGCGGTGATAATAAAAAACTCTATTGTTGCTAAAAAAAAGCTAAAGGAATTACAAAAGAAATGATAATGCCAAATCTCATTTGTAAAATAATAAAAAAGGAAAGCCGTCATTGCGAGCATAGCGAAGCTATGCGTGGCAATCCACAACAAAGGTTTTGCTTGAAAAAATATTTGAGACCCAAGCTCTACCTTGTTTATGGATTGCTTTGTCGCTTCGCTCCTCGCAATGACGATATGCTTTTAGTTTAGTAATTTCAAATATTAGAACTGGTATAAAAAATGGCAAAAAATAAATACAGAAAACAAAGGATTATATACCTGTTATTGGGAGCAATTTCTTTATCAATAGGTTCTTTTTTGCTTTTTAATGCCTTTAATAAAAATTTAGTGTTTTTCTATTCGCCTACGGAATATTTTTCTACCTTGCAACAAAATCAAAGTTTTTTTGATAATAAAAAATTGCGAATTGGTGGGCTAGTAAAACAAGGGTCTTTTGTACAAAAGCCCAACTCTTTAGAAGTTTCTTTTTACATAACCGATTTATCTAAAGCAGTTAAAGTAAACTACACAGGGCTTCTTCCGCCAATTTTTAGGGAAGGGCAAGGGATAGTAGCCGAAGGAAAGTTTGGCGATAATAATATATTTCTTGCTAAAAAACTTATAACTAAACATGATGAAAAATACATGCCACCAGAGATAAAGCGAGCCCTAGAAACAAAGGAAAAAAATGTATCAAATTAGTAATTTTACAGATGCCTTAGAATATGATGTTTTGGTAATAGGGGCAGGTATTGCAGGTTTAAGCCTTGCCACTAGATTAAAGCAACTAAACCCAGCCATTAATATAGCCATAGTAGAAAAGGCGAGTGAGGTGGGCGGGCATATTTTATCCGGCAATGTTTTAGAAACTAGGAGCCTAGATGAACTTATCCCTAACTGGCGGGAAGAGAAAGACATCCCCATAAAACAGCCAGTTCTACAAGATAATTTTTTGTTTCTAACAAAAAAAAAGGCTTTTAAATTGCCAACCCCACCGCAAATGCACAATAAGGGGAATTACATAATTTCTTTAAGTAATCTATGTAAATGGTTGGCTAAAAAATTAGAAGATTTGGGCGTGCAGATATTTGCCGGCTTTCCCGCAAGGCATATTTTATATTCTGATGATGGGGCAAGGGTAGAAGGGGTGCTAATTGGCGAATTTGGCGTGGCAAAAGATGGCTCGCATCAAAATAACTATCAGCCCTTTACCGCTATTAAAGCAAAATACAGCGTATTTGCCGAAGGGTGCAGAGGCTCGCTAACTAAAGAGCTAGAACAAAAATTTTCATTAAGAAATGAAAAAACCATTCAAACCTACGCCATTGGTTTTAAAGAACTGTGGAAGGTAAATAATGAACACTATAAGGCAGGCAAGGTTATCCACACAGTTGGCTATCCGCTGGATAAAAGCACTTATGGTGGCTCATTTTTGTATCACATGGCAGATAATATTATCTCCATAGGTTATGTAGTGGGGCTTGATTATAAAAACCCATATCTTTCCCCTTTTCAAGAATTTCAAAGGTTTAAAACCCATCCCCAAGTGGCTAAATATTTGGCAAATGGAGAAAGAATTGCCTATGGGGCTAGAGCCTTAAATGAAGGTGGCTTTCAATCTATCCCAAAGTTAGAATTTTTAGGTGGAGCTATTATTGGTTGTGCCGCTGGGTTTATGAATGTTCCAAAAATTAAAGGAACTCACACGGCCATGAAAAGTGGTATGATTTTAGCCGAAGCAATAGCTAAAAACTTTACTGAAAACAAATTTTATGATTGTTCTGGGTATGAAATCAATTTAAAGAAATCTTGGGTTTATAAAGAGCTAAAAAAGGTTCGCAACCTTCGCCCCTCTTTTAAATTTGGGCTTTATTTTGGGTTAATCTATTCTGCGATAGATACCTATCTAATGCGTGGCTTTGCGCCATTTACCTTTAAACATAAAAAAGATAATGAAAGTTTAAAGTTGGCAGGTTCTGCAAAAAAAATAGAATACCCTAATGCCGATGGAAAAATTTCTTTCGATTTGCCCTCTTCTGTTTACCTTTCTAACACCAACCATAGAGAAAATCAGCCCTACCATCTACAACTAAAAGACGCAAAAATAGCCATAGAGCATAATTACAAATTATATGATTCGCCAGAAACTAGATACTGCCCAGCCGGCGTTTATGAAATTGTGAATGATGAGGGGGGTAATCCAAAACTACAAATTAATGCCCAAAACTGTATTCACTGCAAAACTTGTGATATAAAAGACCCTCTACAAAACATAAATTGGGTAACCCCCGAAGGTGGTGGTGGGCCAAACTATGGTGGGATGTAGCAGTTTACTTAAAATAAACCACATAACTAGCTACGCCCACTACATAAATAAGCGAGAAGGGTAAAAATACCTTCCAACCAAGGCGCATTAGTTGGTCGTAGCGGTATCTGGGTAGAGCTGCCCTAATCCACAAAAATACAAATAGCAAAACACTTACTTTTAAAAAGAACCATATGGTTTGTGGAATAAAGTCTAAGCCAAAGGGGGCAAGCCAGCCACCTAGAAATAAAATGGTGGTCATGGCGCTCATTAAAATCATATTAGCATATTCACCTAAGAAAAATAGGGCAAAGCTCATGGAGGAATATTCCACATTAAAGCCCGCAACTAGCTCTGCCTCTGCTTCTGGCAAATCGAAAGGATGGCGATTGGTTTCAGCCAAAGTAGAGATAAAAAACACTATAAACATAGGGAAAAGTGGCAGCAAAAACCAGCCATCTTTTTGTGCTAAAACAATCTCCTTTAAATTCAAAGAACCAGCTAGCAACAAAACATTAATTATAATTAAGCCTATAGAAATTTCATAAGAAATCATTTGGGCAGAACTTCTAATTGCCCCCAAAAAAGAATAGTGCGAATTAGATGCCCAGCCAGCAATAATTATTCCATATACGCCAAGGGAAGATATGGCAAGCAAGTATAAAACTCCAACATTAATATTAGCAATTACAAAGGAATCATTAATGGGGATTACCGCCCAGCCAATCATCGCCAAAATAAAGGTGAGCATTGGGGCTAGCACAAATACAAAGTTATTGGCTCTGGTTGGAATCACCTGCTCTTTAAACATTAACTTTATAGCATCTGCTAAGGGTAGCAAAAGACCCATAAATCCAGCCCTATTTGGCCCACGACGCAGTTGCATACAGGCAATCACTTTCCTTTCCGCCAAGGTTAAATAGGCAACGCCAATTATTAATGGAATCATTAAGGCTAAAATCTTTAGCCCATTATCTAGCAGATACTGTAGGTAGGTATGAAATTGCTCGCTCACGGAAATATCTTGTAATTTTTTTGGCAATTCTGCTGAAGATTTACTTAATTTGCAATCTTAATTTTCGCCTACACGGTGCCAACAATCGCCTGATTTATTACTATAAAAAATTCAGATAGGGTGCGATACATAAAGGGTCCAAAAATAAGTAGAGAAATCATAACTATCACAATTTTTGGCACAAAGGTAAGGGTAACCTCTTGAATTTGCGTAAGGGCTTGAAACAAAGAAATTAATAGACCTATAACCATAGTTACAAGCAATATGGGCAAGGAACACTTTAGCAGAACAAAAACCGCCATTCTTGCTATATCAAATATTTGTCCTGTCTCCATAGATTTTATAATTTAAAACCTTTATGATGCCAAAAAATTATTACTAAGTCAAAAAATATAAAAAGAAAACGCCATCATGACCAATTTTTTCTATCTAATAAAAGTTTTTCACAAATTACTGAAATATAATTGTTTATTTGTTCTAAATAGTTTTTTTGGAGTAAGAATAGTAAAGATTTTTTATTTTCCCTATAGAATTATATATCGCAAATTGCCCCTTGGTGAAAGGCTAAAGAAAACGCTAGAAGAGCTGGGGCCAAGCTACATTAAAATTGGGCAGGTTTTATCGGTTAGAAGCGATATTTTGGGCGAAGAAGTGTCTAATATTTTATCTGAACTGCAAGATAGTGTTCCGCCCTTTTCTTTTCAAATAGCTAAGGGCATAATTGAAAAAAATTTGGGCAAAAAACTAGAAGAGTTGTTTTTAGAATTTCAAGAAAAGCCCATAGCATCAGCCTCCATCGCGCAGGTGCATTTTGCTAGAGATTTTGATGGCAATAAGTTAGCCGTAAAGGTTCTTCGCCCTAACATTGCCAAAATTTTTGCAAGGGATTTAAAATTCCTTTATTTTCTAAATAAATTGGCAAAAAGAATCAACAAGAAGCAAGATTACAAAAAGGTTCTAGATGATATAAAAAATGTAATAAAAAGGGAAATAAATCTAAATTTTGAAGCAGCCTCAGCCGATAAACTAAGGGAAAATCTAAAAAAAGAAACCTATATAAAAATCCCCAAAGTATATTGGAATAAAACTACCAATGAGGTTCTAGCACTAGAATTTGTGGATGGGGTAAGTATTAAAACTCTTGATAAAAATAATGCGGAGCGGGTGGAGGCGGTTTTGAAAAAACTATCCTCCCTGCTTTTTTTACAGGCATTTAGAGATGGCTATTATCACGCCGATTTGCACCCTGGTAATATTCATTTGGATTCTCAGGATAATTTAATTCTGTTTGATTTTGGGGTGATGGGCTATTTAAATGAGCATAACCGCCAATATCTGGCACAAATGTGGCTAGGTTTTTTAGAAAAGGACTATAAAAAGGTGGCAGAGCTACATTTTAAGGGTGGCTTTGTTCCAGAAAATGAAAATATCCACGCCTTTGAAACTGCTTGCAGGTATGTAGGGGAGGGGATTTTAAGCAATTCTATGGATTCTTCTGGCTCTAGAGTAATTTTAGAAATGGTAAAAATTTCTAAAGATTTTAACCTGCCCGTAAATCCTGAACTAATGCTACTACAAAAAAATATGTTTTATGTGGAAGGAATAGCTAAAAATTTAGGCTATAGGGGTAATTTTTGGGGTCTTTCCAAAAACATAATGAAAAACTGGGCAAAGGAAAATTTCTCCATAAAAAACCGCCTTAAACAAAGGGCAGAAGAATTTCTAGACACTTCAACCTCATTAAAAGAACTTATCTCATTGGCGAAGGATTATTATTTAAATAAACTGAAAAAACATTAAGCCGGCAATTCAATATCCATTTTAGCTCCAACCAGTTCTTTGCCACTATAAATATTATGAATGCTAAACTTGCCATTATGTTCTTCTATTATCCGCTTTACTATTGCGAGGCCCAAGCCTGTTCCCTTTTCTTTAGAGGTAACATAGGGTTCTGTAATTTTGCTTAATAGAGCTTCTGGAATGCCGCCTCCATTATCACTTATACTAAGCAACACTTGGTTATTTTTATTTTCCAACCTAATAGAAATTTCGCCCCCCACATTACCTCCAGAATTACCCTCTATAGCCTCAAAACTGTTTTTAATTAGGTTGTTAAAAACCTGCAACAGATGCCCTTCATCTGCCCTTATGAACAAATTTTCTGCATCGTAAGAAAAACTGATTTTCACTCTGCTATCTAGGTTTTTAAATAGGTTAATGGCGGTATTGATGGTGGTAATAATATCAACCTTCTTAAACTTAGCTGGTGACATTCTGGCAAATTCATCAAATTCTTCTACTATATTGCCTATGGTGTTTATTTGACGATTAATGGTATCCAAATACTTATCTAGCATAGCTAGCTTTTTTTCTTGCGGAGCATTGTTGATTCTATCCAGTGCTAGTTTTATTGGGGTAAGGGGGTTTTTAATTTCGTGAGCTATTTTTCTGGCTAAATCTGCCCAAGTGGATTTTTTTAGCTCTTGCTGTTGTTGCAGAATTTTTTGCGTCATCTTATCAAAACTCTCCGCAATTAGAGAAATTTCGTTATTCTTAACCCTATCTTTGCTACCACCCTGTATAATTTTAAAGTTATAATCACCTTCACTAATTTTTTTAGTAGCCTCCACTACCTTAATAATTGGTTGCGAAATATTTACCGCTATTAAAATTCCCGCCCACAAAGAAACCAGCACCATAGTAAAGGAGATAAGGGCGAAAAATAACAAAAACAAAATCTGCCCCTTAGCGATTCTATTTTTTAATTGGCGATATTCATTAACTGAATCTTTAGTTTGCTCCATATGGCTTAGAACCTTAGAATCCACGGAGCGAGAAGCCAGTAAATAGGTATTTGGATATTTACTAACATAGGCAAGGGCTCTCACCTTGCTTTTATCCTTAGTATTCAGCAAGATTATTTCCCCATTTAAGGCATCCGAAAAAGATTTTTGGGCAATAAAGAACTTTTCGCCATTATCTAATATGGTAAGCCCATTATTATCTTTGCCGGCTTTTTTAATATCATACCTTATTATATCTGCATTTGGAATTTTGCGAATTCCGGCCAAAACGCTAGTTAAGTGGGCTAGTTTTTTATCATCCTTTTTTATCTTATCAGAAATTCTATTGAGTTCGGTAACCACTACCAAAACATCTGTTCTAATATTCTTTTTATGTTCTTCTAAATAGCCCTCCGCCACGGCTAGAGAATTATTTAAGGCAGAGCTTACCCTTTCATTAAACCAAGATTTAATCCCCAAATTAAAGATGGATGCGGAAAAAGAGGCTATAACAACTGACGGAATAATAGAAATTAAGCAAAACAATACTATAATTCTATTGCGAAAAGAAAAACTCTTTAGGGCATCATCCTTCTTTAGTTTTAGCGAAATTAGCCTGCCTGCAATAACGATAATAAATACCGAAATTACAAAAAGATTCATTAAAATTAGGCTTCTACTCTTCTGCGGATAATCAATATATAGTTCATAATTTCTAACAACATCAAAAAAACTATAACTAACACCAATGGCTCCAAGGCAAAGTAACAAAGAGTATAGGGTTAATTTATAAAACTTGGGCATAGGGGACTCAAAACTCGAATACAAAACCTAGCCCATCTTTTAAACTTTGGCAAACTTTTTTGGGAATAAATTAATTCGTTGAACTAGAAGAATAATTACTATAATCGCAAAAGCCTTGTGTTTTGTTCCAGCTACCACCCCTATCTTCGCAAGACTCTATTACTGCCATACTAACACCAGCGAATAAAAACATAAAAACAAAAAAAGAACTGATTTTTTTCATAATATTTTAAGGGGTAAAGGGTTATGCCCCAGTATAATTTTACTCAAAGCAAAAAATCAAAGGGGAAATTTAGTAAAACCAGTAATAATTTATTTGCAAAAAAGAAAATAAAATCTACTATCCCCACTCTGCCTAAAGCAACCTCTAGTTGCACAATAAAATGTCTAGTAACAACGCAACCAACCTAATTAACCTTACTGAAAATGCTGGCAAGCATATTGCTGAATTAATTTTAGAAGAGCCAAATAGCAAAAATGTATTTTTCCGCATACAGGTAGAAGGGGGTGGGTGTTCCGGCTTTCAATATAAGTTTTCTTTTGACACTAAAGTTTTAAATGATGATATAATATTAGAGAAGTCTGGTGCAAAAATTGTTATTGATTCTGTATCGCTTGGCTTTTTACAAAGCGAAGGTAAGGGCGGGGCGGTAATTGATTTTGTGGAAGAGCTAGGTGCATCTTATTTCGCTATAAAAAATCCGCTTGCAACTGCAAATTGTGGTTGCGGAAATTCTTTCTCTGTATAAGAATAGTTTATGATATTTAATCAAAATCAGCAAAAGCAACCGGCAGAAAAGCCAGCATCCAACTATAAGGGTGGCATTACCTTTGCTCAAATAATAGTTTTTGTTATTATCCTTTATTACCTTTTCCACCGCTATTTTGGGGAGGGGAAAACCAATTCTGCCACAATAAAGCAATCTCTAGTAACTCCAGTCGTAGAAAAGCAAATAGAAAACAAGCCCAGTGAAATAGTTGTAGAGGCTCCCACTCCGCCTATTCTAGATAGTAAAGCAGAACTAAGGGATAAGATTATTAATTCTGCCTATTGCGGTGATTACATAGGCTTAAAGCCATCTTCGCAAAGCCTATACCTGCCAGAAAATATTTTTTCCATTCTGCTTGGGCAAAAGGATATCTACACAGACTCTCTACAAAAAAAGTTTTTTGGCTTAAAGGTGGGGGATAAAAAAGAGCTAACCATTGAAGAGGTTTTTGAAGAAAGTGGCTACCTAAATGAAGATAGTCTGTATGATTTTTTACAAAGCAAACTAATAAAAAACTCTTTCCCCAATAAAATTAAATTTTCAGTAGAAAAAATTGAGCATATTTATAAAAATGAAGATGAAGAACTTAACCTTTCTGTAGAAGAGTTAGAAAATATAGATTTTTCAATAGAGAAATTCTGTGGCGACACTACTGTAATAGGTTTTAAAATTGTTAGCCCTAACGTTATTGCAAGTAGCCAAGAGGTATTAAAAGAACAAGATGGCTTTAAATTCATTAAGTTTAAGCTGGGGCTTTACGGGGTGCCGGTAGTTTTTGAAAGGATTGCGCCATATATTAAAGATAACAGCCATGCCTCAATCTCCCTACCCTTTTCACAATTAAGAAATTTAGGGCAAGAAAAAATCCTATCTTTCTCGCAAAAACAAAACCAACCTGAGGAAATAATAAAATTAGAAATTATTGGGGAGAAGTATAAGAATTTGAATAATTAAGATGGTTATTTTAACAAAAATATTTTGTATTTAAGATAAAAAAAGTTAAGTTTCATCAATCAAATTTACACTCAAACTTATTATAAATGGGCGGAACTACCTACAAACCAGTTGTTTATGATGAAGCAGTGGTGAAGTTATTTGCCCTAGCCTCACTATTTTGGGCGATAATCGCTTTTGTAATGGGGGTTTATGTAGCAACTTTATTAGTATTTCCTGAACTAAACTTTGGTGAATATTTAACCTTTGGAAGGTTGCGTCCAGTTCACACCTCAGCTGCTATTATTGCCTTTGGTGGAAACTTTTTAATAGGCTCTTCTTTATATGTGGTGCAAAGAACCTGCCATACCAATCTTTTTGGTAATAAACTCGCCCATTATTTTTTGTTCTTTTCTTATCAAATATTTATTGTGCTAGCGGCTGTTTCTTATGTTCTAGGCTATACGCAAGGTAAGGAATATGCCGAGCCAGAATGGATTTTAGACCTATTCTTAGAAGTTATTTGGGTTTTATATGCCGTTATTTTTATTGGCACCTTAATAAAAAGGCAGGAGAAGCATATTTATGTTTCTAACTGGTTTTACCTTGCCTTTATAATTACGGTTGCCCTTCTGCACACTGTAAATAATCTTGTTATACCAGTTTCTTATACGGGGATGAAGAGCTATTCCCTATTTTCAGGTCCGCAAGATGCAATGGTGCAGTGGTGGTATGGGCATAATATGGTTGGATTTTTGCTAACTGCGGGCTTTATTGGGGCAATGTATTATTTTATACCCAAACAGGCAGAAAGGCCCATCTATTCTTATCGCCTATCAATAGTGCATTTTTGGGCATTGATTTTTATGTATATTTGGGCTGGCCCTCACCATCTGCACTATACCGCCCTGCCGGATTGGACGCAAACCCTAGGCATGGTATTTTCTATAATGTTATGGATGCCATCTTGGGGCGGAATGATAAATGGTATTATGACCCTATCTGGTGCTTGGGAAAAGCTCCGCACAGATCCTATCATTCGCTTTTTAGTAGTTGCCGTTGCCTTTTATGGGATGAGCACTTTTGAAGGCCCTTTAATGGCAATAAAGGCGGTAAATTCCCTTTCCCATTATACTGATTGGACGGTTAGCCATGTTCATTCCGGAGCTTTAGGGTGGAACGCTTTAATAGCCTTTGGCTCACTCTATTACATGATCCCAAAATTATGGAATAAAAAACTATATTCTTTGCGTTTGGTAGAGTGGCATTTTTGGTTAGCCTCAATTGGGATAATTCTATATGTAACCTCCATGTGGTATTCTGGCATTTCACAAGGGGTTATGTGGCGGGCTTATGACGATGCTGGCTTTTTAAAATATTCATTCATAGAAATTGTAGAGGCAATAAAACCTTATCACCTAACTAGAATAGTAGGGGGCATATTTTTCCTATTAGGCGGGTTGGTGATGGTTTATAATATTATTAGAACTATTTGTTCGAAAGATACTGTTAAAATAAACAATTAATTTAAATGATTAATTTTAATAGTTTTAAAAAAAAAGATTCGCAGAAAAATCAAAATGTAAATACCCAAAATAGTGCACAAGAAGACTCAATAATTGAAGAAACCGTTATAGAAGAAACGCAGGTTGAAGAGGGCAAAAAGCCAACAATTGCTGAATCTGCCACTAAAAATAAACTCCTTATAATCCCCATTTTTTTGGTGGCGATTTTTTTAGTCTATACGCTATTTATTAAGGATGCCTTTAAAATACCCCCCGGTCAAGAAAAGATAGAACCTGTAGCTGATAAGGGTGAGGTTGCTCCAAAAATTGAAAAGAAAGAGGATAAAAAGGAACAGGTGGAGCCTAAAATTGAAGTGGAAGTCCCCCCCCCGCCACCGCCAGAAAAGCTAGAACTTAGCCCACCACCACCTATCGATTTAAACAGCTCTTTTCCAATAGATACTGGTTCTACTAGCCCGAAAACGTCTGATAGAAGTGTAAATGAGCAAGAACTGCAAAATAAAATCTCGGTTAATAGCGTAATTGTTGGTGGTGCAGGTGGGGCAAGCCAAGTATTTGTTTCTTCTGGCTCTACTACCCAAGGTAATGAGCAAACAATAGGTGATTCTTCCGCCGCCAATGTTTTGGTTACTAAGGTAAAAGACCCTTTCAACACCATAATTCAAGGCAAACTAATAGATGTAGTATTAGAAACAGCAATTTATACGGAGCTAAACGGCGTTTTAAGAGCGGTGGTAGCGCAAGATGTGTATGCTGAAAAGGGCAAGAAGATTTTAATTCCAAAGGGTTCAAGGCTAATTGGTAGTTATAATACCGATATTGCCGCTGGGCAAACTAGAATTTTTATCATCTGGACGCGGGTTATAAGGCCAGATGGGGTAGATGCACAAATAGGCTCTCCTGTGACCGATTTACAAGGCAGGGCAGGCTTACCGGGTGTGGTGGATAATAAATATCTGGAACTATTTTCTAGCTCAATCTTATCTTCCCTTATAACCATTGGTATAGCGGCAGCAGCAGAAGGTATTACCAGTTCAGGCAATGTGCAAACCACAGAAACTGCAGGTGGCAGCACTTTAAATAGTGGTGGCGTGAAAGATTACGCCGTTTTAGATGCGGTAACTGGCGTTACTGATTTAACCAAAAATGTACTTAAAGAAAGGCTGGAAGTAAAAAAAACCATTACTATTAATCAAGGGGAAAGGATTAAGGTTTTTGTGAATAAGGATATTATTTTCCCATCTAACCCTTATACTAGCAATACCAATATTTTTAGATAGATTTTCAAGACCTCTGCCTAACTCTACTTCTATGGATTTTATGCATTTTTTTTGACGCTCAAAGCCTCATTTACTTTTTGTAAACTCCGGTTTTCGCCTCAAAAACAAAAGCCTAAAAATCTCATATAAGCGAATTATGCAGAGATCTTTTTTGGTCAACTACTTTCTTCTTCTTAAAAAGGCTGGGATTTCAATATCGCCACTGCCACCTAAATTAGCATTGTTATTGGTGTTTATAACTATTTCCTTATCTTGATTAATTGGGTTGGTTAGCCCTAGAATTTCTTCTTCTTCTGCATTTAGCTCATTATTATCGGTATTGCTTTTTTTAAAAATACCACCAAAAAAGCCAGGTTTTTTCTTTCTTATATCATCTATATAGTTTTCTTCCCTGTGGAAAGAATAGGTTTTTTGAGGCTCGAGTGATTTTTCTAGTTCTTTTTCCATAGACTTTATCTCTTCGTTTTTCACCAATTTACTAAAAATCGGCTTTGAATTCTGGTCTAGAAAATCATTTCTGTTTTCGGCAAATTCATCTAAAGGAACCTCTGGTTTTTCAGCAAAAAAATGCTGGGTATTTATTGTTTCCGCCGTATTTTTTTGTTTTGCCAAATGCTGAATTTCTGAAATTTTTGGCTTTGCATTTTGCTGAAAAAAGCTAGCCTTTCTAGAATTTTCATCTTCAATGCCAGTTGCCACTACCGAAACTCTAATTTTGCCATTTAAGGCCGTATCGAAGGCAGAGCCGAAAATAATATTAGCATCTGGGTCTATTTCTTCCCTTATTCTGTTTACTGATTCATCTACCTCATAAAGGGTCATATCATCACCACCTGTAATATTTATTAA
>JBKCHH010000078.1:0-10229 GCA_046302855.1 Alphaproteobacteria bacterium
TGCATTGGCAAGCCCATTTTTTATCCCCTCTTGCAATATTTCTGGATTGGTAACAAATAAATCATCGCCAACCAGTTGAATTTTTTTACCCAAACTTGTGGTTAGATTTTTCCAGCCTTCAATATCATCTTCTGCCATACCGTCTTCAATAGAAATTATAGGATAGTTTTTCGTTAGTTTTTCATAGTATTTTATTAACTCATCGGAGGTTCTTTTTACTCCCTCACCATGGAAGTTATATTTGCCCTTTTCATAAAATTCAGATGAGGCAACATCTAATGCCAGCTTTATTTCTTTACCCAAACTATAGCCAGATTTCTCAACTGCTTCTGCAATTAAATCCAGTGCCTCGAAGCTATCTTTTAAATCTGGAGCAAAGCCACCTTCATCACCCACCGCTACGCTAAAACCCTTCTTTTTTAAAAGTTCTTTTAAAGAATGAAAAATTTCGCTCCCTGCCCTAACAGCCTCTTTAATATTTGGCATTTTAACTGGCATTATCATAAATTCTTGAATATCAATTTTATTGTTAGCATGCGCGCCACCATTGATGATATTCATCATAGGAACGGGCAGTAGATTGCCAAAAACCCCGCCTAGATACTCATAAACCTTTAAGCCCTTGCTTTTGCTACTAGCAACGCACACTGCCATAGAAACGCTCAAAATGGCATTGGCACCAAGTTTTGCCTTGTTTTTTGTGCCGTCTAGCGAAATTAAAATCTCATCGATTTTCTTTTGATTACTGGCATCTAAACCTATTAGGGCATCATAAATTTCATCATTTACATTATTTACTGCCTTTAAAACGCCCTTGCCGTGAAATCTTTTATCATTATCACGAAGTTCTAAAGCCTCCTTTTTACCAGTGGAAGCGCCACTTGGGGCAATGGCTAGGCCAACCGAGCCATCTTCTAAGGTAACCTCGGTTTCAACGGTGGGGTTGCCTCTAGAATCTATAACTTCCCTTGCTTTTATATCAAAAATTCCGGTCATAAAAATGTATTTATTTGCCCTACTAATCCACAAATTTAAGAAAAAAGCAAACAACTATTGTTGAATAAAATTTTTGCTATATATTTTTCAAGCCAAATATAAGATATGACTAAACCTAAAGATAATGTTTTTGATTTTAAAGATAAAAAGGTAGAAGATTTTAAATTCAACACGCAAGTAGTTTCTGTTTTTGATGATATGGTAACAAGGTCTGTGCCATATTACGAAGAAATGCAAAGAATGATTAGTGAGCTTGCCAAAGATTTTGTTAGCCCAAACAGCAATGTTTATGATATAGGCTGTTCAACCGCCACCACCTTTTGTTTGCTAGATAAGGTTATAACTGAACCTAATGTGAATTTTATAGGCTATGATAACTCTAACGAAATGATAAAAAAGGCAAAACAAAAGCTGAAGGAAAATGGGGTAGAAAGGCAGGTTTCTTTTGAATGTGCCGACCTTAATAAGAATTCTTTAAGAATAGAAAATGCATCGCTTATAACCTTTATTTTAACCCTGCAATTTATTCGCCCCTTAAATAGAGAAAAAATAATGAAGCAGATATTTGATGGCTTAAATGATAACGGTGCTTTAATTCTAGTTGAAAAGGTAACTTCAGAAGATACTATTTTTAACCGCCTTTTTATTAATCATTATTATGATTTTAAAAGAAGAAATGGCTATTCTGAAATGGAAATAGCCAATAAAAGGGAAGCCTTAGAAAATGTGTTAATTCCCTACCGAATGGAAGAAAATTTTGATCTACTAAAAAATGCTGGCTTTAAACAGATTGAAGTTTTTTTTAGATGGTATAATTTTTGTGCAATAATCGCCGTAAAATAAACATATGAAAAAAACAGTAACAATAAAAATTGGTGATTTCTTTTTTAAATTCAGAAACTTACTTTTTCCCATTATAATTCTTATACTTTTTTTAGTTAGACCGCCAGTTGATAAAATACTAGGGGTAGAGTTTTTTGAAGAATCTAAAGACTATATTGCCATATTCATAACTTTTTTAGGCTTATTACTGCGTGCCTTAGTTATAGGCTTTGTTTATATAAAAAGGGGTGGGCTAAATAAAAAAGTCTATGCAGATACGCTTGTTCAGGATGGTTTTTTTGGCATGTGTCGCAACCCACTTTATGTAGGTAATTTAATAATTTATTTTGGCGTATTTTTAATGCACGGCGATATTTGGGTAATAGCTTTTGGCAATTTATTTATGCTATTTGTTTACCACTGTATTGTGGCGGCGGAAGAGTTCTTTTTAAAACAAAAATTTGGCGTTCAGTTTACTAATTACTGCAAACAAGTGCCCAGATGGGGCTTTCGTTTAAGCAAATTTAATGAATCTACCAAAGGTATGTATTTTCACTTTAAAAGGGTTCTAATAAAAGATTACACCACCGTTACCAATACAATAATTGCCATAACCTTAATACAGTTTTATGAGGAGATAAGATTTTACCCAACCATACACTACGCTACCTCTATTTCTATAATAGTAATTAGTATAATATTTGCATCTAGCGTTAGATTTGCCAAGAAAAAGAAGTATTTGGTGGATGCTTGAAGATTATGCCCCCTAAGACTCTACCCCTAAAACTCTACTTTTACCAAAAACTCCTCCCCACCAACAATTTCTATATTTAAACTATTGGTTACGGCCTTTAGGTCTTCTATTGAACCTTCTAAAAGCTCTTTATTAACGCCGCTTATTTTAAGCTCTTTTACTTCATATTTTAGTGAAACTTTGGCATCTGCCTTTGCTTTTCTAACCTCATTTAGAATGTTTATTATGCTTTGCCCTAAATTTTCTGCATTTTCATTTATGGCGAAATCTTTTGCCGAAGGCATACTACCCCTTGAATGAATTGAGGCTTTGCTGTAAAGGCTACTATAAAGCTCTTCTGTAATATGCGGAACGAATGGAGCAAATAGCTTTAAAATCACTTCAATTGCAACTTTTACCGTATATATGGCAGATTGCTCACCTGCATTATCTAACCCATCTTCATTATAGATGCGTTTTTTAATTATTTCCAAATAGTTATCACAAAATGTGTTCCAAAAAAAGTCTTCCGCTACTTCCCTAGCCGTTGCATATTCATACTTTTCAAAGTTTTCTATATAGCTAGTAATGGTTTTATTCAGCCTTGAAATTATCCATTGGTCTATTTTCTCTGTGGCCTTTGCCCCTTTTTGCAGTTTGCTAAAGTGAATGGAGGCGAACTTGGTGGCGTTCCACAGTTTATTTACTAGCTTTCTGCCAATTTTAAGTAGATCTTCTGAAAATGCGGTATCTGTACCAAGGCGGGAGGTTGAAGCCCAGTATCTAACCGCATCACTGCCGTGTTGCTCAATAAGCTCTATGGGCGTTATAACATTGCCTTTAGATTTGCTCATTTTGGTTTTATCCTTCGCTAAGCACCAGCCAGAAATCATTAGGTTCTTCCAAGGAATAGTTTCTTGATGATGCAGAGCCTTAACTATGGTATAAAATGCCCAGCTTCTTATAATTTCATGAGCCTGCGGGCGAAGGTCTGCGGGGAATAAGGCTTTTTGACGGGCTTTGATATAAGTTGTATCTTTCCCAGTAATTTGCGATATTCTTGTTGCTAGTTCATCATTTATAGCATCACTTATACCCCATGAATTTAACTGCGGAGAAATGGAAGAGGTTGCCCAAGTGTCTAGAACATCGGAGTCTGCTATATTTTCAGGCTTTTTATCTTTTATAGGGTCAAATGGAAGTTGGCTGATTTTTGGGGGGATTTCTTTTCTTTGATAAGAATATATTATTAAATCAGATGTTTTTGTATTAGATTCTTCTGCATCATATTCCATAGGAACAGGCACGCCAAAGTAGCGTTGGCGAGAAACGCACCAATCTTGCTTTAAGCCATCTATCCAGCTTTCAACGCGTTGTTTCATAAAGCTAGGATGCCAATTACATTTTTCAGCCTGCTGTTTTAGTTCTTTTTTATAGGCTTCAATTTTTATAAACCATTGGTGTGATGGTATAAGTTCAAGCGGAGCTTGCGAGCGTTCTGCCACCTTAACTGTATGCATAAAAAAAGTTTCTTTTTTAGGGGGCATTGCTTCTGGTGTTTCTAAATTTGATTCATAAAGTAGCCCAGCCTCTGCTAAATCTTGTGTTATTACCTTATTTAAATCTTGCCTTTTTTCAAAAACATCTGAAATTACTCCACTTGGCTGATAGGTTGGCTGAACCTTGAAGCCGTTATATTTTTGTAATTTTTTGAGGATTGGTTTATCTTCTACTTCATCTTTTATTGTGCGGAATATTTCAAACACATCGGATTTTCCTTCTTTATTAATTATTACTCTTAAAGGAAGGTTGTGGGTATTTTTATATTTATCAAACCAGTATTTATCAGTTTCATCACCAAAGGTGCAAAGCATTACAAGACCTGTGCCTTTGGTTTTATCTACCTTTTCATCGGCAATTAGGGGAACTTTTACATTAAAAAGGGCGGTTAAAGCAAATTTACCCTCATATAAATGCTTATCATCAGGGTGATACATAACCGCAACGCAAGCCGGTAGAAGCTCTGGGCGGGTGGTGTAGATGAAAATATCTTCACCAGTATCTAGCTGAAACTTAATATAATTATGGCGTGATTCCAACTGCCTATCTTCCACTTCGGCAAGGGCTATGGCGGTTCTATCTACAGTATCCCAAAAAACGGGCTCTAGGCGACGCTCTAATAAGCCCTTATTATACAAATCTAAAAAGCTAGCCTGCGATAGCGTGCGGGAAAGGGCAGATATGGTTTGATACTCCAGCTTCCAATCTACACTTAAGGCGATAGATTTAAAAAGGTCGCGAAACTGCTCTTCGGCTTGTGCCACATGTTGCTTACAAACCTCAATAAATTCAGCCCTGCTTTCATAAGTGTGCGCCTTTCTGCCAGTAATTTTTTCAACCAGCCTTTCGGTTGGCAGGCCATTATCATCAAAGCCCATGGGGTAGAAAACATTTTTACCCATCATTCTTTGAAATCTGGCAATAAAATCTGCCTGAGTGTAAGAAAATATATGCCCCATATGCAAAACGCCAGAAACGGTAGGGGGCGGGGTATCTATAACAAAGGTATTTGGTTGCTTAGTAGTTTCCCCTTTAAAATATTTTTGCCTTAAATCGCCTTCCTTTAAACTGTCTTCCTCATTCCAACTATACACACCACCTTCCAGCCAGCTTTGCTGCCAGTGCTTTTCCTTTGTTTTATAATCGTAAATATCGCTCATATTTTTTAAATTGGCTAAAAATTATTACACTATTAACATTTTTTTTACAAGAAGCCCTTTGTTCTTACTTAAGGTTGACTTAACTAGATAAGATGTTAGAAGCATCCTTCCTTAAAATCTTTTAAGGTTTTATATTGTTTATTGGCGGAGCATAGCGCAGTCCGGTAGCGCACTTGGTTTGGGACCAAGGGGTCGCAGGTTCGAATCCTGCTGCTCCGACCACTTGATTAAGCACCAACTACTTTCTTTTCTAGCTTATGAAGTTGGTCTCTAATTTCGGTTGCCTTTTCAAACTCTAGGTCAGAGGCGTATTTTAGCATTTGCTTACGCAGAGTTTCAATATCTGCTTCTGGAATTTTTACTTCCCCACCTAGCATTTTAGTTAAATCATCCCTAATATCCTTAATGATGGTTTTGGGGGTAATATTGTGCTTTTTATTATATTCTAGCTGGATGGTTCTACGCCTTTCAGTTTCACCAAGTGCTTGTTTTATGGCTTCCGTCATAACATCGGCATATAAAATTACTCTACTTTCAGAATTTCTAGCCGCCCTGCCTATGGTTTGAATTAGTGAGGTGGTGGAACGCAAAAAGCCAGACTTATCTGCATCTAAAATTGCCATTAGCCCACATTCTGGAATGTCTAACCCTTCTCTAAGTAGATTAATACCAATTAACACATCAAAATCGCCCCGCCTTAAATCGTTAATAATCTTTACCCTGTCTAAGGTTTCAACATCTGAATGTAGATAATTAACCTTTACGCCATTTTCTTGCAGATATTCGGTTAGATGTTCGGCTGATTTTTTGGTTAAGGTGGTAACTAGAATTTTAAACCCCTGCTTAACGGTAAGCCTTATTTCTGCCATTAAATCATCCACCTGCCCGCCATAAGTTTTGCTAGGCGATACGGGGCGAACTATACATACTGGGTCAACCAGCCCCGTTGGGCGAATAATTTGCTCAACTACAACGCCCGATACCTTTTCTAGCTCATATTTGCTAGGGGTGGCAGAAACGAAAATGGTCTGTGGGCGATATTCTTCCCACTCCGCAAATTTTAAGGGGCGGTTATCAAGGGCGGAAGGTAGGCGAAAACCGTGCGAAACAAGCGTTTCTTTTCTAGACCTATCACCATTATACATGCCACCAATTTGGGGAACAGTAACATGGCTTTCATCCACCACCAATAGCGAATCTTTGGGGAAATATTCATATAGGGTAGGGGGCGGCTCGCCCGCTTGCCTGCCGGTTATGTATCTGGAGTAATTTTCTATGCCTTTACAGGTGCCAGTTTCAATCATCATTTCTAAATCGAACTGGGTGCGTTGCTCTATCCTTTGCCTTTCCAAGGGCTTATCTATTCCTGTATAGAATTGAATGCGGTTTTTTAGCTCTTTTTTTATATTTTCAACCGCATTTAAAAGCACAGATTTAGGCGTTATGTGGTGGCTATTGGCAAAAATTCGAATTTCTTTATAGGTTTCAAACCTTTCTCCCGTTAAGGCATCAAAGGAATAAAGCTCTTCAATCTCATCACCAAAAAAGCTAATTCGCCAAGCAAAATCTTCCATGTGGGATGGAAACAAATCTAGCCTATCGCCCCTTATTCTAAACTTTCCTCTAGAAAAATCTGCCTCGTTTCTTTCATAATGCAAATCTGATAATCTACGCGATAATTCTGGCATGGAGATTTTTTTTCCAACCTGCAAATCAAAGCTGGTGGACATATACAAATCTGGCGAACCCAGCCCATAAATGCAAGAAACAGAAGATACTACAATTACATCCTTTCTCTCCAACACAGCACGCGTGGCAGAGTGCCTTAAACGGTCTATATGTTCGTTTATGGCGGAATCTTTTTCTATATAGACATCACTTTTGGCAATATAGGCCTCTGGCTGATAGTAATCGTAGTAAGAAACAAAATACTCCACCGCATTTTCAGGAAAGAACTCTTTAAATTCAGAATAGAGCTGAGCCGCCAGTGTTTTGTTATGAGCCATAATAAGAGTGGGCTTGCCGATATTGGCTATTACATTGGCTATAGTAAAGGTTTTACCACTGCCCGTAACGCCAAGCAAAACTTGATCTTTTTTATTTTCTAAAATGCCTGTCGTGAGCTTTTTTATAGCTTGGGGTTGATCCCCCGCAGGGAAAAACTTATCTGATAATTTAAATTTCATTTATATGTAATATTCTGTTGTCTTGATAACTTCTCTCTACGGTCTAACCTTTTTTCTTGCCACCACTTTTGTTTTTAGGAGGGGTATTTTTTGGTGGAGTTTTAGGGTTGGTTGCAACCTTTTTTCTAAACTGCTCTAGGCTAACCACCTTGCCATTATCATTGCCAGAATTTTTTTCTTTGGCGGGGTCTTTTTTACTTTCAATTTCTGTGGTTCTTTCAGTTTTTCTTGCCTCAATTCTTTTATACTGAAACTGCAGGCCAAACTTAACGGAAGGGTCGGCAAAGGAAATAATTGCCTCTAAAGGAATAACTAATTTTTTGCGAACATTGTTAAAGCTAAGAGAGATGGTAAAGAACTTATCGGTAATGTCTAAATCCCAAAATTGATGTTGCAGAACTATGGTCATTTCTTGCGGATATTTTTCTTTTAAATCGGCAGGGATCTGCACTTCTGGAAATTCAGTTAAAAAGGTGATATAAAAATGATGGTTGCCAAAAAGCCCATGTTCTTTTACCTTTACCAAGCACTTTTTTACTAGGCTAAGCATCGCCTCATCTATTAGCTTGGCGTAGTCTATATCGTTATTAGAATAGTTGTTATCCATTTTTCCAAGGTAATTTTTTGCGTTTTAAAATATTTACAAAATGAACGCGGTTCCAATCTATAACAGGGCGAACAAGTATTTTTTCTGCATCTATTTTTTCCACATAGCCAACTAGCAGGTTTTCAGGAAAATATTTGCCATCATCTGCACTTAACACACTATCCCCCTCTTTAATTTTAGTATCAATAGGGAAGAATTTTACTATTGGAAAGGGGGAATTATCACCCTGCAAAATTGCCTTTTCTTGTGGCGGAATAATCTGCACGGGGGAAGAAAAATCTGGGTTGGTTATTAGCATTACTTTGGAATATTTGTTTCCTACCTCATCTATTACGCCAATTAGAATATCCTTATCTTCATATTCGGCATAAACCACGCTACCCTCTAGGCCCTCTTCTGCATATTTTAGATAAGCGGTTTTGTTAAAAGAATTGGTAATATTACCAACTATTTCGGTAGTAATAATATCATAACTCACCTTTGGATTAAACTTATCGATGCCAGTTTCTTTTACCGTGGTTTTGTTTTGTTTAAAGCCAAGCAGGTTTTTTAATTGCTGATTTTCTAGATAGAGAGATAGGGAAATGTTTTTGTATTTTTTTAGCTCAGCATTTTCTTTACTTAAACTTTCAAGCTCATCGAAAATTCTAACAGTTTTTTGCATTTCACCTAGGTTGTTTTTAATTTTTTCGGTGTAATCTTTAATACCAGAATAACCGGGTGAGACATTTTCAACAATTTTGAGCTTTAATTCGTTAAGGTAGCTAGTTCCCATCCTTTCGCTAATTAGCAAAATTAAACTAACCAGCATAACAAAGCCAACTAGAATAATAATGGAATTAGAGGCAACGGAATCAAAAAAACTCCCCTTATTGCCATAGCCAGCCTGTTTTTTAGGCACAAACAATACTTTTATTATGGAGCCAAAAACGGTTTTTACTCTTTTCATAAGATGCTTTTTCTTCTAGAACAATTATATAGGCTTTGCTATATAGGCAACAATAATTTTATATTTGATTTTCGCGGTTATGGTGGAAATGGTAGACACGCAGCTTTGAGGTGGCTGTTCTGCAAAGAGTGGAGGTTCAAGTCCTCTTAACCGCACCATCCTTCGCCGTTGGCTTCGGATGGCTTACGCCAAAATTTAGCTACAGCGTGATTGGCGTTAGCAAATAAACCGTAGCGTGCGAAACGGATGCCACACTGTAGTGAATAAAATGAATGCATAATTAAAGAAATGGGGGGCTATTTTTAAAACTACTACCTTTTTTATTTAGGTAATTTTAGTCTTATTCCTTGTAGATCAGCTTCGGCTGGCTCAATAAAGGCATTAGTGTTGATTAAATCATCTTTTGCAGTTTTCAAGCTAGACCAATCAATTCTTGCCGTATAGTTTTGTGCGAACTCTAACATTCTAACTAAAGGTTCAGTTATGCTATTATTACTAAGTGCCTTTAAAGCAGATAGATAATTATTTCTATAAACGGTTGGAATAATTATTCTCTGCTCATCTTTTGAAATAAGTTCTGCATTCATCATAATTCTTGCTATTCTACCATTGCCATCTGCAAAAGGGTGAACTTCGGCCACTAAAAACATCATAAAAACCGCCTTGTTAAAAGGAGCTTCTATGCTTTGATAAATTTCAAACCCCTTCTTTAAAGTTCCTTCTACAAGCTCTGGGGCTACAAATAAGGTGCTACCAGCTCTATTGCCTTCAGTTTTAAATTTGCCTGGATTTTTATCAGGCCTGCCCTTCATTAAAACCCCATGGCGAGAAAGTAGCAAATCTAAAAAGTCATTAAAGTTTTTTGGAGTTTTTTTAATCTCTTTTGAATTTGAAACAATTCGGTAAGTGCCAAGTATATCATGCCCATCAGCTGATCTGTTCACTGGCAACTTGCCTTCAAAGCAAATTTCTTCTGCCTCACTCACTTCAAATTCCGTGCCTTCAATAAAATTTGAAAAATATGCTTCAAAAAATGGCAAGGCCTCATAAGTTTTTTTAGTGATTTTTGTGGTAGGCAAGGTTTGCCTTAGTTCATGATGAAGTTTTTCAAATAGAATCAATCTTTTGGGGTCAAAAGGTAAGCCATATTTTCTAGCGATTCCAGCCTTTGATTTTAGTTTTAATTCTTTTGTTCCAAGTAATGTTCCTATTAAAT
>JBKCHH010000079.1:0-2798 GCA_046302855.1 Alphaproteobacteria bacterium
TATACTAATCATCATAAATAACTTTACAAATATTTTAGAAAATTGTTATAAATTAGGAGAAACCGTCATTAGCCGAACCAAAATTTAGCTACAGCGTGATTATTGCTGTAGCGTGCGAGAGCTTCGCTTAGAAAGTGTGGCAATCCACAAAAATGGTATTTCTTGAGGAAAGTCGTCATTGCGAACGAGAGCTTTGCTCGAAGTGTGGCAATCCAGAAAAATGGCTTTTCTTGCAAAAAGCATCTGAAATCCAAGCTCTGCCTTGTTTATGGATTGGTTTGTCGCCCAAAATAAATTTTGGCTCCTCGCAATGACGATTCATTATTAACTGTTAGGTTATTTTAGATGATTGGCATTATTCTTTAATCCAATTTTTTATTTCTTTTCTAAAGTCTTCAATAGGAAGCACGCTGAATTCACCCCTTTCATATTGCCTCACGCTTTCTTTTAGAGCCTTATCGTAATTTTTTTCTATTACCTTTTTTGTACCAAATATTTTTGCTAAAATTAGCTTTTTTATACTTGTGCCACTTTCAACCGCCATTAGCTTTATTTGCTTATGCTGGTTGGGGGTTAAATCTATTGAAAGCCTTGATAGTTTTTTAGTATTTTCCATAAAGTTATAAATATTTTCCATTAGCAAACCATTATACCCACATTTATACAAATTGTCAATAAAGGCTAGTTGGTGGGCTAGGGATTTAAGGGGGTTGGGCATTGCGTGCTGTTAAATAGTGGTTGGTTAGCAGCGTCCCAAGCAGTAGCACCTGCAGCAAAGCTTCCAGGGGTTGATGCAAATTGGCTTACGCACCAGCCGGCATTTGGCAGGGCTGGCGCTCTTAAATCACGGTTAAAGGAAGTGGCACTTTGGAACATACTTTGCATGCAAGTTGTGGTTGTGCAGGCAGGGCTACTAGGGCAGGTGCCAGTTGCCCCAGTTCCCGCTGGGGTTGAATTAGCCCTTCCCACACAGCCCGTGTACCAAGCATCATTGCTTGTTGGGCTATTTTCAAATGTGCCATCTATAGGTTTTCTTGAAATATCTTGGTTAAAGGCAGTGGCAGATCTGAACATGGTTTGCATATTTGTAACTTTAGAGGTGTTCCAGTTACCAATACTACTGCTTTCGCCATTGTTAAATTTAGTGGCACCACTGAACATATTAGCCATAGTTGTAACCTTAGAGGTATCCCAACTACCAATATTCTGGTTAAAGTTCTTGGCACCTTCGAACATATAAAACATACTTTGAACCTTAGAGGTATCCCAGTTCATATCACCACTAACACCTGACCCTTTACCATTGTTAAAGCCCTCAGCACCTTGGAACACCTCACTCATACTTATAACACAACCTGTATTCCAATAATCATTACTTGTAGAAGCACTCGAAAGACTACAATCAGTTACATCATCAAACTTAGTATCATCTTTCCCTGGTTTTCTTGAAATATCTTGGTTAAAGTTCTTGGCACCTTCGAACATACTTTTCATATCTGTAACTTTAGAGGTATTCCAGTTGCCAATATTTGCGTCAAAGTTAGTAGAGCCAAAGAACATTTCGCCCATACTTATAACCTTAGAGGTGTTCCATAAGTTCCCATTAGCACCTAGCCCTGTAAGGGAAGTTGTTCCCCTAAACATACTGGCAAGGCTCATAGTAGCGTAGCTCAAAAGATTTGGCGTATCGGTGGCGGTAACAGTTAGGTTGTCGCAACCATAAAAGGCTCTTTCCATACTGGCCCAAGCATTAGTTCCCCATTGAGTAATGGCGGTAATTTTACTCTTATCGGTACTGCCAAAAAAGTAAATGCGGGGGAAGGTGCCGGAAATTTTTACCGTATAAGTTCCTGGAATGCTATAAACTTTAGTAATTGAACTTAAGGTGTTGCTATTATAACTATTTAATGTTCCATCACCCCAATTTACCGTAAAGTTATAAGCCACACCACTAACTAACGGAATTATTATAGTATTGTTAGCACTACCGGGTTTTGTAGTATCCCAAGTGGTGTTAAATGGTATGGTTACTAAAGGAGTAACTGCTGGGGAAGTAGAACTTGAGGCAGGGCCAGTACCTAAAGCATTGGTTGCCGTTACGGTGAAGGTGTAAGGTGTGCCGTTGTTTAAACTTAATACCGTACATGTAGTAGCTGGAGCTATGGCTGTGCAGGTTCCACCTGGTGTACTGGCAGTTACAGTATAACCAGTTATTGGGCTACCGCCATCACTTGCAGGGGCGGTCCAACTAACTGTTGCCTGCCCATCGCCTGCAAAAGCACTTGGCGAAGTTGGCGCATCCGGAACGGTTGCAGTTGCCCCCGTAGTAAACACTACTTTTGGTGATGATGCTTTGGCAATGGCTGGGGCATTGTTGCTTGAGGTATCGGTTACTGCTCCCGCTGGTAGGGTTAAATAGTATTGGGTACTATCAGCTAAAGTGCCAGTTGGGTTAATGGTTATTTGGGTTGCACTTGCTGTTACCCTAGTATTATCTGATACAGGAATTGCTTCAAATACGGCGTCATCTGAAAATCTTCTAATATTGATAGTGCCAGTGCCAATGGCTACATTCTCACTGTAAGTTAAAACTATATTAGCAGATGGTGAAATACCCGTTGCGCCATCTGCTGGAGTTGATGAAGATAGAGTTGGGGCAGTAGTATCTGCCGTAGTAAACACTACTTTTGGTGATGATGCTTTGGCAATGGCTGGGGCATTGTTGCTTGAGGTATCGGTTACTGCTCCCGCTGGTAGGGTTAAATAGTATTGGGTACTATCAGCTAAAGTGCCAGTTG
>JBKCHH010000080.1:0-5588 GCA_046302855.1 Alphaproteobacteria bacterium
AAACAAAGGGGCGGATGCCAACAATTACATTTCTGCCAAAACCAACAAAAAAAGTGATGAGGCGGAATATGATGTAATTGGCAACCTTGAAGATACTCTGGAGAGCTTTTATCAGCATATTTTAAAGCAGATTGAAACGGATGGCTTTTCCTATGCAGAAAAATTAATAGCGGTAAATATTTTGGAATTAACTGATGAAAGTGGCTATCTGGTTTCTTCAACGCAAGATATTGCTATTAACCTACAGTTATCAGAAAAGGCAGTTGAGGCAGTTTTGCTAAAAATGCAAAAGTTTGAGCCAAGTGGGGTTTTTGCAAGGTCTTTAAGTGAATGTTTAACTATTCAGCTTAAAGATTTGAATTTGCTAGATAATAATTTGCAAAAAATTGTAGAAAATCTAAACTTAATTTTAAATGGTGGTATAGAAAAGCTAGCCAAAACTTGCGATATAACCACCCAAAAATTATCTGAATATTTGAAAGTTATAAAAAGGCTAAATCCAAAGCCTGCCCTTATTTTTAAGCGGGAGGGTCAAAACCATTTATATTATGATGTTATAGTAGAAAATAATCAAGATGAGTGGATAATAAAATTAAATTCAGAAAGTTTGCCAAAAATACTGGTAAACCACGAATATTCCGCCCAGATAAAAAAGAATAAGCTAAGCCAGAAATACGAAATAAAATATCTAAACACGCAGTTATCGCAGGCCAATAATCTGCTTCAAGCCTTACAACAAAGGGCAGAAACTATGCTTAAAGTATCAACTGAAATTGTAAATCTGCAAAAGGATTTTTTTGAAAAGGGTCTATATTTTTTTAAGCCATTGATAATAAAAGATGTGGCGGAAAAAATTGGCTATCACGAAAGCACAGTAAGTAGAGCCATAAAAAATAAATTTATGAAAACGCCAAAAGGGGTGTTTGAGCTAAAATATTTTTTCTCCTCCAAAATTGGGGAAAATGAAGAGGAGGAAATGTCTAGCACGGTAATTAAACAGCATATAAAAGACTTGGTGGAAAATGAAAAGGTTACCAAAAAGATTCTCTCAGATGATGATTTAAGCGAAAGGCTAAAAGACTATGGCATAAACATTGCCAGACGCACCGTTGCCAAGTATCGCGAAGCTATCAAAATCCCCTCTTCAGCCGATAGAAAAAGATTGCAGAAATCTGGGCTGTAGATAATAATTAGTATAAAACTTAAGCCATCTTCTCTTTAACTATTTTTTAACATGTTGCATATAGTATTGGGCTTATATGAGAGATTATGGGCAACAACATAAAGATGCAAATGCTTTGTATAAAGCCTACTTAAGGGCTTTAGAGGTATATTTTAATCAAGCGAAGGAAGAATTAGAAGTTTTATTACGGCAATATTTAGAGGGTGTAAAAAACACCGCACCCATTTTTTTAAAAACGAATACTATTTTCCCACCTATACCTATTCCATTTTACCCTTTAGATGTTAGTTTGCTAGGTTTTTCAGAGAAGGGTACAAATAATAAAGGATTATTTTTTACACCGTATTTATCCAGCATTTATCCCTTTAAACATGAAGGTAGTGCATATTATCTTCTTTATCGTCAAAATTGTAACTACTCACCAGACAAAGTTATTTTGTCTGCCGATGAACCCTTATACTTAAAACTTAAAAAAAAGGTTATAGAGTGGGCAACAAGCCAAGATAATAAATTTAATAATGATGATGAGAGAATAAAGTTTTTTGATGCTTTAGTAAAACAAAATAAAGCCACGCTAGAAAAAGAAGGAATTAATTATAAATATGTAAATAGAAGTAAAGATGAATACTCACCGTTTCTTTCGAAAGAAAGTGCAAAAGACTCTTTTGGGTGCATTCACCGAGCTTTGCTAAATTATGTAATAATAAAAGAGGTTATTGAAAAATTACCAATTAAGGGCATAGAAGTTTTAAGCTTACATAATTTTACACAAATTCAATATAATGGTGAATATATTGGTGGTTGGCATCAAAACAATTTATTAGTAGATTCTAAAAGTGGTAAAATTATAGCTATAGTAGACGCTGATGGCTTATACCAACCAACCGAGCCAATAACCATAGAACAGTTGCTAGAAAAAAGACAAATCTTGGCGAAAAACATGTATGGGCAATATCGGGCATGTTATTTGCCGAACGTTGATGGTGGTTCATTCATTCAGCTTTATCAGGGTGGATCTTATGTGAAAGAAAGCTTGTTTAGAGCACATTTTATGGCGAAAGTTAATAGTGCTAGTTTTGAATTAAAAGATTTTAGTTTTCAAAACCTAGAAGGTAAAGATTTTTCCAACCAAAACTTAAGTGGTGCATTATTTATTGGAGCAAACTTAAGAGGGGCAAACTTGACAGGAGCAGACTTAACAGGAGCAAGTCTAAAAGGGGCAGACTTAAGATGGGCAACATTTAACCAAAAAACAATTTTACCAAAAAATTTAATTAAAAATTCCCCCGCCTTTCCATTTAGCGAAAAACAAATAGATTCTTTAAGTGAGGCTGAGGCAGCAAAAGCACAAGCCTTTAACCAATCAATACAAATACATAAAATACCTGGCACTGGGGTTATTAATGCGGTTATAAAGCAAGAAATAGCTAGAAATGGTGATAATATTATTTCTTACGCAATTGGTACTTTAAAAGGGGTAAAAGAGCTTATTAACTATAACAACAAAGCTGTTGAAAGATAAAAAGCTCGGCATAATCCCCTTAAAACAAATTCTCCTGCTCACCTAGTCTGCTAGGTCTTGCGATGCCTAGATGTTCATAGGCGGTTTTGGTAAGAACTCTGCCCCGTGAGGTTCTATTAATAAAGCCAGATTGAATAAGGTAGGGTTCGATATTTTCTTCTACAGTATCGCGCTCTTCGGCAATGCCAGAAGCAATGGTTTCAATACCAACTGGCCCACCTAAAAAATGCTCGGCAATAAAGGTTAGATATTTTTTATCCTGCTTATCTAGCCCCCTGTGGTCTATTTCTAGCCTATTTAGGGAATAGTCGGCAATTTTTTTATCAATTTCTTCTTTCCCCCCCACTATCGCAAAATCTATTACACGGCGAAGAAGGCGAAGGGCAATCCTTGGCGTTCCCCTTGCTCTTTTGGCAATTTCATAAGCACCATCGGTTGCAATATCAAAATTTAATACTTTAGAGGCACGAACTATAATATCTTTCAATTCTTCATTATCATAAAAATTTAGCACCAGATTAATGCCAAATCTATCTTGTAATGGGGAAGTTAACAAGCCAACCCTAGTTGTTGCCCCAATTAGAGTAAAAGGGGGCAGGTCTATTTTTATGGTTTTGGCAGAGGGGCCTTCGCCTATCATAATATCTAGCGAAAAATCTTCCATAGCGGAATATAAAAGCTCTTCCACACTAACGCTTAGGCGGTGGATTTCATCTATAAAAAGCACATCATTTGCCTGTAGAGAGGTTAAGATGGCGGCCAAATCGCCAGCTTTTGATAATACTGGGCCAGAGGTGCTACGAAAGCCTGCCCCCATTTCTTTTGCCACAATTTGTGCAATGGTAGTTTTGCCAAGCCCAGGCGGGCCGTAAAGCAAAATATGATCAATCGCCACCTGCCTTTTTTTAGCAGAGGAGATAAATACGGCTAGATTTTCTTTTATTTTCCCCTGCCCAATAAATTCTTTTAACAGCTGTGGGCGAAGTTTTAATTCAACCAGCTCCTCATTTTCTTGAATTTGGGAATTAAGTTCCAGATTTTTGCTAATTACTTTCATTCTTCTGTAGCTTTATAAAGAACTATTATCCTTATTTGGCATTATTTCACTAATATTTTTTATAATTCTTACATCACCATTTTTGCCCTTTACGGTGTAGGAATCTCTTATAATAATATTACTATCCATAATAATGGTTTTTAAATCTTGGATATTATCTTTGGTGATTTGAAAAACTTCGTCTTCTATTTTTTCAGCCTTATTATATTTTTTAGCAAAATCAGCGATTAAATTAATGGTTCTATTTAAATCCCTACGATAAAAATTAGTAAGGGCATCACAAGAAAAATTTTTAAACACCTCATCAAAATTTAAATAGTTGCTAGGAGGCAAAATTTCAGAAAAAACCTTTTTATCTACCTTATTAAAATAAAAGCTCATCACTTTAAAAACCGTATATAATAACATGTTTTTTATAAAACCCCGCATTAGTTTAATAAAAAAACTATTTGGGAGAGAAGATTTTAGCCTTTCTTTTAGAAGTTCATCGGTGTGGTTATCTGCAAAAATTCGCATTGCCTCTTTTTCTTCAGCCTTGGTTTTATCGATAATTTCTAAAATAGTTTTCTGAGAGCAAAAGTTTCTTAAGATAAGTTCGCTTACTTCGCCAGTTTTGGAGAGGTTTTTTAGTAAATTTAGCCCCTGATGATGATTACTATAAACATCATTTGCCTTGTTTTCTAAGTTAATTTTAAAAATTTTTTTTATTATTTCTTTTAAGTTTGCTATAATTTTATCGCACTGGAGGCGAATTTTTGTAATTAATCTAGTCCTTTCTTTTAAAGATAGGCTATCTCTAGTAACCACCATTTTATCTACCAAAGCCTCTAGATTATATTCCATTGAAGTTATTTCTTCCTTAGTGGTCTCTTGTAATTTAAGTGATTTATCTATTGCCTTTAAACTTTCATCAATCACTTCAAATAGGCTAATAGAAGCTATATTTTCTGATAAGGCTCTAATTTTATTATTAAAATAGGCAAAATCACTTAAGCCTTCTTTTATAAAAGAATCTATATTTCGGTTATTTATAATATCAGTATCATAGCTACTGTGCTTATTTAGAATAGCATCAAACTCTTCTATTTGAACTATTTGATAATAGGCATAATCATCAAATTCTATTTTTTCTAGATTTAGCATAATCTACAACTTAAATACCTATATGGCAAACAATAGGTTAACTATAATAATATTATTGTAAAATAAAACTATTTGCTTTTATCTAACCTGCGGTTGCATAATTTTTTTTATAGCCATTACCTACGGTTGTGATGGTGGTGATTGTGGGGCGATGAAAAACCCATTTTGAATCCACCCTATTATATACGCACTTAAGTTTTCTTGAGTAATTTTGGTTAATTTTTCTAGAGCTTTTTCTATTGTATTACCCTGCAGAATACTTTTCAACATTAGGAATTCTGGTTTTTCTAATACAAACCTTTTTACCTCATTATTAGTTCTAACTATATACAGATACTCCTTTTGTTTTAATGGTTTATTTGAGATAGTTAAACCATTTCTATAACTTATAAGGTAGTCATTTAATTTGTAGTTTAGAGCAATTAATTTGGAAGCTGGCTTTGACATCTTTTTTTGCATCGGCTTTGGCATGGGCTTTGGCATCTTTTTCAGAAGCACTAGCATTAAAAGCAAGACCAGTTGCAATAACGCCAGCTAGGGCGGTATAAAGTAAAGTTTTATTCATAAAATTTTCTCCAATAGGTTTAAGGGTTTAAATGAACAAACAAGTGGGTATACCTTAATGCCTTTTTTGCAAGAAGATATTTCACTATAGTTTGCTTTCTATGAATTTTTGCCAGTTT
>JBKCHH010000081.1:0-16097 GCA_046302855.1 Alphaproteobacteria bacterium
AATCCATAAACAAGGTAGAGCTTGGATAACAGACAAGTTTTTGCAAGAAACGCCTTTGTTGTGGATTGCCGCGTCGGGCTTTGCCCTCCTCGCAATGACGGGTTTCCCTGCTTGTTCTTTTATAAATGAGAATTGGTATAAATTAAGAAAACCTGTCATGAGCCGAACGAGAGCTTCGCTCGAAGCGTAGCAATCCAGTTTATAAATACAATGCTCTTGGCATATTTTTTTGAATTTTATTACTGGATTGCCACACGGAGCTTCGCTCCGCTCGCAATGACTGCTTTCGTGGGGGTTTTTTGGCGATATATTAAAATTTGGTTAAAACTTTAAAAAAATCTTACTTCAAATCAATATTTTATATTGACAACTCTCTCTCTCTGGTAAATTGCTATTGTTAAATCTATTGCCTTTGGAGGAAGGCACTTAGCTACAAATCACACATTCCCTAGGAGGAAAAAACAATGTCCGAAGACATCATTGAAGACATTGCAATAATCGTGCTTGCGATTACTTTAATCCTGGTTTGGCGCAAGGCCAAGGAGTGATTGGTTGATGTAAGGTTTTTAAGCCGGGTTAACCCTCGGCTTTTTTCTTTTGTAGCCTGTAAAAAAAACTATCCCCTTACCAAATTACTATATTCATCTATTAAAAATAGGGTGGTTTTGCCAACGGTATATTTATGCTCCCTACCATTTTCATCTATGGAAGCAATGGGGGTAACTTCTGCGGCAGAGCCTGTGCAGAATGCCTCTTCAAAAGTTGGCAGTTCGCTTGGCAGAATTCTGCGCTCACTAACCTTAATTTTGTGTTTTTTGGCAAGCTCGATAACGGTTTGACGGGTAATGCCATCTAAAAAGCAATCAGCAAGGGGCGTGTGTAGTTCGCCATTTTTTACAAAAAAGATATTAGAGCTAGTGGTTTCAGCCACTCTGCCCTGCCAATCTAGCATTAGGGCTTCATCATAGCCTTGTTCATAGGCAAGATTTTTGCTCATAGTAGCAATCATATATAGGCCAGAAGCCTTAGCCATAGAGGGGGCGGTTTCAGGCGATGGTCTTTTCCACTTGGCTAAAGTTAGCCTTATGCCCTTTCTTTTGCCTTCATCGGTATAATAGGCGGGCCATGTCCAAGCAGCTACGGCCACATTGGTGGAGGTTAAGGTGGTAAGAATAGCCATCTGCTCGCTACCACGCCAAGCCACTGGGCGAACATAGCCATCAACTATATTTTGTGCTTCAACTTCTGCTTCAACTGCTTTGTTTAACTCTTTGATACTATAGGGGATTTTAAACCCCAGCATCTCAGCAGATTTGTGCAACCTTTGATTATGCTCACTCAACTTAAAAGCCTTTCTATTGTAAACCCTAAGACCCTCAAACACGCAAGAAGCATAGTGAAGCCCATGGTTTAGCACATGAATTTTTGCATCTTGCCAAGGGATAATTTCGCCATTAAACCAAATAAAGCCCTCTCTTTTATCGAAAGGAATTGGTTGCATTGAGGGTGTATTTTCATTTTTCTTCATAAACTTCTTGGTAATTTATTTTATCGCCAATTTTAAGACCGCTTTTTTTAGCAAGTCCACCATTAATCTCAAGCACATATTTTACCTTATTTTTAGAGGAGATAATTTCGGTAGATAAGGGCTTAGTATTTTCTGCCATACTTACAATTTCTTTATTTGAGTTAACAAAAATCATATCCAGCGGAATATAGGTATTTTTCATCCACATATTAACCTCTGCCTCATCCTCCATAATAAATAGCATCCCTTCATTTTCAGGCAGATTATTTACGAACATTAAACCCTTCATTCTTGCGGAATCATTATCGGCTACCTTAATATTAAGGGATAGCTTGTTAGCTATTGATAGCTGGCTTTCGCTAGCTGTGGCTTTTATAGCAAAGCAACAATATATTAATAAACTAGCTATAAGAAAAATGATTTTATTTTCTGGATTGCCACGCAGAGCCTTGCTCTGCTCGCAATGACTTCTATTCATCCTAACTTTTCCTTAATAAAATGGTTGATGGTTTTTATATCCTTAGTGCCATCTATATCCACAATAGATTTTGGAATAGTGTTTTTGTAATGGGCAAGAACGGGCAGGGTTTGCTCCTTATAAACCTTTAGGCGGTTTATAAGCACGGTTTCATTATCATCTTCCCTTGGTTTTTCGCCCTTTTGCAACTGTTCTTTTACGCGGCCTTCCATTCTTTTTACTAGCTCTTTATCTGGAACGGAAAAATTAAACACAAAGCGAACCCTTTTGTTCTTTTTTGCCAGCATCTCATCCAATGCCTTAGCCTGCGATACATTTCTAGGAAAGCCATCTAGCAAAAAGCCATTTTCACAATCAGCATTGGCAATTCTTTTGGCTATTACCTCTATGATAATTTTATCGGAAACTAAATCCCCCGCCTTCATAATTTTTTGCAAATCTTCGGCGAATTTGTCGCCTGCCTTGCTTGCTAGCCTTAGCATATCCCCCGTTGAAAGGTGGGGCAAATTAAATTGTTTGGAAATATAGCTAGACTGAGTGCCCTTTCCCGCCCCTGGTGGACCAAATAAAATTATTATATTTTCTTGTTTTATCATTTTTAAATACCAAACTCTTATAAAAAGAGGAAATGAACAGAAAAATCAACTTGTTTTTTCTAAATTAGTAATTATCAAGCATCTCTTTAGTTTAACTGCCATATAATTTTTGCTCGCGTGACGGAATGGTAGACGTAGCGGACTTAAAATCCGCAGACCGCAAGGTCGTGAGGGTTCAACTCCCCCCGCGAGCACCATGCTTTGCCCCTATATGGCTACGCGTGGCGCAGCCATAAGGAGACCGACAAATAGATTAACATATTATTGACCTCAATTGGCATATTCAGTATACTATAGTAAATTTAAAACGGAGATACTATGCACATTAATGCAAAGGATATGATTGAAAGCGGTGTATCAGAATTTCAATCAGTTCAGTTAACAAGTCTTGTATCCAACAAATTTAAAAATCCAAAAACAAGCAGAAATATTGATCTTAACTCAAACAATGGAATGCTAGAAGCTTGGCAAATAGCAGTTAAAGAAATTTTTCCTGATCCCGAATTGAATAAATTAACAGACCACCAAAGAGATATATTTGCCCAATATATGTACAAGGCAGTTTACCAGAATTGGGACAAAGAAAAATTTGGCAATCCACCGACTTATATTCCAAACCAGGAAAAGCTTAAAAATACAAATGAAGCTATTTTAGTTAAGCATTTTGGTGTTTCTGGTGTTGATGCCCTGCATGAATTATCAACAACTCCTGGTAAACAAAGAGGTTTTTATGTTAAAGTCTTAAAAATGCTTGGATTTGGAGACAAGAAAAACTACAAAAACAATTTTGAACTTACAGAAGATACGGTTGTAAAAGTTAATGCACCTGATGAACATCGCTGGCTGGATGGAGCACAGATGAATATGGCTGATATAATGCTGAGAAATGATAATCCAGATGCCGTAATGGTAAAATATCAAAGAGGAAATTCAGAAATAGTTGAAACAACATACGGCGAAATGGGCAAACTGAGCAATAAAATTGCCAATGGACTGACTCAGCAGGGTTTTAAAAAAGGTGATGTAATGCTTACCTATATGCCAATGAGTAATGACTCTATGGCTATGTTTTTAGGAGCTATGAAAGCAGGAATTACACTTATAAACCTTTCGGATAGCTTTACACCAGAACATGTAGATAATATGCTTACAGACTACACTGGAAGGGTAAAAGGCGTTTTAACACAAGACACTCATTTTGGTGGTAAAGAACACCCAATATATGAAAAATTGCTTCAAAGTAAGTTAATGCAAGATAAGGATATAAAAGTAATTGTTCGCTCAAAAAATGGCTTAGAATCAGATGTAAAAACAAATGCTGATAATAGACCAAATGATGTAAGTTTAAAAAATTTAATTGATGGGCAAAGCGATACTTTTACTTCTGCAACTATGAGTCCAGAAGATACAGTATTTATCCACGGATCATCAGGTACAACTGGCCCCTCAAAATTAATTGGTTGGAAAGCTTGTACTTTCATAAAATCTGCAATGGATGCAATGCTTCATTTTAATTTAAAAACAGGCGATACAACTAGCTGGCTAACAAGTCATGGTTGGATGATGGGAAGCCACGAAATGGTCGCCGCTTTCATTAATAAAGCTGCTATAGGAATATTTGAAGGTGATATAACCGATAAATCTAAAGCATATGGAAATTTTCTACAAAATGCAGAAGTAAGTAATTGGGGTGGAACTCCAACACATTTTTCAATGCTGAAAAAAAGTGGTGTACTTGATGGAGCAGACCTTAGCAAAATAAAAGCTATAAAAAATACTGGTGAAAAATCAAACCCTGTAACAATGTTCTGGATTCAGGCACGAGCTGGATTTCGTAAACTAATTGAATATATGGGTGGTACTGAAATTGGAGGAGGTTACTTAACTAACTCTTTCCATAAAGCTTCCGCACCATGTGAATTTGATATGGTAAGTTACGGTTTGGATATGTTTGTTCATAAAGATGTGGTTCCTCATCCAACGGATAAAGAAGCGGAGAATATTTTTGAGGCAGGTGAAGTGGCTATAGTAATGAACAGAGGGTATAAGAACTCAGGCTTTATTGCACCAATTGGGCTGTCAGAAGTTTTATTTAATAAATCATTTAAGCACGCTAAAAAGTATCCTTTAGTGGATTTTTTGTTAGAGAACGGAAAGTCATTACTTCTTCGCAGGCATGGTGATGGCGTAAGTTTACTTCCAAATGGTAATTTTAGATCAGATGGCAGAATGGACGGAGCAATTAATATTAACGGAATAAAAACATCAAGAGTTGAGTTAGAAAATGCAATAAAAGATCATCTTCAAAAAGATGAAAACTCACAAATATCAAAAGATTTTGTGCGTGTAGCAGTTTATGATGTGCCAAATCCTCAAGGTGGAGAAAATAAAGTAATTGTTCAAGTTGAAATGAATAATCCAGAAAATCATAGAAATTTGGAGCAGATGAAAAAAGTGTTTGGAAACGCTTTTGCAAATATTAATCCTGGTTTTAAAAGTGCAGTAGCAGATGTCGTTGTGGCACCAGTTGCTGTAACAGCCTCGGCAAAAACTCAACACAAGATTATGATCCAAGATTATATGGATAGACACTATGGGGATCGCTTGGTTGCTGGTAGCATCTAATCGGCTCGCATAATGTTCCCAATTACTACCAGTGCCTTCAGTAAACTCTTAAGTTTGGTTCGAAGTTTTTCCGCGCTGGTGCACCATCATAAGCCCTTTAGATAGTATCTATAGGGCGGTTTTATAGCCTAGTAGCCAAAATCATATAGTTAACCTTTAAACTATTGGATAGATAGAAATTATCTTTAATGGGATTGTATTCTACCCCTTTGGTATCTTTTATTACGCAATTATGCTTTTCAAGTAGGTTTACAAGCTCGATGGGTTTGATAAATTTTTGCCAAGAGTGGGTGCCTTTTGGTAGCCAATTCAAAATATATTCCGCCCCAACTATGGCAAAAAGATAAGATTTTATGGTTTTGTTTAAAGTGGCGTTAAAAATTAAGCCATCTTTACGGGTAAGTTTGGCGATTGCTTGAATGAAGCTATCTGTATCTGCAATATGTTCAATCACTTCCATATTTAGCACTACATCATATTTACCTGCCCTTTTTGAGGCTAGATCTTCAGCGGAAGAAAGTAGATATTCAATATCCAAATTTTCTTTTTTGGCGTGCAGGCTGGCTATGGAAATAGTTTTTTCGCTCATATCAATGCCAGTAACACTAGCACCTAGCCTTGCTAAAGGCTCACACAGCAAGCCACCACCGCAACCAACATCTAGAATTTTTAAACCGTTAAGTGGTAGATAAGAATTACTTAAAAAAAACTGCTCTTTGATTGTTTCTACAATGTATTTTAGGCGAATGGGGTTAAACTTGTGCAGAGGTTTAAACTTGCCCTTTTCATCCCACCACTCATCTGCCATTTTAGAAAACTTTTCTATCTCATCTGGGTCTATGGAGGTGCTAATAGAGCTATTCATGATAGAGTTAATCTATTGCAAATTTATTCCAAAAATGCGGAAGTTATAAGGTGGAATGTTTTTATATTGGTAAAGGTGGTCATACTGGCTTTCAGTTACAAATATACCGTTTTTAGTAACAGTTAGGGTGGCTGGAACATCCAAGCCCTCAACTAGCTTTTGAATATCGCCACTAACCTTATCTTTCGCTACAGTTAGCTTTATTTTAGAAACGCCACCTGTGCCACCAACAGCGGTGCTATTATTGGTAGAAAAAGAACCCTCAACCACCAGCAAAACATCTTTTGCGATAAATTTTAAGCCATCAGCATGGCTAATAGGGCGGCTTAGGGCAACCTCTTCAATTTTTTTCTTGCGAACATTAATTCTAAATAATTTGCCATCATTATATTTGTTCACTAGCAAATAACCATCTTGAAAATCTATCCCATTTAAGCCGAAGCCTTCCGCTTTAAATAGTTCAGATGATACAAATTCTTTTAATTCCTTGCCCTTTCTTTCCAGCACTAAAATTCTTGGATTAAAGGAATCAGTAACATAGACATTATTTTTATTATCAATTGTAATATCATTACAAAAAGAGCCGTTGGCACCGCCCTGTGGTAAATCGTAAGAAGCCTTTAATTTAGCCGTTTTAAAATCAAAAACCTTTAGGGCAGGTTTAGTTTTGTTAGCAACCTCTGCCACGCCAGTATCAGAAGAACAGGCATAGAGTAAATGATTTTTATTATCAGCATAAAGCCCAACTACAGAAGTTAAGCCATCTTGATTAGAGGCAGCAAAATCAGTAGCTTGTTTTGTTAAGGCATCAATTTTAACAATTTTACCCTTTTTAAGGCTAGATACATATAAATTACCAGATTGATCTGAAGTTATACCTTCAGGAAAAAGGTTTTGTTCTGCTAAATTTATTACTGTTTCGGTAGCGAAAGTTTTTGGGGCGAGGGCGTTTGATACAAATAAAGAGAAAATAAAAATAATGGCTAGTTTTTTCATATATAGATAGTTGTTTTGTTAATTTAGATATATCTGCTTTTATTCAGAAAGCAACCAATCTTCTGCATCTGAAATTGCATTTCTAAACACTTCGGCAAGGGCAGAAAACATCTTCACATAAATAGGGGGGAAATCCCACTTGCCCTGCACATCATCAATTTGCATAAAGCTTTTTTTAGCTAAAATTTGGTTATCTAAACGGTTATAAAGCAAAAATTCAACCCTAGTAACAACTTGTGGCACCTGCGTTGAAATATCTTCATCAAATTCTATATTGATGCCAAAATATTTTACATTCATTACCAAAACATAATCGGTTGCTATGTTAGAGAAATCAAAATTATTGGTATCGTAAGAAATTGCCGTTTCACCAGCTTTAAATTTTAGCTTATCCTTAGCAATTTTTACATGGTGTTTTTTAGAGGTGAGTATTTTTTTGAAGTTATCTAAAAAATATTTGCGAACATGTTGTTCTAAATCTTCGTCTTGAAGCCTTCTGTTTAGTTTGTAGTCTATAACTGGCTTATCTTTCCCAGTCATTAACACAAACCTATCGGTGGCGTAATATTCGGCGGTATCTGTGCCAGAATACCAAGCTAGGGTTATATCTTTTGGCGAATTCCAAAATTCTTTTGGTAGGTTAAAATCTTCTAAAACTGTAACCTCTTCATCTGCACTACCTTTTTTAGAGTGCAGTTTTTGAAATTTATTGTTACAACTAGAAGTTGCTACAGATAAGATAAAAATTAAAAATATCGCTAAAAACCGCATAAAAAATATATTGTTCAACCCTTGTATTTCTTTAGTTAAAAAAATTAATATCAAGTTAATTTTTTGATTTTTGAGATATTTTTTTTAAAAACCAATTTATCCCAAAGCCTCATTTATTAATTTTTCTTGCTCTTTAGTGTGGGTTTTGGCATAGCCGCAAGCAGTGGCAGCAGCTGGTGGGCGGCCAGCATAGATGGCAGTTTTTGCCTTTACGGATGCCTTTTGGATAATTTTTTCTAGCTTTCTATCTAAAAAGTTCCAAGCACCCATATTTTCTGGCTCCTCTTGGCACCAGATAATTTCAGCATTCTTATATTTTTTAATTTCAGCAAGCAGTTCTGCTTCTGGAAGCGGATAGTATTGCTCTAGGCGAATTATAGCTACATCTTTTATGTTTTTTAACGCCCTTGCTTCAAATAAATCATAATAAACCTTGCCGGAAGTTATAATTAGCTTTTTAATTTTATCTTCTTTTACCAAGTCATTTGAAACTTCACCAATTACCCTTTTAAAGTTAGTGCCACTTGCAATATCATCAAAGCTAGATTGCGCAAGTTTATGGCGAAGAAGTGATTTTGGTGAAAACACAACTAAAGGTTTTCTAAAATTGCGTTTTAATTGCTTTCTAAGGGCGTGGAAGTAGTTGGCAGGGGTAGTAAAATTTGCCACAATCATATTATCTTCAGCACATAATTGTAAAAATCTTTCAATTCTAGCAGATGAATGTTCAGGCCCTTGCCCTTCGTAGGCGTGGGGTAGAAGCATAATAAGCCCGCTCATTCTAAGCCATTTTACTTCAGCTGATGCAATAAATTGATCTATCATAACCTGCGCGCCGTTTACAAAATCACCAAATTGCGCTTCCCAAAGCACAAGCGAGTTGGGGTCTGTAATAGAATAGCCATACTCATAGCCAAGCACCGCAAATTCTGAAAGGTTAGAGTTATAAATATCTATTTTTGCATCTTTATTTATGCTGTTTAGGGGAATAAATTTTTGCCCCGTAATTTGGTCTGTAAAGCCAGCATGGCGATGCGAAAAGGTGCCACGAATTACATCTTGCCCAGTAAACCTTATATTAAAACCCTCATTAATTAAGCTACCAAAAGCTAGAGATTCTGCTGTTCCCCAGTCTAAACCCTTTTCACTTTCAATCATTTGTTTTCTTGCCTCAACTACCCTTTGCACCCCCTTATGAAGTTCAAAATTTGCTGGATACTGAACTAATTTTTTGCCAATTTCTTTTAAAGTTTTTTTGCTAACTCCTGTATCTACTATTGGTTTTTCACCCTTTTCTGGTTGGATAAAACCTTCCCAGTTACCCTCTAACCAATCTGCCTTTAGTGGTTTATAATTGGCGGAATCTTGAAAAGATTTCTCTAGTTTTTCCCTAAAACTTAGCTCCATCTGCTCAACTTCTGTCTTTGAAATTACAACTTCATTAACTAATTTTTCAGCATAAATCTCGAAGGGATTTTTTTTCTCATCGATTATTTTATACATTAAAGGTTGAGTAAATCTTGGCTCATCACCTTCATTATGCCCCCATTTGCGGTAGCACCAAATATCTAGCACCACATCTTTTTTGAAAATGTTGCGATATTCAGATGCAATACGCGCAGCGTGTGTTACAGCTTCAGGATCATCACCATTTATATGAAAAATTGGTGCTTGAATCATCATCGCCATATCAGTAGGGTAGGGCGAAGTGTGGGCAGAGGAAGGGTCAGTTGTAAAGCCAACTTGATTATTCACCACTATGTGAACTGTGCCACCGGTTTTGTAGCCATCTAAATCATTTAGCACTAAAGATTCTGCCACAACGCCTTGTCCACAAAAGGCCGCATCGCCATGAAGCAAAATGCCAAGTGCCTTTAACCTTGCCTTATCTTGAATTAAATCTTGTTTCGCACGCACCTTGCCTAGCACTACAGGGTTTACAGCCTCTAGGTGCGAAGGGTTGGGCGTAAGGGACATATGAACTTTTTTATTGCCAAAATTCCTATCAACCGAATAGCCCAAGTGATATTTTACATCACCAGAAGAGTTAATAAAATCTGGGTTAGCAGATTTGCCTTGAAATTCAGCCAGCATTGCCACATAAGGTTTTTGCATAAAGGCAGTTAGAACATTTAGCCTACCACGATGTGGCATGCCAACCACAATTTCTTCTACGCCTAAATTGCTAGAGGTTTTGGCAATTTCTTCTAGGGCTACAAGCAAAGCATCCCCACCTTCAGAAGAAAATCTTTTGGTGCCGGGGAATTTTTTGTGTAAAAAATCTTCAAAAGTTACTGCCTCCATTAGCTTGTGCAGAACTTGTTTTTTCTCCTCTTTTGAAAGGTTTGGTTTACCAAGCGAGCTTTCAATTTTTTCCTGCAACCACTCTTTATTTTTTAAGGCTTGAATATGCCAAAATTCAGTTGCCAAAGTGCCAGAGTAAGATTGTTGTAAAATATTAATAATTTCCCTAAGGGTTGCTTGGCTTAAACCAAGCCAGCCACCTAGATATATATTCTTATCTAAATCTGCCTGCGTAAAGCCGTGCCTTTCAATATCAAGTTCATGTTCGTGTTTATTTTCGTAGATATTTAGCGGATCTAAATTTGCTAAATAATGCCCCCTAATTCTGTAGGCTCTAATTAATTGATGCGCCTTAATGCTAAGCTCTTCAGCACCGTGGGAAGCATTTTGGTTAGCTACTTCTGCTACTGGCTTTTTACTTTCTTTTTTAACTTCCGCTTCTTCATTTACGGCACCAACAACTTTAGTTTTATTCTTACCCCAAGAACCCTTGCCGAAATCTGCTTTTACTTGATTTGAACTATCGTGCAAATCTGCAAAATACTTTTGCCAAGAGGCATCAACCGAACTAGGATTGCTCAAAAATTTTTCATATATTTCAGCTATATAAACCGCATTTGCACCAAAGAATAATGATGAGGCCTTTAAATTTTGATTATTGGACATAACTCTATTTTTGCTTGAGTTAATTTCTATAAATCAGCAAAATAAATAATGCAAGAAAGAGATTTTATCTTTAATGTTGAATAAAAAATACTAAAAAAATGCACTCACAAACCACTCTTATAATAGATTTAAATGCTCTGGCGGAAAATTATAACTATTTAAAATCGCTAAAACCAAACACGCAAATAGCAGGGGTGGTAAAGGCAAATGCTTATGGGGTGGGGTTGGAAGAGGTCGCAAGGGTTCTAGAAATAAATGGTTGCAGTAATTTTTTTGTTGCCACTCTTGATGAAGCCTTAAATCTTCGCAAAATTACTGAAAAGGCAATCTATGTATTCAATGGAATAAATAAAGGTGAAGAAATAACCTTTATTAACAATAATATAACTCCAATACTTAATAGTTTAAGTCAAGTTGAAATTTGGCAATTTGCTACAAAAGATTTAAATAAGGCTCCAACTTTCGCCATTCATATAGATAGCGGAATGAACAGGCTTGGCATAGATGTTAGTGATATTGATAAGGTAAAACACCATAAGTCTTTAGTTTTAACTCATTTTATGGATGCGGAAAATAGAAAATCATCGCTCACCAAAACTCAGCTAGATAATGTAAAAAAAATTGTGGAAAACTTTACCAAATCCACCTTTTCATTTAGTAATTCGCAAGCCATTATTAACTTCCCGCAACTAACTGAAACCATAGCAAGACCCGGAATTGCTCTTTATGGTGGCATAAAACAACCCAATATTAAGGGATTAATAAAAATCTATAGTAAAATTATCCAACTAAAAGAAGTGAGAGAGAATGGCTATATAGGCTATAACGGTATTGATAAGGCAAAAAAGGGAATGAAACTAGCAACCATTGCCATTGGTTATGCAGATGGTTACTTAAGAAGTGCACAAGGCAACGCTTATTGTTTTATCAATAATAAAAAGGCAAAGGTGCTGGGCAAAATTTCTATGGATTTAATTGTGCTGGATGTATCTAGCATAGATGGCGTAAAGGTTGGGGATGAGGTGGAAATAATTGGCGATAATATTTCTTTAAATGATTTTGCCCAGTTTGCAAATACCAGCCCTTATGAGGTTTTAACTAGATTTGGCAGTAGCCAAAGACTTAATAAAATTTTTATTTAAACCTCTTGCATCTCATAAAAAAAACATAGCCAAACCAAAGATAATTGAAGTAAAGATTAAGCCGTCAACACGGTCTAGTATCCCGCCATGACCAGGTAATAAAGTGCCGGAATCTTTCTTTTTGTATTTGCGTTTTAGGTAAGATTCAAAAAAATCCCCCGCTTGTGCTACTACAACAAACAAGATGGTGAAGGCAATTTTTTCCCAAAAATATTTTTCCCTATCGCAAACATCGGCATAAACGCAAATAAAATCAGCAAAGTAAAATAGAAAAAATTCTAGCACTAAAAAGGTGCAGATGAAGGCTCCAACTAAGCCTACATAGGTTTTAGATGGGCTAATACTTGGTGCAATCTTTACAGAAAAAGCCTTTATTTTGCCAAGAGTTTTGCCAAAAGCGTAGGCTCCCACATCCACCCCCCAAGTAAGGGCAAGCAAAAGTAGCACTAAAACCTCATCCTTTTGAAACAACAGACCCAAAATTACGCAAGGAAAAATTATATAAAACATGGCAAGAAACTTTTGTTGCTTGGGTGAAAGAAGGGGCTTGGTATTTTTTTTGCTTTTAATAAATTTAGTGATGGCAAAAAATTCATGTAGCATTAAGGCACAGGCAAAGCCTAAAAGAAAAATAAAGGCAGGCGAGCCAATTATAACTATATAAACAACCGCTGATCCTAAAATTACGGCGGTTAGTAGTCTTTCAATAAAATTTTTCATTGTTTATGAATTTAATGTTAATTCCTTCTCTATAATCCCCTCAATTTCTTTAGCAATTTTATTATAGATAGCCTCATCAAAACTTTCATAAGCAACTATTATGCTAGGCGTGGTGTTGGATGCCCTAACTAGAATAAAACTTTTTCCATCGGAAAGGCGAATACCATCTAAATCAAAAACCTCTAGCCCTTTTTTTGAAAAGCCAAACTGCTCCACTCTTCCCATAACCTGCTGTTTTATAATATCTATTAGGGCAAACTTTTTATCATCCGCAACGGTATATTTTATTTCTGGCGAACTATATATTTTTGGCAGAATTTTTAATTCCGCCTCAATATTGGTTTTATTAGCAATATTAATTAGGCGGATGGCAGAATAAATGGCATCATCAAAGCCAAAATACTTGTCTGCAAAGAAAATATGCCCGCTCATTTCACCCGCCAGCAAGCCTTTTTCAAGTTTGAGCTTATTTTTTATGTAAGAATGCCCAGTTTTCCACATGATAGGTTTGCCCCCTTGCAGTTCTATATCTTTAAATAAAATATTGCTTGTTTTTACATCTGAAATTATTTTTGGTACATCTTCCCCCTTGTAAGAATGAATCACATCCCTTGAAAATAGCACCATAATTTCATAGCCCTTTAGAATTTTGCCATTTTTGGTTACTATGCCAATTCTATCGCCATCGCCATCAAAGCCAATACCTAAATCGAACTTATTTTTTAGCACCGTATCACGCAGTTGCATTAGATTTTCTGGCACGGTAGGGTCTGGATGGTGGGATGGAAAATTGCCATCTATCTTTTCATTAATTACTATATGTTTACCGCTAGATTTTTTATATATTTGAGTAATTAATTCTTGCAGAACATTGGCTGTGGCTCCATTGGCAGGATCCCAAACTATGTTTAATTTATTCCCTTCAAAATCTTGCATTAGCCTTGCTATGTATTCTTTTTGGAAGGATTGTTTTTGAACTAAAAAATCACCATTTTTTATAGTTTTAGGGCAAAGTTCTTTTAGCTCTTGAATTTTTTCGCCAAATAGAGATTCCTTATCCACCGTAATTTTAAAGCCGTTATATTCTTTAGGGTTGTGAGAGCCGGTAATCATAATACCACAAACCACCTTACTTTTTTCCGCATATTTATAAGCCAGATAAGAAACAAGCGGAGTTGGGCAAAGCCCTACATCTATTAGTTCTACGCCATCTGCCATTAAACCCTTTAAAAGCTGGTCTCTTAAAATGGGGGAAGAAATTCTACCATCATAGCCCACAAATATTTTATATTCCTGTTTAGGAAAATGCTTGTGTAAATAAGCAATAAAGCCTTGCCCGATAAGGTTTGCCGATTGCCCAAACAAGGTTTTTTCAAAAACCCCCCTTATATCATAGGCACGGAATATTGATTGATTTAAATACATAATCGTTATTATTAGAGTATAATTTCTTATCTTGTATGATTTTTGATATTTTAAATCTAGAGTTTTATCTAAAAAATTTTTCTTCAAGTTATGATGTTATAAAACTATTGCTGTTTTTTATTTTCTTCTTCCCCTTTGCCAGTGGGATAATTTCTAAATTAACCAGCTTTAATAGCTTTAGAACTGTTATTAACCTGCTTTTTTCTTTTTTTACTTTTTTAACCTCGCTCGCCTTGCTTTTGCTTCATATAGCCCAGTCTAAAAATTTGCTTAAACAAACTTTGGATAATGAAGTGGTTGTTGCCAGATTATTTAACGATGTATTTATAAAATTTTCTTTTGAGCCAATAGGCTTGTATTTTGCTGTTCTTACCTCATTCTTATGGTTTGTTGCGATAATTTATTCATCTGGATATTTAAAAGCGTTGAAGATTGTGAACCAAAGTAGTTTTTATGGCTATTTTTCCTTCTCAATGTTTGCCGTTATGGGTATTGCCTATTCAGATAACCTTATTTCCACCTTTATTTTTTATGAGCTTTTAACCATTTTTACCTTTCCTTTAGTTAGTTTTTATCAAACAAAAGAAACTATAAGGGCTGGGAAAATATATCTGCTGTATCTGCTTGGCACTTCATTTGCCTTTTTTCTGCCTGCAATAATTATTACCTATGTGGCAACTGAAACGGTTAATTTTGAAACAGGTGGAATATTTCCCCCTGAAGCATCGCCCCAGTTAATAATTTTGGTATTGCTGTTGTTTGTATTAGGGGTGGGGAAAAATGCTGTTTTTCCTTTCCATAGATGGCTACCAGAGGCTATGGTTGCCCCAACGCCAGTATCTGCCTTACTGCATGCGGTAGCGGTGGTAAAATCTGGAGCATTTATTCTAATAAAAATCTTCATTTATATTTTTGATGCTAGCTTATTTAACTTGCCTTGGCTGAATATTATTACCTACCTTGCCTGTTTCACTATAATTTTTGCTTCAATAAAGGCCTGTTTTAGTGATAATATAAAGCAGGTTCTTGCCTATTCTACTATTGCACAGCTATCTTATATTTTGCTTGCCCTAACCCTTAACAATAAGGTTGGAAACAATGCGGCGATATTGCTTTTAACCTCGCACGCCTTCGCCAAAATATCTTTGTTTTTCATAAGTGGAATAATTCTAATAGCCTTAAATAAAAAATATATTTCAGAGTTAGAAGGGGTGGGTAAAGTTTTGCCCATAACCTTCTTTTTGTTTTTCATTAACGCCATTTCTATTATTGGGCTACCCTTTACCGGTGGAATGTTAGCAAAATATTTTCTGTTTTTATCTATCTTTAATGGCGTTGATTATATTGTATTAGCAACGGTTATTATATCTACCGTGCTTGCCACCTATTACTTAATGAGGATATTTGTTGTAGCCTTTAGTAACAAAAATGATGGTGAAGTTAAAAATAAAAATATTATACTTCCAAAATCAATTATTGTTGCTACTTTTATTAGCAGTTTTTTTACTCTAATATTATTTTTCTTACCTTGGTTTTTATAATATATGTTTCGCTTGATATTAAATCTTCTAGTTCTTTTGATAGTATCTTTAGTATTTAATTATCTGCATCAAGCCAGCGGTTATGTAAAAATTAATGTAGCCCAGTATGAGGTTGAGGTTTCGTTAGTAATTGGTTTTTTAATATTGGCACTGGCTACCTTTGTTATTTCTTACCTATTTAAATTCTCATCATTTCTTGCCTATTTAATTTTTAGAAGTGGCAAGTATGATATGTTAAAAAGATACAAAAAATCCATTAGAGAAATTTTAGCCACCCTAAATGCCATTGCCCTAAATGATGGCGAACATACCAAAAAATCCATTATAAAAATTAGTAGATATTTAAATGATGAAACTGGCAGAAACCTTGTTTCTATCCTTAATTATCAAGCAGTTAGGTTGCTTGGGGATAAGGATCAAGAAAAGTTTTTCTTAAACCA
>JBKCHH010000082.1:0-9124 GCA_046302855.1 Alphaproteobacteria bacterium
TCTTTATAGTTAATTTTATTTCCAGTTATTGTTGCAAATATATTTATTGCCTTAATGGTTTCTTTTTCAAAACTTTTTTCTTTAGTGAAGTTTAATAAAAACTTTAACAGAACAAGAGCAATACTATCTTTTAACTGCTCACCCTCCATTTCAAACAAAGGTTCAAAATTTTCTGTAATGAACGGAATAATTAATTCATCTGTATAATTTTCCTGCTGAAAAGAAACTTCGGGAATTAAGACATTTATATAACCCCATTTTTTTAGCAATGCTTCATAAGCTTCTTTAGTTATTTTATATTCTGTTGGCTTATTATTACTCGAGCCACCACCAGAGCCAAAGTTGCCAATACCTCCACCTCCTCCATCTCTATTTCCACCGCCATTACCTCCCCTACCATCACTTCCTGAGTTGTTTACTGATGCTACTGCCATAATACCTAACTAAAACCTTAAGTTTGTTAAGATTTAGTTAAATACCACCTAATTGTTTTTTCTAAATTTTCTTCAAAAGAACCTTTTGGATTAAAGCCAAGTTCTTTCACTGCCTTGGTGTTATCTATGGCATATCTTCTATCATGCCCCGCCCTATCCTTTACAAAGGAAATTAAATTTTTATAAGATTTTTCTTCAGGTTTTAACCTATCCAAAATTTCGCAGATTGAGTTCACAATTTGCAAATTGGTGCGTTCATTATTAGTGCCAAGACAGTAGGTTTCACCCACCTTACCCTTTTTTAGCACCAGCTCTATGCCCTCACAGTGGTCTTCCACAAAAATCCAATCACGAATATTTTTACCATCACCATAAATGGGGATTGGCTTATTGTTTAGACAACTTCTTATGATTGTGGGGATTAGCTTTTCGCTATGTTGTTTTGGTCCAAAATTGTTGGAACAATTAGTAGTAAGGGTTGGAAGCCCATAGGTTTCAAACCAAGCCCTAACCAAGTGGTCAGAGGCTGCTTTAGAGGCAGAATAGGGCGAATTTGGCTGATAATTAGATTTTTCGCTGAATTTCCCCTTTTCGCCAAGGCTACCATACACTTCATCCGTTGAAATGTGCAGAAATCTAAAGTTTTCATCCTTTGATTTATTATAATAGGCTCTTGCCTCTTCAAGCAAAGTAAATACGCCATTAATATTGCTAGTAATAAACTCTTTTGGGCTAGAAATTGAGTTATCCACATGCGATTCCGCCGCAAAATTCACTACAGCTGAAATTTTGTATTTGTTAAAGATGTCATTCACTAGCTCTTTATTATTAATATCGCCCTTAATGAATATATAATTGGGGTTATTTTCTATTTCTGCTACATTTTTTAGATTGCCCGCATAGGTTAGCTTATCTAGCCCAATTAGTTTTTTTCCAGAATTAATGGCTCTAATTGCAAAGTTTGAACCGATAAAGCCTAAGTGGCCAGTCAACAATAGATATGACATACTATTTCTTCTTCAATATTAAAAATGGGGCGGAAATAAAAATTGATGAGTAGGTTCCAATTAAAATACCAAATATTAAGCCGGCTGAAAAACTCTTTAATGCCTCACCACCAAATATATGGATTACTATTACCGCAATAAGGGTGGTCATAGAGGTCATTATCGTGCGGTTTAGCGTGGTGTTGATGCTGGTGTTTATCACCTCATCCAACCCCTTACTTTTAAACTTGCGAAGGTTTAGGCGAAGCCTATCATAAATAATTACCGAATCATTTATCGAATAGCCAAGAATTGTAAGAATAGCTGCCACCGTTGCAGAGCTAAATTCAAAGCCAGTGAGAGAGTAAAATCCAAGGGTTAAAATTAAATCGTGAAAAAGGGCCAAGATACCACCACAGGCGTATAAAACATCGAACCTAACCCATATATAAATAAAAATCCCTATAAGGGAAAAAATAACCGCCAAAACGCCATAGTAGATAACTTCCTCCGTTACATTAGGCCCAACAAAATCTACCTTTCTATATTCAATATTGCTTAAAATTGAGGCTTGCAGAACCTCTTTTATCTTATCTACATTGCTAACCTCATTCTTTTTTGCCCCTATATTTATTATAATATCGGTAAAGTTAATATCGTCGTTCTTTATGGTTTGTATTTGCACCTCTCCCAAATTAGCTTCTGAGAGGTTTTTTCTAATTTTAGGAATATCAGCATCTTTTGTGGCAACCCTTATCTCAATTAAACTCCCACCCTTAAAATCTGTGCCTAGATTAAAACCCTTAGTAAATAACAAAAACAGCGATAGGGCAGAAAAAATTATCGATAAGGCAATAAAAAGTTTAAAATACTTAACAAAGTTAATTTGAACCTTCTCAAAAACTATTTTTATAGGAATTATACTCATTTTATCTTTTTTTGATTTGTATAAATAATTAAGGTTAATAAAGCAACATTCTTTATGCACCAACCAGCTTAGCTGAATAATTAGGATAATAATGAATTAAGATAGATTCCCATATTCCCAAAATATAAAAAATAATGAATATAAAAATGGCAAACATGGCGGCGTAAAAACCAGCCCAAATGTCATCTAGCATTATTGAACGCCCCTTGTGCCTAATTTCTTCTGCCTTTGCTACCCGCCAAGGTTTAAAAATATCGAATATTCTAAACAGAATAAATAGCAAAATCACATACCACTGTAATAGAACCATCAAGGTTTCAAAATATTCCTTATCAAAAAACACAAGGGTTGCATAGAACAGGGCAAAAAGATAGATAGCAAACATCATTCCTACTACTTCATCTATTACCACCTCTTGCGGATCTTTCTTCCTAACCCTAAAGGCGTAGATATCACTATAGCTAACCCCTACGGAATATAGTAAATACAGGCTTATAGGATATATTAAAAACAACCAGTTTGGGTTAAAACCAAGATCTTTTGGCAGATTAAATATCAAAGAAATTAGTGCCAAGCCTGCTAAAGAGCCAAGCGTTCCCCTTATTAAGGGAATCTTCCCCACCCAAAAAAAAGTTACCAGAATAGTTATTGGACTAAAAAATTTCATATAATTTTATATAAAAACATTTTTCTACTACTTAGTAAGAAAAACTGTTATTTGAAACAAAATATTTACAATAGCTAAGATGTTTTTAATAATATCTTCAAAGTACTTATGTATAATAGGCATATAGCCTTAAAATAAGGTTGAAAAATAATGATTTTAAAAAGCTTCAAAAAAATAGCTACAAGGCAAAATGGCTGGAAGAATTTGATGCTGTTTTTTTGCCTTGCTCTTTTTCTATTCTTAACAGGTTGTAAGCCAGCTGTTGATAGTTGTTTTCCCTATAAATGTGTTGAGCGAAATTCTTATAATAAATACCTAACTGAAATAGACCCTAAAACCAAAAAACCAGTTTGTAATGATTCTAAAGTATCAGATTGGCGTTTTTCTACTGAATATATAGACGCTAATGGTGTAAAACAGCCATCAAAAGAATTTGGCTTTATTTCTTACCTAATTTTAAAGTTTCAATTAACTTTAAGTGAAGGCACAAAGCCAATTTTTGAGAAGTTTTTTAAGAACTCTTCTTTTGAAGATATTTATTGGTTGCTAGTTTTCTTTGCCATTTTTGGCTACGGCGGGTTTACCCTACTGCAAATGAAGCAACAAAACCCCGGTGAAATTGCAATTCTTGCTATGAAGGTTGGCTTTATAACCTATTTAATTAGTGATTGGAATAATTTTGAAAACACCATTTTTAGCTTCTTTTTAAATCTACAAGCGGGCTTAATATCTGTTTTTGCCAGTGCCAGTGGTGGAATAACTGGTGGAGCTTTAGTTGCCAACCAAGAAAATGCTTTGCTCGCTATAGATGACCTATTTGGGCAAATTTTACTAAATGGGGCATTGTGGAAAATTGTCGCCTCATTATTTTATCCAATAACTAATATTTTACTAGGCTTAGTAATGATTTTCATTTTATGGAGCCTTATAATGAATCTAGTATCCTTCGTTAAGGCATATTTAACTGCCCTATTTGGTATGTTTATTTTGGCTGCCATTGCACCGGTATTTTTCGCCCTTCTTTTAAACGATAACACCAAGGCAGCAACCGATGCTTGGCTAGATGCAATGCTTAGCTATGTGTTTCAAGTGCCAGTTCTGCTTCTTTTAATGGTAATCACTATGAATTTAGTAATGACCATGATTACCGGTTGCATGATAACCGATTTAGATAAAAAACTATGCCTTAAACAGGTGTGGGTATTCTTAATTTTACCCGTCCACTGGTGGGTAGATGAAACTCAAGGGGTTGGAATTCTTAGCTGGTTTAAAACTAACCCACATATTAATCAAATTTGTATGATTGCAATTATGATAGTGCTTTGGGTAATGAACTTTGTTCAAACCGCTATGCTGGAAACTGTAAAAAGAATTACGGGCGCTTTAGTAAGCCTTGGCTCACCTGCACCTAATGGTGTAGGCTCGTTTATTACTAAAGGTATTCCAGCGGGAGCAGGCTTTGTTGGTAGAAGGGCAAGGGCTGGTTGGGAGGAAGGTTCTAATAACTTCCGCTCTAAAACCGCCTCTAGGTCTAACCCAGCCGTTGGAGCTACTTTAGGAGCAGTATCTGGCGTTGGCGGGTTTTTTTGGGGTGCTATTGGCAGACCAGTTTGGGGTGCTACTGGCAGACCAATAGTAGGCTTAGTTAAAAGGGCGTTTGGTAAGTAGATTTTTTTCCCTAAATAAAAATTTAATTATTTTAATAGAATTTTAACCTTCTTGTTATTTAACAAGAAAATATGGGAATAAAAACAAAAATAAGTATTGCTTTAAGTTTACTAAGCTCTGCAGCAGCATTAATTATGGGGGCAAAAGGGGCAGAAGTTGATTTAAGGCCATTAGTAATTCCACCTTTAAGTGATAATAATGCTACGCAAGAATATAATACTGGTATTTTTCCTCTATATCGATATTTAGTTTTAAACAAAAACTTACCAGACGGAAATTCAACTCCCAATCCAACAATTCCAGAAAAAATAATGGGATTGTTAAAAGATCCAAAAAACAATGTAATAATTATATCTGATCGTTTTCGAAAAACTAATTATGAAGATCTTCCTCATGGAGATTTTGTTGCTTCTGTTGCAATAGCTGAAATTATTCGCCTAAACAAAGGAAAATTGCCACACAATACCTATGTGATAGGTATTGACTACAATTATAATGGAGAATACGGAGAATTCTTAGATCAACTAAATAAAACAGAAATAAAAGCAAAAGTTTACATAAATTTTTCTTGGTTTTTTGACGTAGTAAAAGCTAATCAACAAAATATAGATAGAATAACTTCACTTGCGGAAAATCCTAATGTAAAAGTATTTATTGCCAATGGAAATGCTGGTTTGGTAAGTGGATTAGCCTTTGGAGCGCAATGCTTACCTAATGTTTATCCAGTTGCAGCAACGAATACTACAATTGGTTCAGGAAATATTATTGCTGAAATTGCCCCTTATTCAACTAGACTACCTAATCAATTAAAAACTCCAGGCTCTATCTTTGACACAAGTAGATTTGGAGTTTTTGATGTTAATGGTGATGGGAGAGCAGATTTTTCTGCTTTAGAAAAAGTTTTTATACAAGAAAAAGGAACTTCACTTGCCTCACCAGCTGCCTTAACGGGAGTTTTTATGGTAGATATATTTAATAAATATGGCATAAAACCTTCGCCAGAAATAGAAGGTATAAAAACTCAAGTTCAACTTGCTAAAGAAAGGAAAGGAAAGCTTTGCGACTCTAATGGTAGGCTTATTGAAGAACCAAAAGGCAGGGGCTAATATTTTTATTGCGTCGCAAAATAATTGTTGACTAGAAAGCAAATAATGCTATTTAATTCAATCATATAACTACTACCCAAGTAGGGGTAAAAAATGAGCAATGTTGTAACAAAATTACTAAAGGGGCCAAAAGCTAAAGAAAGTAGTCCAGCTAATAATGCAAATTATAACCAACCAGCAAATGCGAAATTAATTATAGAAGAAGGTGGAAAAACCATCACCACTGAACTGCCAATACTTAAAGGCACGGTTGGCCCTTCTGTTCTGGATATTCGCTCTCTTTATAAGGATACTGGCTATTTTACACATGATCCGGGGTTTTTATCAACCTCATCCTGCCAATCTACAATTTCTTTTATAGATGGTGATGCTGGCGTTTTGCTCCACAGGGGCTACCCTATTGAACAACTGGCCGAAAATTGCGAATATCTAGAAGTTGTTTACCTGCTTATTTATGGTGAGCTTCCAACACCGGAAGAATATGCCACTTTTAAATATGATATTATTCATCATACAATGGTGCATGAACAGCTCCACTTTTTGTATCGTGGCTTTCCTAGAAAATCGCACCCTATGGCAATTTTAGTGGGGGCGGTTGGAACCTTATCTGCCTTCTATAATGATGAAACCAATGTAACCTCGCCAGAATCAAGGGATTTAGCCGCTAGAAGAATGATTGCTAAAATGCCAACTCTCACCTCTATGGCATATAAATATTCTATCGGGCAACCTTTTGTCTATCCAAACAATTCGCTGGGCTTTGCTGAAAACTTTTTGAATATGATGTTTTCTGTTCCCTGTGAGCCATACAAGGTAAGCCCAGTCTTATCTAGGGCAATGGAAAAAATTATGATTCTACACGCCGACCACGAACAAAATGCCTCAACTTCAACTGTTCGCTTGGCTGCCTCTTCAGAGGCTAACCCTTATGCAGCCGTTGCAGCTGGAATTTCTGCCCTATGGGGGCCAGCACATGGTGGTGCTAATGAAGCGGTAATAAAAATGCTAAGGGAAATTGGCTCAGTAGAAAAAATCCCCGCCTTTATTAAGGGAGTGAAAAACAAGGAATACAAGCTAATGGGCTTTGGTCATAGGGTTTACAAAAACTTTGATCCAAGAGCTAAGGTATTAAAACAATCATGTGATGAGGTTTTGGAAGAGGTTGGCGTAAAGGATTCTACCCTACTAAAAATCGCCAAAGAATTAGAGCGAATTGCCCTGCAAGACCCATACTTTGTTGATAGAAAGCTATACCCAAATGTAGATTTCTACTCTGGCATTATTTATGAGGCTATGAAAATTCCAGCTGACCTATTTACCGGAATTTTTGCCATGGCTAGGGTTTCTGGCTGGGTTGCCCAGTGGAACGAAATGATGCAAGACCCTGATCACAAAATAGGTCGCCCCAGCCAGCTCTACACCGGCAGCGTAAAAAGGGATGTAAAGGTATTAAAGAAAAGGAAGTAGAGTTTTTTATTCTGTCCGTCATGTTTCAGAGGTCTCTTAGGCTAATTCCCATTTATAGAATGACAAGTAAAGAAAACCGTCATTGCGAGGAGCCTCGCCGAAGCCTTGGCGTAGGCGGGCGACGTGGCAATCCACAAAAATATTTTTTCTTGCAACAACTATCCTGAAATTCAAGCTCTGCCTTGTTTATGGATTGCTTTTTCGCTTCGCGTCAATAGCAATGACTCCTACCTTTTTAAGCCACTAAAATAATCCGTATCTCCTACCATTTAAAGTGGGCAAAACCACGGTTGGCTTCTGCCATCTTGTGAGTTTCTTCGCGTTTTTTCACAGCTGCACCCTTTTGATTAAAGGCTTCCATTAGCTCATTGGCTAATTTTTCGAACATGGTTTTTTCTTTTCTTGCATTGGCAGCATTTATTAGCCATCTAATGCCTAAGGCTAAAGACCTATTTTCCTTAACTTCACAAGGAATTTGATAGGTTGCACCACCTACCCTTCTTGATTTTACCTCTACAGCTGGGCGAACATTTTCAATAGCAGACTTTAAAACTTCAAGCGGAGCTTCACTTTTTGCCTTATCGCCAAGTAAATCGATAGTTTTATACACAATAGATTCTGCCACACCCTTTTTTCCACTACGCATTACATAGTTAATGAATTTTGAAACCACTAGATCATTATATTTTACATCAGCGTGGATGGTTCTTATTATTGCCTTTCTTCTTCTTGCCATGGTTTATTACCTTAAATTATTTATTATTTTTTTGGTTTTTTAGCACCGTATTTAGAACGGTTTTTAAGCCTATCTTTCACACCCTGCGTATCTAAAGCACCACGAATTATATGATAACGCACCCCTGGCAAATCTTTTACCCTTCCGCCACGAATTAGCACAATTGAGTGTTCTTGCAGATTATGCCCTTCGCCTGGAATATAGGCAATAACTTCAAACCCGTTAGAAAGCTTGATTCTAGCCACTTTACGCAAGGCCGAGTTTGGCTTTTTAGGAGTAGTTGTATAAACCCTTGTGCAAACGCCCCTTTTCTGCGGGCTTTGTTCCATAGCTGGAACTTTAGTTTTGGTCTTTTGAACTATCCTTGGATTTCTTATTAATTGGTTAATGGTGGGCATTCTTGTTCCTTTTTATTATTTTATTTAGCTTTGCTTTTTATTTATTTTGCCCTCTATAATGATAAGTTCTGCTCACATTATTAGGGAGGGTTATCAATAGAAACTAAATTTTGTTAGTCAAGAAAAAAATTGGAATTATTATAAAGTTAACAGATTTTTTACCCTTTTGTAATAAATCTTATCTATAATGGCTAAAAAATAGGTTAAAATTATGGTAGAAGAATATAATGATGGTGGTGGTGGCTTTGGTGGTAATGGTAATGGTGATACGAATACTTCCACTGTTGATGTGCTTGACAAGCTGACAGATCCTACGCACCCAGCCTCTGACATTAAGAAGAAAAGAAGAGAAGTCGAAGGCTTAATTGGTAAAAGGCCATTAAATCTAGAATATATAAAATATGCTTTCCCGCAATCAAAAGGGCCAATATCTCACATAGCTAACTACTATCCAGAAGTTCAAAACAATGCCTTTTTAGTAAATGCCGATAAAACAAAGGGGTGGCTATTAGGGGTTCTAGGTCATGAAGCTAGTAAACAGGTTATAGACGAGGTAAATAATTTATTCTCAGAGATAACTGGGTATAGAGGAGAAAAAACACCTTGGTTAGATTATAAAACCAATAACCTAGCCGGTGTTGGTTTAATGGTGGATCTTCTAGTTACCTTCACCAAAGAACTTACTGCCGCTAATTATGTTGAAATGTCGCAAGATACGCCCGAAGTATTCGCCA
>JBKCHH010000083.1:0-18032 GCA_046302855.1 Alphaproteobacteria bacterium
TGTAGGTGGGAATTTTTATAGCAGAAGTAGCATCCACGCTTGAAAATTCAGCAAATGAGCCACTATGATTACTAATATAGCCAATCACCTGCCCTTTTTTTATACCACTCACCTTTTTACCAAGCTCTACAACCTTGCCCACCCCTTCCCTACCCAAAATTGCTGGATAGGCTTTGGGAGCATAGGTGCCAGCTGCATTTTTTATATAGATGTCTAAAAAGTTCAAACCAGCATATAGATTTTGAACAAGTATTTGATTCTCATTAATTTTTGGAGTAGCGCTATTTTCATGATAGATTTTTTTACTATTATCTTTTATTAAAACTGCTTTCATATATTTATTATAAAAAATATTTATGCCACAAGTAATTGTAAAAATAAAGAAATTACACAGTAATGTTAATTTGCCTAACTATCAAACTGAGCAAAGTGCTGGGGTTGATTTAGAGGCAAATATCACCGAAAATATAGTTATAAGATCTGGGAAGAGAGAGCTAATTAGCACCGGTCTTGCCATTGAATTGCCAAGGGGTTTTGAGGCACAAATTCGCCCCCGTTCAGGGCTTGCCTTAAAAAACGGCATTACTGTTTTAAATAGCCCCGGCACCATAGATGCTGATTACAGGGGCGAGATAAAGGTTCTGCTAATAAATTTAGGCGAGGAAGATTTCACCATAATCCCAAAAATGCGAATTGCACAAATGATAATAGCCCCATTTACAAGGGCAGATTTTCAAGAAGAAATAGATTTAACTTCCAGCCAAAGGGGCACGGGTGGCTTTGGTTCAACTGGCGTTTAGTGGGGGTTTAGTAGAGGTCTAGAAAACCAACTCTTAAGCCTCAACCGCAGCGGCGGCTTCTTGTTTTTTAGCACTAGCTTCTGCTTTTTTGGCTTCTAGCTCTTTCTTTTTAGCAACACCAGCGGTAGTTGCTTTAACTTTTAGAGCAAGTTTTTTATTTAAAGCCTTAATAAATGGCACCTTTTGACCAATATCTTTTTTCTGCAAGAACAAAACCACTCTATCAGTTGGCTCCGCCCCTTTAGATAGCCAATATTCAGCCCTTTCTTTTAATATGGAAATTCTTTTTTCTTCTTCATTTAATAGTGGATTATAAGAACCCAGCTCTTCTATAAATTTACCATCTCTTGGACCCTTACCTTCAGCCACTACTATATTGTAGTAGGGTCTATTTTTACTGCCTGATCTTGCTAATCTTATTTTTAAAGCCATATTTTAAATTGTTTAAGAGGGGCGATAATGCACATATGATAATAAATAGCAAGAATAATTTATACCTTACAAAATACTTTTTAAGGTTTCGCCAAGTTTAGAGGGAGAATCTGAAATTTTCATGCCGGCAGATTTCATGGCTTCAATTTTATCTTCCGCGCCACCCTTGCCACCTGCAACTATTGCACCAGCATGCCCCATTCTTCTTCCCTTAGGAGCGGTTCTGCCTGCAATAAAGCCAACCATTGGCTTTTTGATTTTGGATTTTTTTACAAATTCAGCTGCCTCTTCTTCCGCACTGCCACCAATTTCACCAATCATAATAATTGATTCAGTCTTATCGTCATGTAAGAATAAATCTATAGCATCTATAAAGTTAGTGCCGTTTACTGGGTCGCCACCTATACCAATACAGGTAGATTGCCCTAAATTTAATTTAGAGGTTTGAAATACCGCCTCATAAGTTAGCGTTCCGCTGCGTGAAACTATCCCCACCTTGCCTTTTTTGTGAATGTGACCTGGCATTATACCAATTTTACATTCATCTGGCGTAATAATACCGGGGCAGTTTGGCCCAATAAGCCTAGACTTTGAACCACTTAGTGCCCGCTTTACAATTACCATATCTAATACTGGAATTCCTTCTGTTATACACACAATTAGCTCTATTTTTGCATCTATTGCTTCTAAAATGGCATCAGCTGCAAAGGGGGGCGGAACATAAATTACCGAGGCATTACAATCAGTTTTTTTCTTGGCATCTAAAACCGTATCAAACACTGGTAGATTAAGGTGCTTTTGCCCACCTTTGCCGGGGGTAACGCCACCTACCATTTTTGTTCCATAGGCAATTGCTTGCTCTGAATGGAAAGTTCCTTGAGCTCCAGTAAAGCCCTGACAAATTACTTTAGTATTTTTATTAACCAATACAGACATTTTTTCTCCCAAAAAACGGTTCGGGGCGACACTATAAAACAAAAACTATGCAGTCAAGAAATAAGAAAAGATTATTTTTTAGCAACAGTAGAAATGATGTTTTTTTTAGTGTTTTTTGGGGGGGCGGTTTTTTAGGGGTGTGTTAAAATTTGGTTAAAAAGCCAAAAAAATCTTAATTAAAGTCAATATTTTATATTGACATCTCTCTCTGCTAAACTGCCATTGTTCTTCGTATTTCATGCCTTTGCAAATTGTTTAGGCTATTGCTTTTTTGTCTTTTTTAAAGACAACCAACCACTCTAAGGAGAAAAAACAATGAAAGATCAAAACCAACACTTCTCCGGCAATGATGACAATCCATACCAATTCTGCCCCGGCAATGGTGAGCGTCTTTCCGATGGCACTTACTGGGTTCAGGCAGCTAAAGTAAAAGTTGGCGACATCATCGGAAATAAAATTTGCGTAGAAACCGCTATCTTCGGTGGATACGGATTCTGCCGTTGGCAACAACTCTAACCTAACAGATGAAGAGTGCTCCTAGCACTCTTCATTGTTAAAACTATTTCTTCCCCACCGCCTTCACAATTTTCTTAGCGGCATCGCCCAAATCATTTGCAGGGATAATATCTAGGCCAGATTTTGCTAGAATTTCTTTGCCTAAATCTACATTTGTGCCCTCTAGGCGAACAACTAGGGGAATTGAGAGTTTCACCTCTTTAGCAGCGGCTATTATGCCGTTGGCAATAATATCGCACTTCATTATTCCGCCAAAAATATTTACTAAAATACCTTTTACATTGCTATCACTCAATATTATTTTGAAAGCCTCTGTTACCTTTTCTTTATTAGCGCCGCCGCCAACATCTAAAAAGTTTGCAGGTTCCGCCCCTTCTAGCTTAATAATATCCATAGTTGCCATGGCTAAGCCCGCCCCATTTACCATACAGCCAATGTTGCCATCCATTTTTACATAAGAAATGCCAATATCATTCGCCTTGGTTTCAAGTGGGTTTTCTTCATGAACATCACGCAGTTCCACAATTTCAGGGTGGCGGAATAGTGAATTATCATCAAAGGTAATTTTTGCATCTATGGCAACTAGCTTTTCACCCTCAACCAGCCCTAGCGGATTAATTTCAATTTGGGCGGCATCTGTGCCAATAAAAGTTTTGTATAGGCCTTTGATAATGCTAGATATTTGCGTGAATAGATTTTTTTCTTCAAAACCTAATGCATAAGCAATGTTGCGAAGATGGTAGGCTTGAATGCCCTCAACAGGGTCAATAGCCACGGTTAAAACCTTCTCTGGGTGATGTTTTGCTACCTCTTCAATATCCACCCCGCCTTCTTTTGAAACTATAAAGGTTACTTTTGAAGTTGCCCTATCTACAAGTAAACTAATATAATATTCTTTTAGAATGTTGGCAGCCTCTGCAATTAGAATTTTTCTAACCTCTTGGCCCTCACTTGTAGTTTGGTAAGTAACCAAATGCTTGCCAAACAAGCCTTTGCATATGTTTTTTACTTCCTCAACTGTTTTTGCAAGTTTTACACCACCAGCCTTGCCCCTGCCACCAGCGTGGATTTGAGCCTTAACAACCAGTAATTTTGCACCATTCGAAATAAGGTTCTTGGCAATTTTTTCTGCCTCATTAACGCTTGAAGACACCTGCCCCCCTGGAACTGGCACGCCGAATTTTTTTAATACATCTTTTGCTTGATATTCGTGAATGTTCATAAAATTTACCCTGTTTATTGTGGGGATAAGCTAAAAGAAAAAATTTTTTAAGCAACCAAAATATATTTTCTTAAAAATAATTATTACTTTTTATTATAAACTATTTAGAAGGGGGTAAAATATATTTATATGACCTTAAAGTGTGGAATTGTGGGCTTGCCAAATGTGGGGAAATCTACCCTATTTAATGCCCTTACGCAAACCATTTCAGCCCAGGCGGCTAACTACCCCTTTTGCACCATAGAGCCAAATGTGGGGATTGTTGCCGTGCCAGATGAAAGGCTAAACAAGCTAGCTAAAATTGCAGGTTCTGCCAAACTAATTCCAAACTCGCTAGAGTTTGTGGATATTGCAGGGCTGGTAAAGGGGGCAAACAAGGGCGAAGGGCTTGGAAATCAGTTTTTGGGGCATATTCGCGAAGTTGACCTTATTCTGCATGTGGTGCGTTGCTTTGAAGATGATGACATCATCCATGTGGAAGGCAAGGTAAACCCAATTAGTGATAGTGAAATTATTGAAACTGAATTGATTTTGGCGGATTTAGATTCCGCCCAAAAACGCCTTAATTCCATAGAGAAGAAAGCAAAATCTAATAGTGATAACAAAGAGTTGCAAGTAGAATATAATCTATTACTTAAACTCATTCCCATTTTAAATAGTGGCAAGCCCGCCATTAGCGTTGAAATTAAAAGTGAGGAGGAAGCAAGGGCGTTAAAAATGCTTCACCTAATTACGGCAAAAAACTTTATGTTTGTGTGCAATGTGGCGGAAAAAGACCTTCCCCATGGCAATAAATATTCAGATGCTGTGTTTAAAAAAGCCAAAGATTTAGGGCTTTCTGCCAGCATAATTTGCAGTAAAATTGAAGAGGAAATCTCTAGCCTTAGCAGTTTAGAAGAAAAAAATGAGTTCTTAGAAAGCCTTGGTTTAAAACAATCTGGCTTAGACCAAATTATTAAGAATTCATATCAACTTCTTGATTTAATTACTTTTTATACCGTTGGACCAAAAGAAGCACACGCTTGGACGGTTAAGAAAAAATCCACCGCCCCACAAGCAGCGGGTGAAATTCATAGCGATTTTGAAAAGGGCTTTATTCGTGCCGAAACCATTTCTGCCAGCGATTTTATTCAATATAATGGCGAGCAAGGGACAAAGGATAACGGCAGGCTAAGGGTTGAGGGCAAAGATTATATAGTGCAAGATGGCGATATTTTTCACTTTAGGTTTAATGTTTAGACATAATTATTCCCACAATTAAATAAGTATAATTATCTTCATTTCTTCTCCCCCTCCCCTTCCATAAAATGGTAGAAGAATGAATCTGGGGCAGACTTTTTAAAGTAGGGCAGAACTGTGCTTTTAATTAGTAGAATAGAAATGTAATCATTAACAGGGTCAACTGAATTTATATTATTTAACGGTTCATTATTGCCCTTGCCAACAACACGCACAATTTGCTCTGGCGGAACGGAATTGCTTATAAGGGTTTTTCTTACCTGATTTGCCCTTTTGGAGGATATTTCAAACTCTGATATTAACTCTTGCCCCTCCTTATTTTTTACTGAACGAGAATGGCCATTAACGGCCACATAGTTTGGAAGATAAGAAATAACTTGCGATAGCTTTGCCACTACCTGTCTTGCTTTGTTAGAGAGAATTTCTGCACCATCTATAAACAGGGAATTTCCTTCTGGATCTTTTATGGTTATAACCAAGCCTTCAACTGTTTGGTGAATTTCTATCATATCCTTTAAGCCTAAAGAATTTACAGAATTTTGTAGATAGCTACTTATTTTTCTTTCCTGCTCTTTGTTAAGCTCACCTTTTTCTTCACCCTTATCTTGCTTTGCTTCACTTTCGCTAGTGGTGTTTTTTACGGTGAGAGATAACTGCTGATTTTCTGGCTCATCGGTTTGCACTTCAGTTTCTTTTTTGGTAACTATTTTAACTATAGGCCCAGTCATTGGTGCGCCTTGAATTATTCCTTTATTGGCGTTTAAATCTGGGCCAGTATCTTTTTCTATTGATTCTTTTCCACCTTTAAAACCAATGCCGGAAGAGGCTTGCAAGCCAATAGTTGGAGCAAAGTAATCGGCTATTCCAGATAGGTCTTCATTTTCCGCTACATTTAATAGCCACAAAAGCAAGAAAAACGCCATCATAGCGGTTACGAAATCGGCATAGGCTACTTTCCATGCACCACCGTGATGCCCATGTCCACCCTTTTTTATCTTTTTTATTATGATGGTTTGGTTAGCGTTGTTATTGGCCATAAATTAAACCACAAATTAAGCCGGTTTTCCACCTGCATTGGCTAGGTTATTCATTGCCTCTTCTACTTCTTGGAATGACGGCATGGCGTTAGAGGGGATTACCCTTCTTGCATATTCAACCGCAACTGCGGGTGGCTTACCTTGAATGGAAGATAAGATGCCAATTTTTATACATTCGTAATATTTGTGTTCTGTATCGAAGTATTTAGCTAAAAACTGCCCCATAGGGCCCACAAATCCATAAGAGATTAAAATACCCAAAAATGTTCCAACAAGCGCAGCACCTATTAATCCGCCTAGAATCTCTGGAGGCTCGGTAATTGAACCCATGGTGACAATTACGCCAAGCACCGCAGCCACAATACCCAAAGCCGGAAAGGAATCCCCTAAAGTAACAACGGCAGAAGCAACTGTGTGTTTTTCATGGTGATGTTGCTCTAGTTGAAAATCCATCGCCTCTTCAAGCTCATACTTATTATCCACACCCATATTTACTAGCTTTAAGGTATCACAAAAAAAATCTACGGCGTGATGGTCTTTAGTGAAGGATGGGTAAGGCTTAAAAAAATCACTCTCATATGGGGTCTCAAGGTGAGATTCAAATTCCAACATTCCCTTAGTTTTTATGAATTTGAAAGTGGAATACATAAACATTAGTAAATCTACATAGTCTTTCTTGGAATGGGGGGCAGACCTAAAAACTAGCTTCAAACTTTTAAGCGTTGCTTTCAAAACAAAGCTAGGGTTGGCAATTAAAAAGGCACCAATACCCGCACCCATAATAATTAAATATTCCGTTGGCTGATATAAAACTGATAATTTACCATGGTGCAACACATAGCCACCAAGCACACTTCCTAAAACTACAATGAAACCAATTAAAAAAAACATTGTTTACTACCTGTTATCAACAATTAAACTATAGGCAAAATTTAATTTTGCAAGGTTGAAATTTGTTTCAAGACTTTATTATCTCAAACCAGACTCGTTCAAAACCTGCTTACGCATTTTTTTGTATTCATCTTTGGTGATTACACCTTCATCCAGTGCCTTGTTTAGCTCTTCTAAACGAACTAGAGTAGCATTTTTAAAAGTTTTGGATTCTGGTAGCTTATCTGAACTTGTGGATTTTGCATCCTTATCTTTAGCCTCTTCCTTAGCAACTGGTTTAGGGGCAGTTTTTCTAACAGGAATATCACTATCATCTTTAATTACGCAGGCAGAAAAGCTAAGAACTACTAAAAGAACAAGAAGATTTTTCATAAAATACCTATTTGGTTTAGCTAACATTATCAATATAAAAGCAATTTTCCACTGTTTTTTTAACTTTTAATAGATTTTTTTATAATTATACTATAAGACCTGTGCAGAATTTAGAGTATATGTATTTCGAACTAGTAGGTAATTCAGTTCTCCCCATAATTGCACTGGTGCTAATTGGATTTGTTTTAAAAAGGTTTAATTTCCCCTCGCCTGAATTTTGGCAGGGTGGCGAGAAGCTCTCTTATTATGTGCTTTTCCCCATGCTATTTTTTAACATTACCGCCAATTACAAATTTAATGAGTATAGTTTTTCTAACCTAATGTTTTCTATTACCTGCTCTATTTTAGCGGTGCATTTCATCTTTTATTTTTTGACCTTTTTTGTGAAGGATAAATTCAAGCCCGCCCTTACCTCTATTTATCAGGGGTCTTTTCGCTTTAATGGCTCTATGGCCTTTGCTATGTTTTTAGCCCTATTTGGAATGAAGGGGCAGGCATTTATTGCCTTAATTTCTTGCTTTACCATACCCTTAACCAACTCTTTATGTATTTATTTTTTAGCTAGAAATGGAAATCACGGCAAAAAAGTAGATACGCTTTTTTTGGTAAGGGAGGTTGCAGTAAATCCATTGCTAGTTTTTACTCTGCTTGGCTTTTTTATTAATCTTATGGGGGTAAAAATTCCTAGCCTACCACAAAATATTATTAACCAAATTGTGCCAATAACCATACCATTTTCTTTAATCGTGCTAGGCTCTGCCTTAAAGTTTGGGCATATTGCTAGAAATTTAAAAGGAGTATCACTTGCCCTTGCTTCTAAATTTATTTTATATCCGCTAATTATTTATTTAGTTGCCACCCAGGGCTTTGGTATAGAGGGGGAAGAGCTAAAAATGCTAATGTTATTTTCATTACTCCCCTGTGCCACCGCTGCCTATCTATTTGCCAGCAAACTAGGAGGCGATAAAGACCTTATGGCATCTATTATTTTTATGCAGTTAATTTTTAGTATGATTTTTATTATTATCTTCCTAAAACTTACCTCTGGCATTGTGCCTGATGGGGTATTGGTATAATATTTTACTGTTGTTATTCCCTATAAAAAAGGTAAAATGAGTATTAAATTTGAGGATACTATGCCAAACAATATTTTAAAGCCAGATGAGGTTTTTTTCTCTAACCAAGGCTCAAACTCTGGGCTTACCTTTGATGATGCCAAAAACCTAACCGCCAAAGCATTAAAGAAAATGGATGATGGCGAACTTTATTTGGAATCAGAAGTGGCGGAATCTCTATCATTTGATGATGGCGTGCTTAAAAGTGCTAATTTTTCTACCTCACAAGGCTTTGGGTTAAGGGGGGTAAAGGGCGAGTTCTCTGCCTATGCCTCATCCTCTGAAGTTTCTTATGATGCCCTAAATAACGCCAGTGAAATAGTTGCCAGCCTAAAAGAAGGCAAAAATAGCAAACTTAAATTACAAAATTCATCCAGTAAAAACAGTAGTTTATATAAACCAACTAATCCTTTGAATGAATTCGAATTCGTAAAAAAACTAGAGGTGCTAAAAAAAATAGATGGCTACATTCGCTCTAAAAATAAATTGGTGAAGCAGGTTTCAGTATCTTTGGTTGGCTCTTTTCAGGTGATAAAAATCTATCGCCCAGAAATGCAGGGGGAAGATGAGCTTAACAAAAATGATATTCGCCCCTTGGTTCGCCTAAATATTTCGGTAGTGGTGGAAAAAAATGGCAGAATGGAGCGGGGTTCTTATGGTTTTGGCGGTAGAAAATCTTACTCTTCCTACATTGAAGAATCTGCTTGGGTGGGTGCGGCAGATGAGGCATTACGGCAGGCTCTAGTAAATTTAGAATCAGTGCCCTCCCCTGCTGGAGAAATGGATGTAGTGCTAGCAAATGGCTGGCCCGGTGTTTTATTGCATGAGGCGGTGGGGCATGGTTTGGAGGGGGATTTCAACCGCAAAAAAACCTCCGCCTTTTCTAATCAAATGGGTAAAAGGGTTGCAAGCAAAGGGGTTACCGTAATTGATGAGGGCAATATTAAAGATAGGCGTGGCTCACTAAATTTTGATGATGAGGGAACGCCAACCCAAAAAACTGTTCTTATTGAAGATGGTATTTTGGTTGGCTATCTGCAAGATAGGCTAAATGCAAGGCTAATGGGTATGAAGCCCACCGGAAATGGCAGAAGAGAATCTTTTGAACATCAACCCATGCCTAGAATGACCAATACCTATATGCTAGGTGGCAGCGCTAAAAGGGAAGACTTAATCAAGCAGGTGAAAAACGGCATCTATGCCGTAAATTTTGGCGGTGGACAGGTGGATATTACCTCTGGCAAGTTTGTTTTTTCAGCAACTGAAGCCTATAAAATAGAAAATGGCAAGGTTACCGTTCCCATAAAGGGGGCAACCTTAATAGGCAACGGTCCAGATGTTTTAAAAAGAGTCAAAGGCATTGCTAACGATATGGCATTAGATGATGGCATTGGCACCTGCGGTAAAGATGGGCAAAGCGTTCCAGTGGGGGTGGGGCAACCATCTATGCTAATTGAAAAGCTAACTGTTGGTGGAACTGAAGTAGCGTGATATATATTGTAGGTGTGGGCCCAGGCAACCCAGAATTACTAACCATAAAGGCGCATAACATTATCACCACAAAGGCAGAAGTGGTGGTGTATGATAGGCTAATTCCAAAAGAAATTTTAGATATTATTCCTAATAGAGTAAAAAAAATTTTCGCTGGCAAGGAAAAGGATAACCACACCCTTTCGCAAGATGAAATTAATAATGAGCTTTTAAAATGGCATAATAAGGGCAAAACCGTTGTTCGACTAAAGGGGGGCGATCCATTTATTTTCGGCAGGGGTGGGGAAGAAATTGAGTTCTTGCAACAACATAATACTAGTTTTGAAGTGGTGCCGGGTATTACCACAGCCTCTTCCATAAGTAGTGAGTTTTTAATTCCCCTAACGGATAGAAGGTTTGCCAGCCAAGTAATTTTTATTACAGGGCATAAGGCGAAGGATAAAGATTTCTCTATAAACTGGCAGGCATTGGCAAGTGATGATATTACTATAGTAGTCTATATGGGGCTTTCTACCATTGCTGAAATTGTAGAAAAACTCCTTATTAATGGCAAAAACCCAAACACCAAAGTATTGGCAGTGGAATGGAGCTCTACTAATAAAAGAAAACATTTATTTTCTACTCTAAAGGCTCTGCCGAGCGATTTAGCAAAAAAGGGGCTTTCTTCCCCCACCACTATCATTATTGGCAGGGTGGTTGGGGAAGTTTAAAAAACCCCCTTCCGCAGTTTTTTGGTTGCAGATATAAAGGCTGTTCAACAACTATTAAAACTTATGGAAAGCAAAACCTTATTACAAAAAATTAAATATGCACTAGATGTTCTTGTGGACGATTCAATAGCTAGGCTAGAGAAAAATCTACAAAATCAAGATGAAGCAGCTGTAAAGGAAAGGGCGGAAATCGCTAGCTTTCTTATAAAAATTTCTCCCATTGCCCTTAGAATAGTAAAGGTATTGGATGAAGAGCCTGTTGAGGATAATTACGAATTAACCCCAGAAAACATTGAGCTGTTGCAAAACTATATAAATGAATATGGAACAAAAAGAAAAGGAATTAGCCAATCTTCGCAATACCAATCTCCAGAAGAATTAACGGCACAATTAACTTAAATTTGTATCCAAATACCTTTTTATTGCATCATCTTTAGAAAAGGCAGAAATTATGTCTATTAACACATAATTATGCTTAACAAGGGAATATTCTTTTAAAGAATCTGCCTCTAGGGCGATGAATAGAAAAACAAAATTGCGGATTAAATTTACCTGCTCAAGGGAGAGAAAATTTAACTTTACCGCAGAAAGGGTAAGGAGCATAAAAAATACTGAAATAGCAATCAATAACACCCACAACCTATTATATGCCAACCAAAAAATGTTAAAAATAAACGCCCAGAAAGAAAATCCGCTTGCCACCACCTGCACATTATTATTGTAGGGCGTGGAAATGGCACTTATGGCTTCCGCCTCATTCAAATTTTTGCGTGCATAAATGTAATAGGTAGAAAGTGCCATAATATTACAAAACCCCACTGAAAAACTTTAGCCCAACTTCCCCGCCTAAGAACTTGTCTATGTAGCGTTCTGGGTGGGGCATTAGCCCTAAAACATTTTTCTTTTCATTAAAAATACCAGCAATATTTTTAATGGAACCATTTGGGTTGTCATAGCCATTTTCGCTTACATAGGTAAGGGCTATTTGGTTATTATGGTGCAGTTTTTTTATCACCTCTTCTGAAGCAAAAAAGTTGCCATCGTGGTGGGCAATGGGTAGTTTTATTTTATCTCCAAGATGAAAATTCTTGGTAAAATCACTTTCCGTATTTTCAATTTTTAGTAGAATTTCTTTGCACACAAACTTTAAGTTTTGATTGCGGAGCAAAACCCCCTCTAACAAGCCAGCTTCGGTTAGAATTTGAAAGCCATTGCAAATGCCAATTACCCTGCCACCTTTTTTTACGAAGCTAATAACTTCCTGCATAATAGCAGATTTTGCCGCCATTGCGCCACATCGCAGGTAATCTCCATGCGAAAAGCCACCTGGAACTACTATTAAAGAATAATCATCTAAATTTTCCCTATCACTAGACCATAAGAATTTTGCATTAAACCCCGCCTTTTCTAATGCCATAAAGGCATCTCTATCGCAATTAGAGCCGGGGAAAACTATAACTCCTGCTTTATTTTTCATAGCTCAATTTATAATTTCAAAGCGGTATTTTTCGATAATTTCATTCACTAGTAGCTTTTTGCAGATTTCGTCTATTTCCTTTTCTGCCTTATCTTTTGAGGTTGCCTTTAGCTTTATTTCAAAATACTTGCCTTGCGAAATTTTTTCTAAATTGGTAAAGCCCAAATTGTTTAGAGTATTGTGAATCGCCCTACCCTGCGGGTCTAAAACACCATCTTTTAAAGAAACAAATATTTTTGCCAACATAAAATGTATAAAAAAATTGCCCTCTAGACATACCTGAAAATTTTCTCTAATCAATATTTATGATACATAAACTGCAAAAGATTGAAAGGCTAAAGCCACTTAAATTCATTGGATATGTGAGTGCAATCAATGGCTTATTAATAGAAGCAACGGGGCTAGAATTTTTTGTGTCAGTTGGTTCAAAATGCAAAATTAAAGCGCGTGATGGTAGGGAAATTTTGGCAGAAGCAGTAGCCCTAGATAACCGCATTACCAAACTAATGCCCTATGGCGATCTGCAAGGCGTAGGGGTTGGGTGCGAGGTATCTTTAGAGGAAGAAAATATGAATATTTATCCAGATTCATCTTGGCTTGGTAGGGTGGTAAATGCCTTTGGCGAGGCGATGGATGAAAAGGGCCCTATGCTCAAAGGAGATGTTGCTTACAAAATAAAAAATTCACCACCAAATGCTCACAAAAGGGGTAAAGTGGAGGGCAAAATTGATTTAGGAGTGCGTGCCATCAACACCTTTCTTTCTTGCTGTAAGGGGCAGAGGATGGGCATTTTTGCCGGTAGTGGCGTGGGGAAATCAATGCTAGTTTCCATGCTCACCAAATTTGCGGAGGCAGATATAAAGGTAATTGGGCTAATTGGTGAAAGGGGAAGGGAGCTACACGAGTTTCTGCATAAATATTTGGGGGTTGAGGGCTTAAAAAAGGCAGTCACCATTGTTGCAACCAGTGATGAATCTGCCCTAATGCGTCGCCAAGCGGCTTACACAACCATGGCAGTGGCGGAATACTTTAGAGATAAGGGCTTGCATGTGCTTTGCATTATGGATTCTGTTACCCGCTTTGCTATGGCACAAAGGGAAATTGGGCTTTCTGCCGGTGAACCTCCCGCCACTAAGGGCTATACGCCAACTGTTTTTTCAGAACTACCCAAACTTTTAGAAAGGGCTGGGCCGGGTGAAGAAGGCTCTGGCTCAATTACTGGGCTATTTACAGTGCTGGTTGAGGGGGATGATTTAAACGAGCCGATTTCAGATTCTGTGCGTGGTATTTTAGATGGCCACATAGTGTTAGATAGGCACATTGCTGATAGGGGCAGATACCCAGCCATCAACATTCTAAAGAGCATTTCACGAACCATGCCGGGGTGCAATAATGATTATGAAAATCAACTAGTGTCAAAGGCTAAAAAGAATCTATCCATTTACGAAGATATGGCAGAAATGATTCGCCTAGGTGCATACCAAGCTGGCAATAATTTAGAGCTAGATAATGCTATAAAACTCTATCCAAAGCTAGAAGAATTCTTGCATCAAAAACCCACCGAAATGGCAAGCCTAGAGCAGGGCTACAAAGAGCTTGATGAAATTTTGAAGTAATTTAAACTAAAAACTCCTTAAACTCCTCAAGCACCTTTAAGTATAAATCGCGTTTAAAATCTACTATTAGGGTGGGCAGAAGTTTTGGTTCAATCCATTGATAGGTAGAAAATTCTGGGTGGGTGTAATTTAAATTTATTTCCTCCTCTTCACCTAAAAAATGTGCCAAGAACCACTTTTGTTTTTGCCCTACAAACTTGCCACCCCATAATTTCGCCTTTAAATATTCTGGCAGATCATAATATAGCCAATCTTTAGTTTCTGCTTGAACAAAAATGTTGGAAATTCCAGTTTCTTCCAGCAGCTCTCTTTTCATTGCCTGCAGAACATCTTCGCCATCATCAATGCCACCTTGTGGCATTTGCCAAGCCTCTTGATTATTATCAATTCTTTGCCCAACAAATACCTGTTTTTGCTTATTTAGCAACATTACGCCAACTGATTTGCGATATAAAAAATCACTGCGCTGTTTTAATGTCATAACACTCATACATTACTATTACATTTTGCGGGAACTTTGGCTTTTCGTCAATATATCTATGGAATTTAGCGTCCTTGCCGTATTTATTGCAATGCTGTTTTGCTTTAAACAGGTTTTTATTATCCCCACCTATTAGAGGATCAAACTCTAGCACTATATATTCGGGCTTTTTTTCCTTAACCAGCTCATAATTTTCACCCACTACACAGGCAGAAAGAAACAGGGTGATTAGCAAAAACTTATAAATCATAAGATATACCTACCATAAAAATCCAAGGGTCAATGGTTGTATCTGAAGTAATGTTAGAAGATGTTACTCCAGAATATTTTACATTACTATTCATTAATACTTTTCGCAATTCCACATTTAGGGCAAAATCGCCAAACCACCAATCTAAACCAGTATGTGCAGAAAAGCCATTAGAATTACTAAACTTTACCCCCTTTATACCACTGCTTAAAAAAGTATAGTTATAACCAACGCCAAAATATGGGGAAATTTCCCTTTCAATATAAGGATAGTATTCCATGCTTAAAGTGGTCGGGAAGTATTTTAGCTTGCCAGACACCTCTGTGCCATTAAAATTATATTTTGTTCTTTTAGATGTATAAAACCCTTGATCTAAATTAAGGGCAAATTTTTTCGAAAGAAAATAAGAGCCTGCTAAATCAATCCCAAAAGAAGTATCTTTCTGGACATATTTTTTAGAGGCAAGTTTGGGGTCTAGAATGCTGCCACCATTACTAAAAAACTCCTCATCATAAATAGGATAAATTAGCGAAATTCTAGAGCGTAAAATTAGTTCAGAGTATTTTTCATCCGCCCTTGGTTCGGTTAATCTATCCCCCGCACACGCAATGGTTGAAAACAGCAAAATTGTTATTGCAACCATTAGTTGGGCAGGCGATTTCATAAATAATTTTCTAGCTATTAATATTTGATTAATTAATAATAATTACCTATTGTCAAAAAAAAATATTCATATAACAAGTTTTAAAATTGTAGCATAAAAAAATGAAAAAAGATAAAATAAAAATAGTTTTAATAGCCGTGGTTTTGGTGCTAATATTTGCCATACTGCTATTTAAATCCATTAGAGAGAAGGGTGAAAAGGTGGTTAGCTTTAAGAATAAAGATGAAATTGTTTCTGGAAGAGATTCCGCGATAGATAAAACCAAGTTTTTTGCCAATACGCAAAACGGCAATGCTTTTGATATTGAGGCGCAAAAAATTATAAATATAGATGAAAATATTTTTCAACTATACGAAATAAGTGCAGATATTAAACTAAAGGATGATAAAAAGCTAAACATAACGGCAGATAAGGGCAAGTATGATTTTAATAAGAAGGAGCTTGAACTTACAGATAATGTAAATCTTGTATTTTATGAAGGGTTAGAATTTTCTACCAGCGAAGCACAGATTTTTCTTGAAGAGGGCAGAATTGTTGGTAATAAGCAAGTTCAGGCACAAAGTGAAATTGGCAATATAGAGGCTGGTTCCTTTGCGGTTGAAGATTTTGGCAAAAAAGTAATCTTTTACAATGGGGTAAATTTAGATGCGTTCTTCACTCAAAATTAGTTTTTTATCCATTCTATTTATAGGGCTAGGCCTTTTTTCTAATGATTCTTTCGCTAGAGAAAATAAAGGTAGCTCTAAAATAGCTACTTCATCAGATGAAGTTAAGGTTAATATAAAATCGCAAAATTTAGATTTTTTTCCAGATAAAAACTACGCCATCTTTTCAGGCGGGGTGGTTTTGCAATATGGTGAAACCGACCTTTCTTCTGAACTAATGCAGGTTTATTTCGATGCGGTAAAGGGGGGCTTTTCAAAAAATGCAACTTCAAGTGGCTCTTCCTCCACACCAAAGTCTGAAATTTCAAGGGTAGAATTTACCAAGCCAGTAAAAATTGTAACCGTAGATAAGGTTGCAACGGCTAATAGTGGTGTTTATGATGTTCCTACTAACAATATTACTTTAAATGATAATGTTATTCTAAAAGAAAATGGCTCCATTGCCAAGGGTGAAAAACTGGTTTTCAACACAGAAACCAATGTAGCTAAGTTTATTGGTAGCTCATCTACCGGTGGCAGAGTTTCTGGAAAGTTATCTAACGATAAGAATTAGATTTTTTATAAACTGTGCCAAAACTGTCTTCTAGAGTCATTGCGAGCCAAAAATTTATTTTTGGCAAAGCAATCAACAACAACGGTTTTTCTTGAAATAATACCCTGAAATTCAAGCCCTGCCTTGGTTATGGATTGCTTTGTCGCCCAAAATAAATTTTGTCTCCTCGCAATGACCGCTTTCCTTAAGTTTTGCCACCTTTTATTCCATTCTGACGATTTTCCTTATTTGTCCTTTTATAAATTGGAATTGGTATTAGATGATTAGGCATAATGGTATAATTAAAGAAGTTTGGTGGGCGGTAGTGAAAAAACCTCGAACCGTATAATTGAATTAATGCAGTCACTTAAAGATTTGGGCAAGGTGTTAAATGAACTACAATAATTAAATCACAAGGGCAAATCATGGCAAGATATGCAAATGTTCTACAACGCTATAAAACTAAGAATAATTAGCATTATATTTCAGATGGTTATAAAAATAATAAAATTTATTTGATTCTATTAATATTTTATTAACCTCTTTGCGTTATTATTACAAAGTAGTATAAATGAAAGGGTTATAATATAATGAGCAAAGAATATAGAACTGTTACCTTAATGCGTGGTAATAATTATGTAGCTATAGTAGAAAAGACCGCTGAAGATTTACAAGAAACCATCGATAATTTAAATCAATTATATGGCATTGAATTTAATATTTCCACAAAGGCTGAGCGATTCTTAGATGAAACAGGTTTATATTCAGCAATGTTTAATCCAGAAGAATTAGCTAAGTTAGAAAATCACCCTGGATGGCTAGTAAAAACACCTAATGAAGCTTTAGAAAAATTAAATGCAATTAATGACAGAAGGGAAAAAGGAATTTTTGTTACAGATGACGATTTAAGGACTAAATTAGTTTTAATGCCTTCTGTAATTGCACTGCATGTTGCGGGGATGTCAGAAATACCTTTAAGAGGTCAGTTAGTGATTGTTGCCAATGACGAAAAGCATCTTAAAGAAATACAAACTTTTCTTACTAAATGGGGAATTGTTGATGTTAATGAAGGTCAGACCTTGTGGGCTGAGACAAAAACTCGGGCACCAGAAGAAACTGGCGTTCATATTGTTGCAGGGATTAATCAAGAGAGCATGGAAGCCATACACTTCATAAAAAAAGAAAATATTACTATGACTACATCATATAAAGCAGCTAAGGAAGCTCTTGTAAAACTTCGTGGAGAAGAGAAGCCTGACCAAAATAAGGGGACTATTATGGATGAAATAGTCAAAAATGTTCATAATAGTAATATACAGAAATAATGAGCTTCACTTCAAAATTAAAATTTAGCAATAATATTATTCTTTACAAAGGTTTCCAAGATAACCGAAGTTGCTTTTTCTATATAAAATCAAATAAAGTTAAATATCAGCTTCTTAGAAATAAAAAACAAGGCGAGGTTATCATACCATCTGAATTTGGAGAGATATTAGAATTAGGCTTTGGAGAACCTTCAGAAGAAGTTAAACAAAAAATGAAAGCAGATTATAATTTTTCTTAAAAATTTAATAGTTTTTTTAATT
>JBKCHH010000084.1:0-4034 GCA_046302855.1 Alphaproteobacteria bacterium
TAGTTAGAGATGTCGGGGGGGGGGCGAGAAAATTTGATGATAGCGTTAAAAATCTTTTTGGCATATCACAGCAAACTATTGTTCAATTCGGTGGCTTAGCTGGAAGTGAAGATCAATCAATAACGCTTGGAAAAAAATTAAATTTTACTAATACAAATGCCAGTGTAATGTTAGCCTTAACTCTAAATGGACAAATTACCTTTTTTGGAGCCCTCTACAATGAAAACCCACAAGAAAATGGCTCTAACCCTATGGTGGCAAAATTTGCTGATAAAAAAGGAATAGGAGAAAAAAAGTTGATGCTAGGAGAAGATTTTATAGTAATTTTTGGCAATCCTTATTTTCTTTATGAAAATAAAGGTGCTGCGATAGAAGTTTATGTGGTCGCAATTAATGAAGAGATGAGGAGAAATGGAATTCCGCAGGGAGAAATAACAATAGATAATGAAAGGTTCTATGCGGTAAGTTCACCAGAACAAAAATGGAAACCTGAGTATGAAGAATATATGAATAGAGCAGGTGCAAAACTAGTAGAAGCAAGGGGAGAGGTTAGTCCAAGCCATAATATAGCGACAGGAGAAGATAAAACAAGGTAGAAATCCTTACTTACAAAATCCTAACCCCCGCCCCCCGTTTGGCTTTTTTCTTCGCCCAGCCTAGAAATTGGCTAACGGTATCTAGCAAATCATCATTTTTACCCTTGGGGAATTTTAGCAACTCTTTTTTCACCTCCATAAAAATATCCCTATATTGCACTGCGGTATTGCTTGGAAAATAAACCCTGCCAGATTCAAACAGGGTTAAGATTTCCGCAAATCTAGTAATTTTATCCTTTACTGGATTAATGGGGATTATATTAAAATCATCGCTTAAGTTCAGCTCTTGAATTAGCGATTGCCCACTTGCCTTATCTTCAATAAGCCACGCCTCAATTTGCGGATAAAAACTGGCAATTTCTAGCACCTTTTGTTTAAGCAGGGGGAAATCAACTGAAAACTGGTAAGCATCTACCAGATAATAATTGCCCTTATCTATTTGCCAAATGGTGCAGGCAGAGTAATCGTTATTCACCCCTGTTTTTATGGCTGTATCTAGGCTGGCGAAATAGCCATCCGCCTGTTCTGATGTGGGTAAGAAATCGTAATATTTTATCCATTTTGCTTTCAACATGCTGCCCTGCAACAATACTGGGTTTTGCTGATACTGGGCAGAAAAGCCAAAACTCCCCAAATCTTTTTTAATTCGCTCTAGCTCTTCTAACCCTTCCCTTTCTAAATGTAGTGGCTCTTGAGATTGCCTTTCATAAATAGCTTTACTTAAGGGAAAGATAATTTTTTCTGGCTCAAAATTAAGAGCGGGCAGGGTTAAATGGTGCCACTGGCTATCTTTTTGCGAAAGCAAATAACCGCACAAATCTTCTTCGTGTAGCCTTTGCATAATAACTAGCATTATGCCCTTTTTTTTATCATCCAGCCGTGAAGAAAAGCTCTGCTCAAACCAGTTTTTTACAAAATCCCTTTTCGTGGCAGAAAAAATATGGGTGGGGTTATGGGGATCATCAATTATTAGCACATCGCCCCCCTCACCCGTTAATGTGCCACCAACCGAGGTAGCCAAACGAAAGCCCCTTTGCGTGGTAATGAATTTATGCTTTTGATTTTCCCCACTGCCAGACTTATCAATTTTAAACTCTGGAAATGATTGCTTAAACCAGTGGCTATTTACAATCTTTTTTACATCTAGCGAATGTTTAATGCTTAAGCTATCGGCGTAGCTGGCAGAAATAATGCGTTTGGCGGGGTTTTTAGCCAGCAACCAGCTACTCCAAGCCACATTTACTATTACCGATTTTAAATAGCGGGGTGGAATATTTATAATGAGCCTTTTTATCTGCCCCATTTCTAAGGCTTCTAAATACTCACACAGCAAATCTATATGCCAGTTGTTTTGCAACCTTGTAGAGGGGTTTACCGTGCTAAAAGATTTCTGCAAAAAACCTTTAAAATAGGTGGAGACCAAATCCTTTTGTGCTTGTTGCACTAGATTATTGACTAATTCCTGCTCTTTGTGATTCATATTTTTTAATATAGTTTTGCAACAGCTCGATATTTTCTGGGTTTAGCTCGTAATTTTCTTCAACTGGCTCTTCATCCAATATATTCACAACCTTTATAGCAATTGGAGTAATTTTTATAAGAAGATTGGCAATTTCTACCTTTTCTTTTGTGGCCTGTTCATCTTGATTTGGTAGATTTTTATCCAGTCTAACAATTAAGTCATCAACGATATTATCTAGTAAATACTTAATTTTTTGTAATAAAGTTTTGTTTTCCATAAGTTTTAATGCTTGTTGAACAGCCTTTATATCTGCAACCAAAAAACTGCGGAAGGGGGTTTTTTTGATAGTTGTTTATGGTTGGGGAATATAATTTTTCATTACACCTAAAAAAATTTGTGCTATCATTACTCATATGCACTATTTATGAACTCTCTTCTTTTTTTAATCCCCCTTTCTTTATTTATTGCTTTTTTGGGCTTGTTTGCCTTTATTTGGTCTGTTAAGAATAATCAGTATGAAGATTTAGATGGCGAATCTAAACGAATTTTATTCGAGGAAGAAACCAATAAAGATGATAAGTAAAAGATGAAAAGTAAAAAACCACATACCAACACTTCCGATGTTCTTGAGAAGCTAGCCATTGAACATACTACTGAAAATAGAGAGGATGTAATAACCCTAGATGAGCTAAAAAACTCTCTGCATGAAAGGGGCTTTGGTTTAATTTTAGCAGTCATCTGCCTGCCTGTAAGCCTTCCCATTCCAGTGCCACCAGGTTATACTACCATTTTTTCCATACCTTTGTTTTTTGTATTGGTGCAGATGATTATGGGGCTTAATTCCCCTTGGCTACCTAAATGGTTAGGGCAGAAGAAAATAAAAAAAACCTTTCTAAAGGCAATGATTTCAAAGTCTGTGCCATATTTTAGGTGGATAGAAAAATTTTTGCACCCAAGGCTTACTAATATTTCAACCAGATATTGGGAAAAGTTCATTGGCTTTAGTGGCTTTATACTAGCTGTTGATATTTTTTTGCCAATTCCCATTCCCCTTTCTAACTTCTTCCCCGGTATTGGTATATTAATTATGGCAGTAGGGCTAATGGGTAGGGATGGGGTTATGATATTAATTGGTTTTGCAATTGGTTGTTTTGGTTTGATTTATACAGTAGTTGCATTAATTTTAGGTTATGAGTTATTAATGAAAATGATCAATTTCTTTTAAACCCATTTTTTTAACTATGTTTAACCCAAACTTTAAACGAAACACTAACTTTGAAGAAGGCTCAACTACAGATATAGTCTATGATGCCAGAAGTATTTTAACCTCAATAGATTATATTTTTTTACGCACCGCTATTGATACCTATCGCTTTATTCAAACAAGGGATAATAACAATCCAGATGTCCGCATAGATACCCTTGCTTGGAAAGCACTAAAACTAATTGCAGAAAGAAATGGCAACTTTAAAGAATTTAGAATCAGCGAAAAGCACCTGCTTCAAGCCATTGAATCCATGCCCCTTGTGTATGATGAAATTTTAAGGGTGCTAATTGAAAAGCATTCTTCAATTGGCATAGTTGAAGAGATTGTTAAACTGCAACCTGAAATTTTAGATTATTTGCCAGACCAGTATAACAAAAAAGAATTTGTGCTAGAGGTAATGGTAGAGGTAATCCACGATTATCAATGGCAACTAAAAAGATTCTACGAAAAACACCACGAGGTAATAAACAAGGCAATTAGAGATTTGTAAAATTAACTTTAAAAATTCCCTAAAAGTCTTTATAGAGGTGAAAATTTTATTTAAATGTTCAAAGATTTCTCATCCAAGTTAATTAGTGTTCTAGGCAAGTTAAAATCAAAATCGGTAATTACGGAGGAAGATTTAAACACTGCCCTAAGGGAGGTTCGCATTGCCCTGCTTGAGGCAGATGTTGCCCTAAGCGTGGTTAAGGAATTCATAAACACCATA
>JBKCHH010000085.1:0-10842 GCA_046302855.1 Alphaproteobacteria bacterium
GATTTTATCTTCACTGAAAACGAATCCTTGTTTAAAGAAGTTAGCAAAACCCTAGAGGGCAAGGCAAATGTTAACCGCTACCTTATCACTTTAAAAGAAACTAGCGAAATTGACCTATTTGCCAACAAGTTTTCCGTTAAAGTAAAAGAGGCGGTAAAGTAAGCATAATTCATCTAAGCCCCATAAAACCCTGTTCTAAATCTGCTATTATATCCTTGTAAGATTCTAAACCCAGATATAGGCGGATGATGTTTTTATTTTTATAGTTTTCACCAAAGGTGCGGTAGCTAACATCCACTGGTAGGGCTAGGCTTTTATATCCACCCCAAGATGCTCCAATGCCAAAAACCTTTAATGAATTTACGAATTTATTAACCTGTTTTTCTGAATAATTCTTATCCAAAACTATGCTAAACAGTGGTGCAGCGCCATCAAAATACTTTTGCCACAGCTTATAACTAACAAATTTTTTGTGCGATGGAGCCAAAATTTCTCCCACTTTTTTATGTTTGGCTAGATACTCTAAAACCTTGCTTAAAGTAAGGTTTTGTGCATCTAACCTTGAGGCAAGGGTTCTAATACCACGCAGTGCCAGCCAAGCATCAAAGGCAGAAACGCACACGCCATAGTTTCTTCTAGTTTTTTCAAGAATTTCTGTAGTGGCTTTGTTAGAAATTATCGCACCCATTAAAATATCACTATGCCCGCCAATATACTTGGTAATTGCCTCAATAACCACATCCACCCCCCATTCTAAGGGTCTAAAATAAACTGGGCTACTAAAGGAATTATCTAAAATGGTGATAATTTTTTTGGATTTTGCAAATTTCGTTATCGCCTCAACATCTTGAATTTCAAAGGTTAATGAACCAGGGCTTTCAAGGAAAATAACCTTAGTATTTGGCTTTATATAGTTTTTAATATCAGCCCCTACTGTGGGTGGGCAGAAGGTAACTTCAATATTTAGCTTTTTTAGCTCATTTAAAATAAACCTGCGGTTGGGGCCGTAAATATTATCCACCGCTACTAGGTGGTCTCCCGCTTGCAGAAAAGAAAGTAGCGAAAGGCTAATAGCGTTTAATCCACTTGGGGTAAGAATGGTGTTATCGCCACCGTGCAGTTCATTTAGAATTTTTATCAAGGCAAAGTGGGTGGGCGTGCCAGCGGTTCCATATGAATGGTCTTGCAATTTTGCCCCTTTGCTTAAAGGGAAAACAGCGGTGCTTTTTAGCGATTTTTTATAATCCTCAATAGTATCAAATATAAAGGTGGAGCCTGTATAGATGGGCGGGTTTAGCGTGCCAAAATTATAATCAAATTCTTGCGAAAAATTGGCTAAGCGAGTGCGAATATCCATACCTAATATCCCTTGGTTTTTACCAAATATAATCAATAAAATTGCAAATGTAAGGAATAATTTGCCTGAATAAATTTGCTTATAGGTATACAATAGGTTAAGTAGCGTAAAAAAACATCTAAAACTCCAAACAATGCCTGAATTTAAAAAGCTAGCCCTAAACCCAAATATATTAAAATCACTTGAAAGAAAAGGTTATACAAAGCCTACCCCAATTCAATCTCAATCAATCCCCCACATTATAGATGGTAAAGATTTGCTGGGGATTGCCCAAACGGGAACGGGCAAAACGGCGGCTTTCTCGCTACCACTGCTTCATAACTTGGCGAAAAATAGCGTTAGGGTTAGCCCTAATCATATAAGAGCACTGGTTTTAACCCCTACGCGTGAACTTGCCTCGCAAATTGTAGGAAATATCGATACCTATGGCAAAGAGCTTGGCTTTAAGCACGCTACCGTTTTCGGCGGAGTTGGCGAATATGCTCAAATAAAAAACCTATCCCGTGGCTTAGATATTCTAGTTGCTACACCCGGCAGGCTTTTAGATTTAACCAATCAAGGCTATGTAAAATATAATCAGTTAGAAATTTTAGTGCTAGATGAGGCAGATAGAATGCTGGACCTAGGCTTTGTTCACGATATAAAAAAGATTATCGCCAAACTGCCAAAGCAAAGGCAAACCCTTTTCTTTTCCGCCACCATGCCACGCGATATTGCAGACCTTGCCCATTCAATTTTAAAACATCCAGTAAAGGTTGAAATTACTCCGCAAGCCACAACGGTGGAAAAAATTGATCAAAAGGTGTATCTGGTAGATAAGTCTAATAAGCTATTGTTATTAAAGCATTTATTAACGCTTGGTGAAGTAACTAGAATGCTGGTTTTTTCAAAAACCAAACACGGGGCTAACAAGATTGTTGAGTTTTTAGAAAGGGAAGGGGTTAAGGTTTCTGCCATTCACGGCAATAAATCGCAAACGGCAAGGGAAAGTGCCTTGCGTGGCTTTCGTTCTGGGCTGGTTAAGGTTTTGGTGGCAACCGATATTGCAGCTAGGGGCATTGATGTTCCGGAAATTAGCCATGTAGTAAATTTCGATTTACCGCTAAATGCAGAAAATTATGTTCATAGAATTGGTAGAACCGCAAGGGCTGGAAAAAGTGGCATAGCCATTACCTTTTGTGATAAGGAAGAAAAGCAACTACTTAGAACGGTTGAACGCACCATTAGGTTTAATATTCCGGTAGATACTACCCACCCATTCCACGGCGTGGCACCTAGAATTCAAGAGAAAGAAGCTGTTTCACATCGCCACCCACGCGGTGATTTTAATAGAGATTTTAAAGGTGGTGGTAAAGGAAATCCAGATAGAAGGAATTCCAGAAAACCATTTGGCAAATCTTTTAGCAGTAGAAAAAGAGATAGTTAAAAGTTATTGAAATTTTAACATTTAGCTAATATATTTCGCATAAATAGTGCTAGTTTATGAAAAATTTTTATAGTGTAGATACATTCCCCACCTATCGCCAACTGGTTGAAACTGGCTTCAAACCAAAGCAGGCAGAGGTTTTAATTGAAACCTTCCGCCATCTTAATAATGAATTTGCTGCTAATTTAGTTACCAAAGAGCTGTTTGAAGAAAGGATGGCTGACCTTGTAAAGCAAATTAATGCCTTATCACATAGAATGGATTCATTCGAACAAAAATTAGAAATATTAAAAAAAGACCTTATAATAAAACTTGGTGGAATTATATTTGCCTCTATGGCTTTTTTCTCTGTTGCTGTGCCATATATTCAAAAAATTCTATAACCTTAAACCTCTAATAAGTTATGATAAAACTTCTTCCCCTTTTAGTAATTCTTACCCTTTTTCTTTCCTCTTGTGGAAGGAATATGGATTCAACGGTTTATAGTAGCTCTTCAACTGTGGGTAAGGTGTTGGAGGGAACGGTTATAAATGCCAGACCCATCACCATTAAAGATTCTGATAAACTTGAAAAAAATGCTCTTGGTGGCTTAGCGGGTGGAGTAGCAGGTGGCGTTGGTGGTAATGCTATAGGCAAGGGGCATGGAAATACGGCAGCAACTGTTGGCGGGGTGATAGCAGGGGCCGTGCTTGGTGCGGTAGTGCAGGATCAGCTTTCAACCAGTAAAGGTATGGAATATGTGGTAAGGATTGATAAAAAATATGCCAATTCCATTCCCACCAAAACCAAGAAAAAGCAAATTAAGCTTGGCGACAATTCTATTGATGCAGATGTAAAGGATTCAATTTCAGTAGAGGATACCAAAACAGATTTGATTTCTGTAATACAGGGCACTGATATTATTTTTCAAGCAGGGCAAAGGGTGCTAGTGATATATAATAATGATAGGCCAAGGTTAGCGCCCAACTATTAAGGGTCTTAGATTTTTTTTATGCACATAGCCATAATAATGGATGGTAATAGAAGATGGGCGAAGAATAATGGTCTATCTATAAAAGAGGGCTACAAAAAGGGAATGGAGGTAGCAAAGGAAATTATAAAGCTTTGCCCCAAAAACAACATTACCCACCTTACCCTATTTGCCTTTTCATCTGAAAACTGGAACAGGCCAAAAGAACAGGTTGATGAGATATTTTCGCTTTTAGTGCAGGGCATTGATGCTAATTTGGAAGAATTTATCAGCAAGGGCATAAAAATAGATTTCATTGGCGATTTTTCTAAAATGGATAAAAAATCCATCCAAAAAATAACACAGGCAAAAGAAGCTAAGGTAAAAGAAATTAAGCTAAATTTAATTGTGGCACTAAGTTATGGTGGCAGGCAAGAAATATTACAAGCCGTGCAGAAATCTTGTCTAACAACTGAGGAGGAATTTACCAAAAACCTATATACTGCCAACTATCCAGACCCAGATTTATTAATTAGAACCGGCGGGCAGTATAGAATCTCTAACTTTCTACTATGGCAAATTGCTTATACCGAACTATTGTTTTTAGAAAAAAACTGGCCCGATTTCAACGCCCAAGATTTCACCAACGCCATTTTAGAATATAAAAAAAGGGAAAGAAGGTTTGGAGATTAGAAAAGATTGTGGGAATTTATTGCCAAATCATTCCACCCATTTTTTAATTCATTTTTAACATTTCCTATCTATAATGGGTAAAAATAAAGGTTTTTTATGGCTGGTCAACCTGCTGGTGTTTTTGCAGATAAAGGAAATAGTAAGGATGTTTTAGCTAGATTAGGTGGTGAAGGATTTGATCCTACAAAGAACGGTAATCCTGTTTTTTCTAATGATGATATGGAAGTTATAGGAAAGGCTGGAGAAATGATATTTAATAATTCAGCTGGTCCTGCTCAAAATGCCATAGTTCCTACAGGTGGATTTAAAAGTATTGGTTTTGATGCAAAAACTGGTAGGGATATAATGGTTACCGCTTAATACCAATTGTTATAAATAAGGATACATCGTCATGAGCTGAGGAGCGAAGCGAGGAAGCAATCCATAAACAAGGCAAGGCTTGGATTTTAGGATAATACCAATTCTCATTTTTAAAAGAACAAACAAGGAAAGCCGTCATTGCGAGGAGGGCAAAGCCCGACGCGGCAATCCACAAAAATGGTTTTTCTTGAAAAAACGCCTAAAACGCAAGCCTTGCCTTGTTTATGGATTGCTTTGTCGCTTCGCTCCTCGCAATGACGGTTTTCTTTTAGTTTAGTAATTTAAAATATGGGAATCAGAATAATTATGCTAAGAAAAACCATTTTTGTGGATTGCTTCGCCTCCGCCTCGTAATGAACTGCTACAGCAACAACAGCCCCTTTATTTCTGGCTCGATTAGGTCTAGCAGATGCTCATCGTCACTACGGCACACTATGGCTACGGCAAATTCCTTATCTATTATTTGTGGATAGCTACCAATATCTACCTTTGGGTGTTTTTTGGCGATAATAGTTAGCCTATCTGCAATTTCATTTTCGGCAATTTTTGCCTCATAGGTTCTAGAAATAATCTTATCGCCACCTTTTATTTTATGAGCTATGGCATCGAACATAGCGCGCATAATATCTGGCACGCCGGCAAACACAAAAACATTTTCTATATAACAGCCAGGAGCCTTAGTAATAGAATTATCAATTAGCTCTGCCCCTTCTGGAAAAACTGCCATTCTTTGCCTAGCTTGGTTAAATTCTGCCCCTCTGCCCTTGTAATATTCTTCAAGCAAATCAAATACTTGCGGGCTAGTTTTAAGGTTTTTGTTGAAGGCCTTGGCAACGGCCTCTATAGTTAAATCATCATGGGTTGAACCAATGCCACCCGTAGTGAAAACAAAATCATACACCTTTCGCACCTCATTTAGCCTTTTTACAATTACGCTAATTACATCTGGAATCATTATTACCAGCTCTAAATCTACCCCAAGTTCGGTTAGTTTTTTGGCAATGTAATTAACATTTTTATCTTGCGTTCTGCCAGATAAGATTTCATTACCAATTACTAAAATACAGGCTTTGGGGCGTGGCTTATTCATTAATTGTTAGCTGTTGAAATTTTTTGCTCATAAAATTCTTCGCCAATTTTTATTGGCTCCCTACCATTTTGCACTCGCCAGTTGTTGGTATCCCTTAGCGAATAGATGCAACCACAGTATTCTTGCTTGTAGAAGTTTTCTCGCTTGGCTATATCATACATTCTAGCCCCACCGCCGGCTTTTCGCCAGTTATATGTCCAGTAGCTAACCCCTTCATAAAGGCTAGCGGCATATTTGCCACTTTCATTTATCTGCTCCATATTTTTCCAGCGGGAAATACCAAGCGAGCTAGTAAAAACCTTAAACCCATTTTGCACGGCGTAAGCAGCGGTTTTTATGAATCTATCATCAAAGCACATGGAGCATCTTTTGCCCCTTTCAGGCTCATTTTCTAAGCCCTTAGCCTTTTGAAACCATTCCTGCACATTATAATCGGCATCTACAAAGGGAATGTTTAGCCTTGTGGCATATTTTATATTTTCTTGCTTGCGAATTTCATATTCTTTTTTGGGGTGAATGTTTGGATTATAGAAAAAAATGGTAAGTTTTATACCCACCTTCATCATAGCCTCCATAACCTCACCACTGCAAGGGGCACAGCAGGAATGGAGCAGAACCTTGCTTTCACCACTTGGCACTTCAAGCTCTATATCTGGTCTTTCTTTTAGAATATCTGTTATAAGCATAGGTTCATTATAAAAAATAATTTCTCTAGGTCTATTGAAAAGAGTAAAAAAGTGCAATATCTACCTTAAAACCAAAATAGGAGTTATTTTTATGACCAAAATCGCAATCGCCTATCATAGTGGATACGGCAGAACAAAGGTTCAAGCTGAATATATTTTAAAGGGTTTGAAGGAAGTAAAAGGGGTAGAAACCTACTTCATAGATGTAACTACAATAGATGATAAGGGCTGGAAGCATCTGGATGACTCAAATGCCATTATTTTTGGTTCGCCAACCTATATGGGTTCAGTTTCTGCCAAATTTAAAGAATTTATGGAAATAACTGGTAAAATTTGGTTAAAGCAGGGCTGGAAAGATAAGTTCGCCGCCGGATTTACCAATTCAGGCAGTATTGCGGGCGATAAATTTTCCGTATTACTAGAACTTGCCGTACTAGCGGCTCAACATGGTATGGTTTGGATTCCACTTGGCCTAATGCCAGACTATTCAAAACCAGCGGGTGATGCTTTGGCCATAAACCGCACTGGAACTTCACTTGGTGCCACAGCACAATCAGATAACACGGCTAAAGAACCAGCCAAAGGAGATTTAGAAACCGCCCGCCTATTTGGCAAAAGAGTAGCCGAATTTGTGGTTAAGCATAAAGGTTAAGCTATAGGGGTTAAGCTAGGGGTTATTTATAAAATCTTAAAGTAAGGTAAAAAGCCCTGCAGGTGCAAATAATCAATTACTTGAAAAGCGGGTAGGGCAATGGTAAAAACAAAGGCATCTCGCATGGTTTTTCTAACAAATTCTGGCATGGTGTTGGTAATTTTCTCATCCTTCCAAAGGGAAAAGTTAGGAATCCATTTTGGCACTTTTCTTTTATATTCTAAATAATTTTCACCAAACTTATGTTCTAAAAACTGCTCCTCTTTTTTTATTACTAAGCGATAATAAAAAAGGAACAAAAAAACCAAGGTAAAAAACATTATAATACTGCCAAACTGCAGGGCTATTCCGCATAGGCCTAAGAATGAAAATACATAAAGGGGGTTTCTAACAATAGAGTAGGGGCCAACATTCATTACCAAATCATTCTTGTATCCACCCACATATACAGAGCAGAAAGACCTTCCCAAAACGCAAATGATAACTAAAAAATAGCCCACCCACCTTAAAACTTCATTTACTATAAGGTTGTTAAAGCCAACTGGTTTACCAAAAAGAAAGATGGGAAGTAAAACGCAAATAAAAAATATCTTAGTAGTTTTTATTCTAGATTTTAATAGTTTGGGGGAGCTGTTCATAAGTTAAATATATTTAATTTGAAGGTATAAAAGCAATAATGAAGGATAGGAGTCATTGCGAGGAGCTTTAGCTCCGTGGCAATCCAGAAAAATAGTATTTATAAACTGGATTGCTTTGTCGAGCTTCGCTCTACTCGCAATGACGATTTTCCTGTTATTCGCCACATTGTTTGCAATTATTAGTTTCATCTAGTTAGTAATTTTAGAATTTGGATTTACTATTAAGTCTATATACCTTCCCTGAAAAATTGAAACACCTAGTTCTAACCCAAAGTTTACGCTACCGGCATTATTGCATCTAGAAAGGATTACCCTTTTAGGGTCTGCCTTTTCTATCGCCTGCTTTAAGGCTTCACGATAGGCTATGGAGTTATCATCCTCCCAGTAAAGTTTTACCATATCAAAACCTAAATTTTGGCGGTTAATTTGTTGAAAAGAAAGGGCGTTTAAGCCATCTAAAGCCAATTTATAGCCATAGTTCCTAAGTTTATTTACCGCCAAACTAAAAGAGGTAATATCGGCAAATAAATCTGCCATTTGAATTTCTATAATAATTTCGTTTTTAATGTTTTTGTGAATCTGCTCGTTTATTTCCTCAAATTCTTTAGATAAAATAGTTGCAAGAGAAAGGTTAATACTAAGGGCAGAATCTATTAAGGCAGTATTTCTTCTAAGCAAAAGCCCTAGCACCTTTTTATCAAGCGATGGGGTAATATAGCGGAACAGATATGGGTCTGAAAGTAAATCAGTGCCGGGGTAAAGTAGGCGGTTTAAATGCCTAATATGCAAATAGATTTCGTAAATAATTGGTTTAAAGGTTTTGGTATCCCGCTTATACAGGCATATTGGTTGGCTTCTAAGGGCTGGCAAACAATCAGTTTTTTGTAGAATAGTTAAAATTTTGGGCAGATTGTAAATAGTTATCTGATTAAAATTATCCGCCGTTTTAGCGTTTGCAGGAAAGGGCTGTTTTATATCCAGCTTATCATAATTGGCAAGAACCGGCTTTTGCACTGCTTTTTTAGGGGCAGGCATATTAAGGGCTGAACGCACCCTATCGTTAAAATCAAAAATTTGTAGTTTTAAATCGTATATTTCGCATAGCCTTGCATGGTCTTTGCCATCATGATTCATTACATCATCAACAAACAGATAATTTAACTGCTGGGCAGATTTAGAAATAACGCTATCATCCCTTCCCATATAGACTACAAACAAATCGCCAGTAGAAGAAAAAAACACCTTCACTTCCGCATTTTTAAAAATATCCTTTAAAATATTGGTGATAATTTTTTGTTGAAACTCATTATTGTAATTCTTACCAAGTTTAGAAATTGGCAAATATATCGCGTAGCCATCAGTTGGCTTGGCACGACACTCATCAATTATATCCAGCAAATCATCTTCAATGTTGCGATATTTTACTAACATAATCTATAAATTATTGGAGCAAAAAAATTTATAAAAATTTATTTAATAGAAAGCAATCAATATTTCAGGCATTCTTATCACTTGAAATTTTTATGAATCTACCTAACTCTATTGTAGGTAAAAAATTATGAATCTAGAAAAATATTCAATCAAAATGCAAGGGTCGCTTTCAAGGGCGCAAACTTTGGCTTTATCCAAAGGCCATCAACAGCTTTCCCCACTTCATCTTTTAAGTGAAATGCTCTCCGATGAAGATGGTTTTACGGCAGATTTAATTAACTTTGCCGGTGGAAATAGCGACATTGTTAAAAGAGAGGTTGAAAAATCACTAAATAAACTGCCCCAAATTGAAGGTGCAAGTAGTTTAAGCCTTTCGCCAGAACTTGCAAAAGTGTTCGTTCAGGCAGAAAAAACAGCCCTTGAAAATGGCGATAGCTTTATAACCGCAGAGCGGGTTTTAGAGGCAATTGTAAAAGAAAAATCATCCGCGTCAGAGGCCTTAAAACTAGCTGGTATTAATGAAAAATCATTAAAAGAGGCAATAAATAAATTAAGGCAGGGCAAAAAGGCAGATTCTGCCTCTGCGGAAGAATCTTATAAATCCCTTGAAAAATATGCGGTAGATTTTACGGCACTTGCTAAAAATGGCAAGCTAGACCCAGTTATAGGAAGGGACGAAGAAATAAGAAGAGTGGTGCAAATTCTTTCCCGTCGCACCAAAAATAACCCCGTTTTAATTGGCGAGCCAGGGGTTGGCAAAACCGCAATAATTGAAGGGCTGGCACAGCGAATAGTAAGCGGTGATGTTCCAGAATCCCTAAAAAACCGCAGGCTTTTTTCATTAGATATGGGCGCCTTAATTGCAGGGGCAAAATATAGGGGTGAATTTGAAGAGCGGCTTAAAGCAGTTCTAAAAGAAATAGAAAAAGCAAATAGTGGCGGCGATGGTGAAGAAATAATTTTATTCATAGATGAGCTTCATCTTTTAATAGGTGCTGGAAAAACAGATGGTGCGATGGATGCTTCTAATTTACTAAAACCAGCTTTAGCTAGGGGAACTCTTCACTGTGTGGGGGCTACAACGCTTGATGAATATAGAAAATACATAGAAGGTGATAAGGCACTGGCCAGACGCTTTCAAACCGTATACACTAATGAGCCAACTGTGGAAGATACCATAGCCATTTTGCGTGGTATAAAAGAAAAGTATGAGGTGCATCACGGGGTAAAAATTCAAGATAATGCTTTGGTTGCCGCCGCCAGCCTTTCAAACCGCTATATAACCGAGAGATTTTTGCCAGATAAAGCCATAGATTTAATAGATGAAGCTGCCGCCAAACTAAAGATGGAGGTTGATTCAAAGCCGTTAGCCTTAGATCAACTAGATAGAAAAATAATAAAGCTAAAAATTGAAGCTGAAGCCTTAAAAAAAGAAAATGATAAGGCATCTATTGAACGCCTAAAAACCTTGTCAGTAGAGCTGGAAAGGCTTGAAAAAGAATCTTTTGAACTTACCACCAAATGGCAGGCAGAAAAGAAAAGGCTTAATAATATCAATAG
>JBKCHH010000086.1:0-23302 GCA_046302855.1 Alphaproteobacteria bacterium
TAGTAAATCAAGTAGCTATTCCAGAGCAGAAACCAGAAGAAAAAAAGGGTGGTATATTACCTTGGTTAAAGGGAAAGCTTGGCTCTGAAAAAAAACATGAACCATTAGCACAGCCCATTCAACCTATACAACCATTAGAAGCTCCAGTTGCTGTAGAAAATCCAATTCCAGAAAATACCCCGCCACAAGAGGCAAAACCTTTACCTTGGCATAATAAAACTCCTGCTCCAACTCCTACTTCTGCACCAACGCCAACCCCTAAACCAACACAAGTAAAGGTTGAAGAAAAAAAACCAGAAGCTCAAAACAACATTAAAATTGAAAATATAATTTCTAATCCAAAGGTTTTAAAACAAAAGAATGAGGTTAAGCAAGAACCAGCAAATGAATCTAGCTATAAGCTGTTTGGTGAAACTGGTGGCAGTAGGGTAGTTCTTGAATTTAATGGGGATGACCAAATCTTAAATAAAGATCAAATATTACTAATTAACGCCTTAAATGATAAGCTAACCAATTCCCCAGAAGTAAGGGTGGCGGTAGAAAGCTATGCTGGTAAGGCAGAGCTTGAATCTTTTGCCAGAAAAATTGCTTTAAAAAGGGCGTTAGAGGTAAGAAAAATTATCAAAAGTGCCGATATTGATAAGAAAAGAATCATCATAAAGGTGATAGACTTCTCTAATGCAGGAAGCAACGCTAACAAGATTTTGATTAGAGAGTTATAGGCTATTTTTGATAGATAGAATCCAAGGAGGCAAATTTCCTATGTTTGTTTTATACCATTATTCGCTTTGCCCATTTAGTAGAAAGGCAAGGATGGTTCTTGCCGAAAAAAAGCTAGATTTTCAACTAAAGCTAGAGCAGTTTTGGAAAAGGGAGCAAGAGCTGTTAATTCTAAATCCATCAGGTGAGGTGCCAATTTTAATAGAAAATGGCAAAAACACTGTTTGTGGTGGGCAGATAATAGCTGAATATTTAGAAGAAACCCACCCAGAAACCACCAATTTAATTGGCACTTCTGCCCTGCATAGGGCGGAGGTTAGAAGAATTTCTGCTTGGTTTGATGAAAAGTTTTATACTGAGGTTGGCAAATATATTTTAGAAGAAAGAATCTACAAGTTTTTAAAAAACCAAGGCCCGCCTAATTCTAACCACCTAAGGGTGGCCTCCAACAACCTAAACATTCACCTAGACTATATAAAGTTTTTGCTAAAAAAACACAAATGGCTATGTGGCGAAAATTTCTCTCTGGCAGATATAACCGCCTTTTGCCATCTATCTAGCCTAGATTACTTAAATGAAATCAACTGGCATAACTATAAACCAGTAAAGGAATGGTATAGTTTAATAAAATCAAGACCCAGCTTTAAAACCATTTTAGAAGATAGAATCCCGAATTTTTCACCAGCCAAACATTATTCATTGCTAGATTTTTAAATAAAAAACAGAGCTTTTTTCTGTTGATCGGGAAAAGCTCTAGAAAACCGCGTTAACCGCTTCTACTCTTCGTCTTATAAAAGACTACTAGGCAGCAACAGCCACAGGCGCGAAGTTATCGTTGGCCTTTATTAAGTTTGAACAGTTCGCTGTTTTTTTGCAAAAACAACCAGCCGTAGTCTCAACTGAGCGAATTCTAATTCGTTTTTACCACACATGTCAAAACTAACTCGCCCCCACCATAACACAATAACTATTGAATTTTGGTGGAGGCGCCGAGTTCCGCCCTCGGGTCCAATATGCTTATTCTACGCAGAACCTTATCGCCATACCTATCGCTAGGAGTACACATTATAACATTAAATCCACAAAAATTCAATAGATAAAAATCACTAGGGAGGTGGCTATAACTAGCTCTTACCGTCATGAGCCGAGCGGAAGCGTAGCAATCCAGTTTATAAATACAATGTTTTTGGCATCTTTTTTGAATTTTATTTCCTGGATTGCCATGCAGAGCCTTACTCTGCTCGCAATTGTAAAGGTTCACTAACTCGATGACAAGGGGTATAAAAAAAATAACCCTGGAGGAAAAATGAAACTAAACAGTAATGACACGACGAAAGACAAGCTGATTGTAAGCAAATGGATGCATTTATTTGCAGAATACGAGATTGTGAAAAGAGGCAAGCACGAGCATTTCAAGCTTGTAGGGCAGTTCTACAAGGCTCACCGCACTAACCGGCAGACTTTTAGCAAATATTACAATCGCTATTTACAAGATCAAAGCTTTGAATCTTTGTTGCCAAAAAGAAGAGGTCCCAAATGGAAAAGCCGCAGAGTTTTGCCAGAAATTGAGCAGAAGGTTGTGGAGCAACGCCAAAAAGGTATTAACAAATACGAAATTTATGCGATTTTGAAGCCCATTTTAAAAGAAAAAACCCCTTCACCCAGCACGATTTATCGCATAAGTAAAAGAAATAATTTAAATAAACTAAATGTAAAAATGAAAGAGGAAAAACGCAAAATAATCAAGGAGAAGCTTGGTGAGCTTGGACATTTAGACTGTCATTACCTAAGTAAAGACTTAATAATTGGTGATGGAAAAAGGTATTATCTACTTGGTTTAATTGATGATGCTAGTAGAATTGCTTGGGTTGAAGTAATAGACCGCTTAACCTCTCTGGACGCCATGTTCGCCACCTTAAAGAGTATAAACCTACTCAAGGCCGAATACGGTATAAAATTCAAAGAAATCATGACGGATAACGGCTCTGAGTTTGCCTCTAAGAACAATATCTTAGAACATCCAGTCGAAAGGCTTTTCTTTGAACTTGGCGTAAAACATGTGTACACCAGACCTTACCGCCCGCAAACCAATGGCAAAATAGAACGCTTCTGGCGTACCCTAAACCAAGACCTGATAGACTACACAACCTTTGACTCCCTAGATCAATTCAAAAATGAACTCAACCAATATCTACAATATTACAATAACTTAAGACCTCATCAATCTTTAAATGGACAAACTCCAAATTCCTATGTATAAAACCACATCCCTTGTCATCGAGTTAGTGAACCTTTACAGCAATGACGATCTGTTGCCAAAAAACCCTTTCTTTTATTCTAAAAATAATGCTAATTTTGCAAGCATTCAAAGATGCAAAATATGTTCGGCTTTAAAATTGGAAAAAATAATGGCTTTGATATCACCATTCCCTTTATATCCATTAGTAGTAATGGTGATATAAAAAAAACCAATGAAGCCTTTGGTGAATATAAAAACCTTATTGGCAAAAATCTATTTCAGAAACTTTCAGAAAATAAAAAAGAGGCTTTTAAAGATGCCTTTTTTGATAATAACGAGGCGGTATTTTATGACCTTGAGTTTAAAGATGAGGAAAAAAATTATTTCTTCCGCTTTTTTAAGGGTGGTAAACCTACAGAAGATACTTACGGGCTATTTTTTGTTGATATATCTAAAATAAATGAGCTTGAAGCTCAAATTATCCAATCACAAAAAATGCAGGCAGTGGGGCAGTTGGCAGGTGGCATTGCCCATGATTTCAACAATATTTTAACTGCCATAATTGGCTTTTGCGATTTGTTACTGTCTAGGGTAACGCCAAGTGATCCTTCCTTTGCTGATTTAATGCAGATAAAGCAAAATTCTAACCGTGCCGCTTGGCTGGTGGGGCAATTACTTGCCTTTTCTAGAAAGCAAACCATGCAACCAAAAGTAATTAACATCACAGATGAAATTGCGGAAGTATCTAATTTAATTAGGCGGTTAATAGGGGCAAATATCAATTTAAATATAAGCTACGCTAAAGATTTGTGGGATATAAAGGTTGATAAGGTGCAACTAGAGCAGGTGCTAATTAACTTGGCGGTAAATGCAAGGGACGCAATGCAACAAATGGGTGGCGAACTTATAATTAGAACCTCTAACCTTAATGTAAAATCACCCAAAGATATTCCAAAACTTTTCCCGCAAGATACCTACTTTCCAGAAGATGACGCAAGGGTGCAAAATGGTGAATATGTACTAATGGAGGTAATAGATAATGGCACTGGCATAGAAAAATCTGTGGCAGAAAAGGTTTTTGAGCCATTTTTTACCACTAAAGATGTGGGCAAGGGAACTGGACTTGGTCTTTCTACTGTTTATGGCATTATAAAGCAAACCGGTGGCTATATATATTTTTCATCCAAGCCAGATAACTTAAAAAGGCAAGAAAAGGGTGGCACTGCCTTTTACATTCTATTTAAAAGGTATAAGAAAGAAGAGGAGGAAATTGTATTTGAAATTGAACCAGTAAAACAAGAAACTATAGATTTAACAGGAAGTGGCACAGTTTTAATTGTGGAAGATGAGCCATCTGTTAGAATGTTTGCCCACAGAGCACTTGGCAATAAGGGTTATAAAATACTAGAGGCAGATTCTGGTAACCAAGGTTACGAAATTATTAAGGCAAGGGGTGGCAAGGTAGATTTAATTATTACCGATGTTGTAATGCCAGGTATTACTGGCCCTTCAATGATAGAAAAGGTGTTGTCGGAATATCCCAAAATAAAGGTGATTTTTATTTCTGGCTATGGCGAAGATGTGTTTTTAAAGTCCTTTGGTCAAAAAAGAGATTTTAACTTTCTTGCCAAGCCTTTTTCTCTAAAAGACTTGGTAAATAAGGTTAAAGAGGTTCTAAGCCATTGATGGGTGTGTTTAATATCAAGACCATAGGTTCATAACCTAAGCAAATTATTAACTGAAATGGAAAAGCCAAAGGAGGGGATTTTAGAATCATCTTTATCAACATCGTCTATAAAATAAGCACCACCCCGCCCAATTTCTTCTCTTTCTCCATGATTCACCCCATAAATAGTAAAGGCTAGTGAAGAATCATAGCTATAGTCTAAAATATCCAATAAATCATAAGAAAAATCCACTCCACTGGTTTTAAGTTTAGAGAGGTTTTTATAAAGTGGGGGGAGGGTTTTTTCCGCCACGCCAAATAAAGAATTTTCTATTATAGAGTAAATTTTTTTGTAATTTTGTAAGCCAGTTAAATTCTTTTGCTTAATTGCCCTTAGCAGTTCTTGCTGTTTTTCTTCAGTTAAATTTAGCTCCTCTACTAGTTCTTTTAATAAATAGGGGAAGTTAAGGTTAATAATTATCTTATCTAACTTTAGCTTTTTTAAAACCGCAACTAGCATTTTAAAAAACGAAATGATGTCATTTTCTTTGGAACCAATAATTTCAAGCCCAAGTTGGGTAATTTGCCTATCTTTATACAGGTCTTCGGTCTTTAGCCTTAGCACCTGCCCACTATAACATAGTTTTAGGGGGAATTTATTGCCAAGCATACCAGATTTTATGATTCTTGCAATTTGTGGAGTAATGTCTGAGCGGAAAACAAGGTTCTGCTCGGTATTAATATCAAATAGTTTAAAGCTATTTTTTTGCTCTTCTGCCGTATTTTCATATTCGGCAATAGCTGGCTTTACTAGTTTAAAGCCATTTTTTTGAAAGGCAGAAACAAAAAGGTTAATTATGGCAAATTCCCTTTCAGCCTCAACTGGCAATAAATCTCTAAAACCAGAGGGGAGTAATTTTGTATTATTGTTTTTCATAAAAATATCAATAGAGTAAATATTAGTTTATATAAAATGCCCCAATAAATGCCACTTATTTTAGAAGCACAAATAGCCTTAAGATACTTAAAAGCCAAGAAGAAGGAGAAATTTATTTCGGTAATAACCATCCTTTCTTTTTTGGGCATAATGTTAGGTGTGGCAACGCTAATTATTGTAATGTCGGTTATGAATGGCTTTAGGGAAGAGCTTATGAACCGTATTCTTGGCATAAATTCGCACATCTCCATTCTTGCCGATAATAACCATATTGAAAATTATGAAAAATTACTATTAAGAATCAATAAAATAGATGGTATAGACTTTGCCCTGCCGGTAATTCAAAAGCAATCACTTGCCATTGCGAATAACGAACATGCAGGCGTGCAGGTATCTGGCATTTCATCGCAAGATTTATTGAAAAAAAAGCAGGTGTCAGACCACATAAAATCTGGCAAAATTTGGGTGGAGGAAAAAAATACCATCAATGATAATAAAATTATTATTGGTTCAAGGTTAGCCCTAAATTTAGGGGTAAAGGTGGGGGATAGGGTAATGTTGCTTTTGCCACAGATGAATAAAACCCTGTTTGCTACTATTCCTAGAATGAAGGAGTTTCAAGTATCTGGCATTTTTGAAGTGGGGATGATAGAATATGATAGTAGCACGGTTTTTATGCCACTAACCTTCGCTAAGCTATTTTTTGAATATGGCGAAAATGAAGCCTCTGCCATAGAAATATTCTTAAAAGATAGGGAAAAGTTAGAAAACGTTCGCCAGCATTTATTTCAATTTTTTCAGCTAGATTACAGAATAATAGATTGGATGCAGGCAAATTCTAGCTTCGTGCAATCTTTAAATGTGGAAAGAAATGTTATGTTTTTAATCCTAACCCTTATAATTCTAGTTGCCGTATTCAATGTAATTTCTTCTATGGTGATGCTAGTAAATAGCAAAAAGCGAGAGATTGCCGTGTTTTCCACCATGGGTTTAAGCAGTTTTTCCATTGCCAGAATATTTATTATTGCAGGCAGTATAATTGGCATTATTGGAACCTTGCTTGGCGTATCGCTTGGTGTGTTATTCGCTTTAAATATTGAAGCTATTAGGGGGTTTTTGGAATCTTTGCTAAATACTAAGTTTTTCTCTCCGGAAGTATATTTCTTATCGCAACTACCAGCTAAGTTAGAGTGGCGGAGTGTTTTAGATGTGTCTCTGCTTGGCGTAATTTCTAGCCTGCTTGCCACCATTTACCCAGCTATAAAGGCTGCTAAAGAAGACCCTGTAAAAATTTTAAGGTATGAAGACTAAAATTATAGACTATTCGCTACAACCAAAACAGGCTATAGACTTAAGCATAGAGGCTTTTAATAATAACCTGCCAATAATTTTTCAAACCGATACGGTATTTGGTTTTTTGCTACCGCTTAGCTCCACTAAAGCAAAAAATATAGTGGTGCAGTTAAAGGGTAGGGATGCCAATAAGCCCTTTCAAATATTAGTTTCTAGCAAAAAACAGGCATTTGCTTTGGGCAAGTTTAATGGATTTGCTTTAGAATTGGCAAAAAAACATTGGGCGGGGGGGCTTACTATTATTGTTCCCTCTCTTTTGGCAAAGGATGAGAAGGTTGGCTTAAGATTTCCTAAATTTCCGCCCATAATAAAACTAATTAGAGCCTATAAACAGCCCCTTTTTGCAACTAGCGTAAATATTTCCGGCGAAAAAGAGCTAAATACGGTTAATGAGATTGAAGCTAATTTTGGTGGCAAGGTTCCGCTAATTGTCTTTTCATCCAATTTTGAGTTAGAAAAAATTGCCTCTACCGTGGTAGAAATTCTAGACAAGGATTATAAAATACTAAGGCAGGGCGGGGTTAGGATAGAACCCTAAATAGCTAACTACTCCTCTTATCACCAATTTCGCTAGTATAAACAACCACCTTGTTTCTACCTGTGTCTTTGGCACTATATAGGGCAAGGTCGGCCTGTTTTTTAAACTCGATAGAGGGTAGATAGTTATCTTTCATAACCGCTAAACCTATACTAATGGTGCAGTTTGCAAAGCCGGGTTCAGCCGAAATTTTAATTGGCTTTGATTCTATAGATTTTCTAATTCTTTCTGCCACAATTTGCCCACCTTCTAAATTGGTATTGGGCATTAACACAATAAATTCTTCGCCACCATACCTTGCAACCAAATCTACATTCCTAAGCGAGCCTTTTATTTCAACCGCAACCTGCCTTAAAACCTCATCCCCTATAGGGTGCCCCCAGCCTGGCCTATCATTAACTAACTTGAAGTGATCAATATCTAAAGCCAGCATACAAAGGGAGCCGTTTTTTGCCTTAATTTCCTCTATAATTGTTTCTATATGCTCATCAAAAAAACGCCTATTATAAAGCCCAGTTAAACTATCTACAATTGACTCAGAGAAGGATTTTTGATAGTTTTCTTTTAGTAAATCGTGATAAACCTTATATTTTATTTGCGTCTTTACCCTTGCTAAAAGCTCATTACTTTCAACTGGGGTTAGAACATAATCATCAATCCCTAGCTCCAAACTTTTTGCCACCAAGCCTTCATCTCCCGAAGAAATTAAGTGGATAACTGGCGTTTTTCTAAAGTTTAACTTGTTTCTAATTTTAAAAATAAGCCTAATACTATCTATCTGCTCCAGCCCAGAATTTACTATAAATAAATCAAAGTCTTTATTATCAAGTTGATCTACATCCTTATTTAAATCGTAAAACTCTACATAATAAAATACTGATTCTAAAGCTTTTTTTATGCGATTTTTTTGAATAACATCATCATCAATAATCATTATCTTGCATTCACTTTCATTTATATCAAAACCCTTTTCCTGCACCTCTAGCCCTAGTTTTGAAAAGGTCTTATCGCGAATTAAAAGTTCATCAAAAATAGCCTTTAGTCTAACTAGTGATTTTACACGGGAGAAAAGATGCACCTCATCAATAGGCTTGGTAATAAAATCGGTAGCTCCAGCTTTTAGGCACCTTACCCTATCTTCCTGCTCGGTAAGGGCAGTTACCATTACTATGGGAATATGCATGGTTTCACTTTGCTTTTTTAGAATACGGCAGACCTCTATTCCATCCATTTCTGGCATCATTACATCCAGCAAAATTACATCTGGATTTAGATTGGTTGCCATCTCTATTGCCTGCTTGCCGTTTCTAGCAGAAAAGACATTATAGTATTCAGATTCCAGCTTGGCTTCCAGTAACTTTACATTTCTTTCAACATCATCAACTACTAAAATTCTACCGGTCATAGGTTAAATATATTTCTTAACAGTTGTGATAAAACTTTTGATATCAATAGGTTTTGCCATATATTCTTCGCAACCTATTGCCTTTATTCTTTCCACCTCTTCTTTAAACACAAAGGCGGTAATGGCAATTATGGGAATGTTTTTGAATTTATTGGTATCTTGTTTTAGCATTTTTATTAAATCAAAGCCAGAAACGGTTGGAAGTTGAATATCCATAATAATTAAATTAGGGGAAAAACTTTCAATCTCTTTAATTAAATTTAAACCATTATCAATACAAAATACGCTGTAGCCGTTAAATTCTAGCAAATCTGAAAACAACTTGGCGTTAAGGTCGTTATCTTCCACAATTAGCACTTTTTTCTCACTCATTTTATAGCCCTAAAAAATTAATCAAAGATGCTATAATGAACTTATTATACTCTTTTAGCAAATACAAATCTTCTTTTTTATTGGCAGTAACTATTGGGTGAGGGATAATTTTAACCCCTTTAGCGTTTCTTTGAATTTCAAGCAAACTCCTTGGCATATGATAGCTAGAGGTTATAAGGCGAATTGAGGTTATTTTTTCTTTTCGTAGCCACTCACCCACCTCTACCCCATTTTGCTTAGTGGTTTTAGCCACTCTGCCTAGAATAACTTTTTGGTTGTAGTTAGTGATTTGCCCTATATCAAAATTGTTTTCTAGCGCCAATTCTTCAATTTTAACGCCACTACCAACGCCAGAAATAAATAGTGTAGGTGCAGTATTTTGCTTTAGTAAAGAAAACCCCTCCTTTATCCGCAAATCATCCCCAGTTAGCACCACATTTGCCTGAACCTTTTGCAAATCATCTGCACTTATAAGGCTATTAGCATATCGGTTAAACTGGCTAAAGCCTATCAACCAAAAGATTATGGCAACTAGAATTAATTGAAAAAGAATCTTCATACTATAGGTTAGGGATAGTTTTTTTTATAATCTCTTCACTAAGGTAGCCATTGTATAAAAGCTTTTCTTGCGTGCCTAAATCCATATTTTTTATTGTTAAACTATTATCATCTTCAACAATAATGGTAAAGATTGCGTTAATTTCACTGGCCTGTTTGAACTTCTTTTTTAAATTGCCAGCTTGAATAGTTTCAGTTTTTACCCCCATTTCTCTAAAAGAGTGGCTTATTTGTAGTAACTTTACTTGTGTTTCTTCACTATAGCTAAATATTGCAATGGGGCGAACATCCAAAACTTTTGTGTTAGAATTTTCTAGTAGAATTTGTAATCTTTCCACCCCACCAGCAAAGCCTATGGCGGGGGTGTGATTGCCACCCATTAATTCCACCAAACCATCATACCTACCCCCCGCTATCACGGCAGATTTTGCCCCACTTTCATCTAGAACTGATTTGAATTCAAAAACAATATCATTGTAATAATCCAAACCCCTTACTAGCCTTGGATTGTGGGTAAATTTTACATAAGGTTCTAGCAAACTTTGTATCTGGCTGAAATAGTCCCTTTCTTGATTATTTAAAAAATCAGTTAATAGGGGGGCATTATGCAAAATCTTTTGATCGGCCCCATCTTTAGAATCAAGAATTCTTAAAGGATTTTTATGCAGGCGAATTTGGCTCTCGCTTGATAACTGCCCTTCAAAGGCTTGCAAATAATTCACAAGTGCCTTCTGATAGGTTTTTCTAGTTTCTTTACTGCCAATAAAATTTATCTCTAGCGTTGTTTTTTCGGCGATATTTAACGAGGTTAAAATATTGTAAGCCGTAAGAATAGTTTCTGCATCTATTAGGGGAGATTTTTCGCCAAACCTTTCAAAGTTTATTTGATTAAATTGGCGGTATCTGCCCTTTTGTGGTCTTTCATAACGAAAAAGTGGGCCAAAGGTAAATAGTTTTAAGGGTAGTTTTTCTTGCAAATTGTTAGAGATAAAAGCCCGCACCACCCCAGCTGTGAACTCTGGCCGCAGAGATATTTCATCCCCCCCCTTGGTAGTAAAAGAAAAGATTTCTTTAGCCACCACATCGGTTTCTTCCCCAATTGATTTTTTAAAAATGTTAGTATTTTCAACTATGGGAACTATTATAGACTGGTAGCAAAAGATTTCCGCTACAGTTTTGCCAGCATTTATAACTGCGTTAAAAGTTTTTGTTTCATCAAATAAAACATCCCTAAAGCCTCTAACTGGTTGTGGTTTAGACATTTGTATATATTTTAAGATGTAAAAATAATCATAATTTACATTATAGTCAAATCCACCCCATTGTTTTTTGGGGTTGACTAGTGGGTTTGTATATCTATAAGTCTTTCAAAAATTTTTCAAATTATAAATGCCAAAAGTAATATTCAAAAATAAAAGCGGCGATAGGTGGGAAATTGAAGCTCCGATTGGGGTTTCACTACTTGAAGTGGCACACAAAAATGATATTCCTTTAGAGGGTGCTTGTGAAGGTTCCCTTGCCTGCTCTACTTGCCACATAATAGTAGCGGAGGAAGAGGTTTATAATTCTCTACCACAAGCAAGTGAAGATGAAGAAGATATGCTAGACCTTGCCTTTGGCCTAACCCATACCTCTAGGCTTGGTTGCCAAATTATTATCACAGAAGAACTAGATGGGTTGACAGTTATAATTCCTGAAGCTACAAGAAATATGCAAAATTAATTTTTTAAACATTCTTTTATGGTCAGCACATCTAAATTTTCTGCAAAAAATATTATTGTTTTTGTTCTATTACTTGCTTTGATTATTGCCCTTTCTGCCCTAAGCGTAGTTTGGTTTCAAAAGGCTAAAGAGGTAAAAAAAGAAGTTACTACCACTATTGAAAACTTTTCGCTTTTTGTTCGCTCGCAACAAAAGGGTGATTTTAAAGTGGAAAAAGTTTCAATCACTGGCTATCCCTTTAGTTTTAAAGTGAACCTATCTAACATCACCGCCTCTAAGCAAATTTTTGGGCTGGAAAATGATGTTGCGATTAAAGATTTTTCAGTAAGCCTACCTTTTTTAAGCAATGGTGCTTCTATCAACTTACCTAAAGAATTGGTTCTGGGTGAAACTAAAGTTTTAAGCAATGGGGCTTCTATAAAAATATCTTCACTAAAAAAAGTTAATAATTTAACTGATGTTAGGGAATATTTAAATGTTGTCAATTTAAGAGATTTTGTTTTAGACATCAATAACTTAGCCTTTTATAAAAACAATCAGCTATTTTATAGTGCTGATAAGCTATTTTTTGGCATAAACAAATCTGGCTCTTATTTAAACTTCAAGGTGAATTTTAAAAATGTAGCTCAAACGCCAGAATATTTGAACAAGAGTTTTTTTGAAAAAATCACCAAAAGCAATGTTATTTTAACTGCTAATGAGGCATCTGCCATTGCTAAACTAAAGGAATTGATTGAAAAAAACAATTCGCCATTATCTTTAAAATTAGAGGGTAAATTGCCTTTTGAAGCACAAAAAATGGTTTCTGAAAATAAAACCCTAGAGGTTGTTGCTAACCTTTTAATATCTTATGGCAAAACCAATATAAAGGCCGATATTAGCGGTAGCACCAAAAAATTGGCAGATTTAGATAAGGTTACCTTAAATATTAACTTCACCAATATTCTTGAGAGTTTAAACTTTTTAAAAGAATTCCACAATTTGCTGGCGCAAGCTAATTATAATAAAATCATATTAATCTTTTCAAAAGATGCCTCTGCAAATACTGGTGCGAATACTGGTATTGAATATGTAGCCTCGCCAATTTCAGATCAATTTATAGCTGATATTTTGGGTCTTCTTAAAAATATAAATGGCTATGATGAAAAGAAAGATTTGCTTTCAATCAATTACAAAAAAACAGATAAGGAAGAAGTCTTAAATGGTAAAAACTTTACTGATTTAAAGCCAGCCATTGATGCTAGCCTTGCGAAAATATCTGCCCAGTATAGCGAAATATTAAAGATTCAGCTTAAAAAGGCGTCTAAAAAGACAGATGCCAAAAAAGATGTTAAATTAGAGGGTAAGAAGAAAAACTAAAAGAGAATAAAAGAGAGACTTAGGACAAGACCCAACAAAGCAAAATTACGGTTGCTGTGTTTCCATCCTGGCCGGGTTCATAAAGTTTGTTGCCCCTGCCTAAATCTCTTGCACCAAAAAATATACCAATTAAAAGAATAAACAAGCGATAGTAATATTTAGCATATGAAAAAAATTTTAACCACCAAGCAAGGCTTTGATAAGTTAGAGAAGGAATATAACCATTTAAAATCGGTAGAAAGGCCAGCCATTATTGCCCAAATTGCGGAGGCTAGAGACCATGGCGATTTAAAAGAAAATGCCGAATATCACTCTGCTAGAGAAAAACAAAGCTTTATAGAGGGCAGAATAAAAATTCTTGATGGCTTTTTTGTAAACAGCCAAATTATTGATTCTAAACAATTTTCTGGCAGCAAAAAAATATTCTTTTCCGCAAAAATAGAATTATTAGATATAGATAGCGATAAGCAAGTAAATTACCAAATTGTGGGTGAATTTGAAGCAGATTTAGACAAGGGCCTACTTTCTTGTGAAACTCCTCTAGCAATTGCCCTGCTTGGCAAAGAAGTGGGTGATGAGGTTTTTGTTAATACGCCAAAAGGCAAAAAAAACTACGAGATTTTAAAGATTAGTTATTAAGCCCCTCCCACAAGAATTATTGAAACTTGCTAAAAATAGCTTATTAAAGCCTATAAAACCTATTCCCTATGGATTATCTAGATAATTTAGAACATCAATCGGTTTATATATTTCGCGAAATGTTCAACAAAATAAAAAATGTGGGCATGCTTTGGTCTTTTGGAAAAGACTCTACCGTTATGATTCACCTTGCCCGTAAGGCTTTTTTTGGCAAGATTCCCTTTCCGCTACTGCACTGCGATACTGAGCTTGAAATGGAAGAGGTCTATGCTTTTCGCGACAAATATGTGAAGGAGTGGAACATTAACTTTATTTCGCAAATCTGCCCTCCGCTTGAAACCACCGATTCTAGCCTGCCATCTAGTGCTAGAGTTGCTGCTAGAAAAACAGGTGGTTTAAAAGAGGCAATTGCAAAATACAAGTTCAACGGCATTGTAGCTGGCATTAGACGGGATGAAGAGGGAACCAGAGCCAAAGAACGCTACTTTTCCCCCCGCAATCTAGAGGGCAATTGGGATGTGAAAGATCAGCCACCAGAATTTTGGGATCAGTTTATGACTGATTTTCCACCACAAACCCACATTCGCATCCACCCCCTTTTACACTGGACGGAGCTTGATGTGTGGCTTTACATAAAAAGAGAAAATATTCCCGTTGTTCCCCTATATTTCGCCAAACCTTACCACAAGTTTGATGGCAAAAACTATAATGGAGCCATGATGCGTTTTAGGTCTCTAGGCGAAAAGGGCATTACCTTCCCCTTACCTTCAAACGCCACTAATATTGATGAAATTATCGAAGAACTTCGCCTTACCAAAGTTCCAGAAAGAAGTGGCCGCCCCATGGGTGCAGATGAAGACGAAGCCAGCTTCGAAAAGCTAAGAAGGGCTGGGTATATGTAAGTTTTAAAAAAACTTATTTACCTAATTCCTTTTAATTCTATTATACCATAGCAATTAGAATTATTATGAAAAAACAAAATTTACCTTCAAAAGAAGTAACCGTTGGCTACCAAAGGGCGCCGCACAGGGCGTTTTTATACTCTATGGGGCTTACGAAAGAGCAAATTTATCAGCCCCTTGTTGGCGTAGTTTCTACTTGGAATGAGGCTGCCCCTTGTAATATTGCATTAAAAAGGCAGGCAGAAATTGTAAAAAAAGGCGTTTCGGCTGAAAAGGGTACTCCTAGAGAATTTTGCACCATTACCGTAACCGATGGCATTGCCATGGGGCATGAGGGGATGAAGTCTTCGCTTGTTTCGCGTGAGGTAATTGCAGATTCAGTTGAACTTACTATGCGTGGCCACGCCTATGATGCCCTTGTTGGCGTTGCTGGGTGTGATAAATCTCTGCCTGGGCTAATGATGTCTATGGTTCGCCTAAATGTGCCATCTGTGTTCTTATATGGCGGTTCAATACTACCCGGTAATTATAAGGGCCAAGATGTAACAATAGTAGATGTATTTGAAGCTGTGGGCAGGGTTTCTGCCGGCAAAATGACAGAAGAAGAATTAGAAGAATTAGAAAAAATTGCATGTCCCTCAAGCGGTTCATGCGGGGGGCAGTTTACCGCCAATACTATGGCCTGTGTTAGTGAGGCTATTGGCCTAGCACTGCCCGGTTCAAGTGGAGCACCTGCACCATATGATAGCCGTGATAGCTTTGCCTTTGAAAGTGGTAGGGCGGTTATGAACCTAATAGAAAAAAATATCCGCCCCAGAGATATTGTTACCAGAAAATCACTTGAAAATGCCTGTAGAATAGTTTCGGCAACTGGGGGTTCAACTAATACAGCCCTGCATCTACCAGCCATCGCAAGGGAATGCGGTATAAAGTTTGATATTTTTGATGTGGGTGAAATTTTTAAAAGCACCCCTTATATTGCAGATTTAAAACCAGGTGGCAGATATGTTGCCAAAGATTTATTTGAAGTGGGTGGAATTTCAGTAGTTATGAAAGAACTGTTAGATGCCGGCTATTTGCATGGTGATTGCCTAACCGTAACTGGCAAAACCATTGCCGAGAACTTAAAAAATGTAAAATTCCCCGAAAATCAAGATGTGGTCCGAAGGGTAAAAAATCCACTTTCCAAAACCGGTGGCGTAGTAGTGTTAAAGGGCAATTTAGCAAAAGATGGTGCCATTGTGAAAGTGGCTGGCTTAAAGCACTTAACTCATAAAGGCCCCGCCCTAGTGTTTGATTGTGAGGAAGATGCCTTTGAAGCAGTATCACACAAAAAGTATAAAGAAGGTGATGTAATTGTTATTCGCTATGAAGGCCCAAAGGGTGGGCCCGGTATGCGTGAAATGCTTTCTACCACCGCAGCTTTAAGTGGGCAAGGGGTAGCCAATGTTGCCCTAATTACCGATGGTAGATTTAGCGGTGGCACGCGCGGGCTTTGTATTGGCCATGTATCACCCGAAGCGCAAGTGGGCGGTGAAATTGCCCTAATAAAAAACGGTGATATTATAGAAATAGATTCAAACAAAGGCACTATAAATGTTAATGTTACAGATGCCGAATTTGAAAAAAGAAGAAAAGGCTGGAGAGAAAAAGAAATTCCATTCAAAAAAGGCGCCCTAGCAAAATACGCAAAACTAGTTGGCAGTGCAAAGGATGGCGCGGTTACTAGTTAGAAGAAAAATAAACTTTACTTCTTTTGGGATTATTTAGCAGAATTTGCTGGCTTGGTTGTGGAAGGCTTTTAAGAAGATTTGCTATTATTTGTTATTGGTGGTGGGCATTGCTTCTTTTGGCTCTTCTTCTTTAATAATTTCTTTTACCTTATGAGTTTTTGCAAAGTGGATGGTTAGTCTTGTGGTAATGTCTGATGCTATTTCGTTCATAATTTTCTCCAAAGCATCTTCTTCCGCCGCATAGGTGGCGAAATCAGACACGCCCTTATCATAAGAGCCAGAAATTTTAGAGGCACCACTGGTAATTTCTTTTTTATTAGAGTTATTAATTAACTTGTAGCTTGCGGTTACATCCATTTTATACCTTCTAATTTCACGCGTGGTTTTAATGGCAGAGGCAATTAGGTTTTTGGTAATGGTAATGTTAAGAGTATATTTTTTGGTTGGATTTTCTACCAATGGATCAAAGCGGTTTTTTAGCTCATTTTCCAAAATTCTACCTTGGCGACCATAATTAACGGAGGCAACATCAATTTGCAAAAACTCTTCCTTAATGGCGGGGTATTTATAGTAATCTTCTATATAGTTGCTTTTTTGGGCAGAAGAGACATCTGCTGAGCCAGATGGCAAGCGGTAGGCTGGCTGAAAGCCACAAGAGGCTATAGTAATGCTAACCAATAACAATATTAACAATTTTGCCCTTAACATAAATTATCTTGATAATTTTTTTGTTTTCTAAAAATTTACCCACATTTTCCTGTAGGATAGCTTTATTCTTAACAGCTTCTTCTTCCTCATCAAGATTTATTTTTATGTCCCCCCTTAACTTGCCATTTACCTGCACGCCAATTGTTATTTCTTCTTGCTTGATATAAGCCTCATCATATTCTGGCCAAAAATTTTCAGCAAGAATTTTTGAGGAGCCAGTTTTCTGCCACAGCTCTTCGGTAAGGTGGGGAATAAATGGGTTAAGTAGCCTTATGATAGTTAAAATTCCAAATTTAAATAGAGCTTGGCTTGCTTCCACATCTTCCACGCTATTGGTTAGTTCCCTAATTCTAGCTATTGCCTTGTTGAAGTGATAATTTTCTATATCTTCACCCACAAACTTGATGGTTTGATGAATTTTTTTGTAAACCAGTAGCTCTTTTTCGTTTAGCTGGTTTATTTTTAGTTCTTGCTTAAAGTTGGTAGCCTTATCTGCCAACCTTTCTATTCTATCTAGATATTTTTTTACGCCATTTACGCCGGCATCGCTCCATTCTAAATCTCTATCTGGGGGGGAATCGGATAGCATAAAAAACCTTGCCGTATCTGCCCCATATTTGCTTATTATATAGACAGGGTCAACCGTATTACATTTAGATTTGCTCATTTTTTCTAGCTTGCCAACTATAATTTTTTCACCTGTTTCTTTATGGAAGTAATTTTCCCCCTCTCTCCTTACCTCTTCTGGGTATAGCCAGTTGCCCTTATTATCTTTAAAGGTAATGTGAGTAACCATACCTTGCGTTAAAAGCCCCTCGAAAGGTTCTTCAAAATTAATAAATCCGCATTCTTTTAAGGCTCTGCAAAAAAATCTGGAGTATAAAAGATGTAGCACCGCATGTTCAACCCCGCCAATATACTTGTTTACTGGAAGCAATTTTGCAGAGTTGGGGAAGGGATTGTTTAAATCAATTTTTTCCCCTTCCGCGAAGCGAAGAAAATACCAAGAGGATTCAAAAAAAGTATCGAAAGTATCTGTTTCCCTTTCTGCCTTGCCATTGCATTTTGGGCAGTTGGTATGTTTCCAAGTGGGGTGATTAAACAAGGGATTGCCAGATTTAGAAAAATCCACATCTTTAGGCAGTTTTACTGGCAAATCTTTTGCTAAAACTGGAACCACGCCACATTTTGTGCAGTAGATTATAGGAATTGGTGTTCCCCAATATCTTTGCCTTGAAATTCCCCAGTCTTTAAGGCGATAGGTGGTTTTTCCCACCCCCTTTTTTAGCCTTTCTAGCTCTTTTATGGCTGTTTTTTTTGCCTCTTCTACGGCTAAACCATCTAAAAATTTAGAATCAAAAATAACACCATTTTCATCCACAACTTTTTTTATGGGTAGATTATATTTTGTGGCAAAGGCAAGGTCTCTTTCATCATGGGCGGGGCAACCAAAAATAGCACCAGTGCCGTAATCTATTAGAACAAAATTGGCTATATAAAGGGCGAGAGTTTTTGTATTATCAAATGGGTGAATAACCTTTATTCCCGTATCAAACCCTTCTTTTTCTGCCTTTTCGATATTTTCTACTGCCGTGCCGAGCGCCTCACACTTTTTAATAAATTCCCCTACCTTTTGGTTTTTTTTAGAGAGTTCTTGCGATATTTTATGCTGGGGAGAAATGGCACAAAAACTTGCCCCAAACAAGGTTTCTGGGCGGGTAGTAAAAACTAATAAATCTTCTTCCTTACCCCCACTAATTGAAAATTTTATCAATGCCCCTTCTGATTTTCCAATCCATTTTTCTTGCATGGTCTTAACCTTTTCTGGCCAATGGTTTAGAGTTTTTAAACCAGCCAGCAGGCTTTCACTAAAATCGGTAATTTTTAAAAACCATTGATTTAGGGTTTTTTGCTCAACTACCGCCCCACTTCGCCAGCCCTTGCCATTAATTACCTGCTCATTAGCAAGAACGGTATTATCAACCGGATCCCAATTCACCCTAGCTTCTTTTCTATAGGCTATGCCTTTTTTGTAGAAATCGATAAATAGTTTTTGTTCAATTTTATAATATTCTGGGTCGCAAGTGGCTATTTCCCTATCCCAATCGTAAGAAAGCCCCATGCTTTTAAGCTCCGCCTTCATATTTTTTATATTTTCATAAGTCCATTTTTCTGGATGGATATTTTTTTTGATAGCAGCATTTTCCGCTGGCAAACCAAAGGCATCCCACCCCATGGGGTGAAGAACATTAAAGCCCTGCTGTTTTTTAAAGCGCGCCACTACATCGCCAATGGCATAGTTTCTTACATGCCCCATATGAATTTTGCCACTGGGGTAGGGGAACATTTCAAGCACATAATATTTAGGTTGTTGAGAGTTGTTTTTTAGCTTAAAACAGCCCTCATCTTCCCAAATCTTCTGCCACTTTTCTTCTATATTTTTGACCATAACTTAAGAATGAATAACTCCAGATGGCTTTACCTGCGACCATAATATGCGGTAAGCTGGCACTAGAATTGTTACCTTTGTTCCAATATTTTTGCTACTTTGAATTATAAACTTGCCATCGTGAAGTTCAACTAGCATTTTAGAAAGGGGCAAACCAATACCAGTGCCCCTGTTGGCAATATCTTTGTGAACCTGCCCAAAGGTGGTGAGGGAGGTTTTTACCTCATCTTCGCTCATCCCCACCCCTGTGTCTGAAACCTCTAACAGAAGCTCACCTTTGGTATTGGTATTGGCGGTAATTTTAATTATCCCATCGCTAGAGGTAAATTTGGCAGAGTTAGAAATTAAATTTAACAGCACCTGCTTAATTTTTCTTTTATCCACAAAAATATCTGGGATTGATTCTGGAAGCTCTACAATAATTTCTGGCAATTTGCTCTCTTTACCAGATAGACCATTTTTTACGGTGCGTTTTTTTTCACCAAAAATTCTAAGAGTATCTGCCACTAGCTCTTTAATTCCTATCTGTTCAGGGAAAAGCTCAATTTTACCAGCCTCCCCCTTGGCAAAAAGTAAAATATCGTTAATAAGGGAAAGCAAATGCTGGCCACAATAAGAGATATCATTAATCCTTTCCTTTTGCTTATCATTTAACTGCCCCAAATAGCCAGTTGCCATCATATCTGAAAAGCCAATTACCGCGTTAAGTGGCGTTCTTAGCTCATGGCTCATATTGGTAAGAAAATCAGATTTTGCTTGGCTAGCAAAAAGGGCTGCCATTTCAGATGCCTTTGCCTTGTTAAACTGCTTCAACATAATTACTGAAAAAACACAGCTGATAATAACAAACAGCACAAAGAAAGAGAAATAAAGAACCGTTCCCCCAACCTCTTTATGCCAGTTTTTATAAATTTCTTTTTGCGGATAAATAACTGAAACCAGCAAGCCAAAATTATCTATTTTAAATAGAGAAATCAACTGTTTGCTTTTTTCATTACTAACTGAGGCAATTTCTAACTTATTGATTTCAAATGCTTCTTTTTTAGAATCATAAAACTTCTTTAAAATTACATCAATATCTGAATATTTGCTGTTTATGTTTAACACGGAAGAAAGGTCAGAGTTAAAAATTAGCATTTTACTTTCGCTATCTAACCCCTTTAGAGATTTGAAAAATTCAGCAATATAGGCACTTTTAATACCAGCCAACACCACCCCACCAAAGCTACCATCTGGTTTGTTAATCCTTCTTGAAATTACTACATAAGAAACCACCTTATCGAACTTAAAATCATTTTCATATTCCCTAAAAACACTTATGTGGAAAATAAGGTCAGGGTTTTCTTTGTGTATGGCGAAATGCTCGAAATTTTCAATATTCTCCCCCTCGAAAAAAGAAAGCATGGAGTCATCTTTTTTTGAAGCGACCCTAACCTTGCCCGCTTCATCAATAAACACAATACCAGAAATGCTTGGCGTTTCTTTTAACCAATTATCAAAACTATTCTGTAGGTTTTTAAGATTGGATAGGGTGAAGGAAGAGTAATTGTGCGAAATTTCACTCCTTAGAATAATATCGGCATTTAAGATAGACTGGCGAACATGCTCCGCCATTATATAGGTGATGCTGTGCAAAGATGCTTTTGAGTTCTCAAGGGCATTTTCTTTTGATTCTTTGGCTCTAAACAATAGAATAAAAAAGGCAATTAGCACCACCGCCACCCCTATTGAAATTATGCTATTTACCAGCAATTTAAGGCGAAAGTTTTTGCCAGAAAAGGTATCATTAAAGGTTTTTTCAAAAAAATTTTCTATACTCACTTTTAAATTTTGTTATATATTGCTGTAAATACTTTTTAATTACAGGGGGTTTTACTTGGTTGCAAGCGTAAATACAGTATCTTTTTTGGGATTAGAGAGCAATTTGATAGATGTGCAGGTGCATTTTTCATCAGGCCTGCCATCCTTTAAAATTGTTGGTTTGCCAGATAAAACAGTAAATGAATCTAAAGAAAGGGTTCGCTCTGCCCTATCTTCCATGGGGCTTTCTTTCCCTGCCAAAAGAATTACTGTGAATCTTTCCCCAGCAGATTCCCTAAAAGAAGGCACCCATTACGATTTGCCAATTGCTATTGGGCTTCTTATCGAAATGGAAATTTTACCAAAGGAAGAACTGCTTGGCTACCTAGTTTTAGGGGAACTTAGCCTTGATGGCAAAATTGTGGCAGTAAATGGCATTTTGCCTGCCAGTATGTTTGCCAACCAAATGGATTTAGGGATTATAATTCCAAAGGAAAATTATCTTGAGGCAAAACTTTCTGGCTTAAAAAACATTCTGCCCACACAAGATTTACTGCAGATTATAAACCATTTTAAAGGCTCGCAAATTGTAATTGAAGAAAGGGAAGTTAATATTGTTCCCCCAAAATATCCAGATTTAAAAGAAATTAAGGGGCAGGAGGAGGCAAAAAGAGCCTTAGAAATATGTGCCAGTGGCAATCACAATATGTTAATGGTGGGTCCCCCAGGGAGTGGAAAATCAATGCTGGCAGAAAGATTGCCCGGTATTTTGCCAGAACTGGAAGTTAAAGAAATTCTTGAAGTTATGGTTATAAACTCAATAGCTGGCAACTTGCGGGAAAATAATATTAGGGGTGGAATAAACTTTGCTAGGCCCTTTCGCTCACCCCATCATAACTGCTCTATGCCAGCCTTAGTGGGTGGGGGGTCTAAGGCAAAACCGGGTGAAATAACTCTTGCCCATAGAGGGGTGCTATTTTTAGATGAGCTGGCAGAATTTTCTACCCAAACCTTAGATAGTTTACGCCAACCCATTGAAACAAAAAAGGTAACAGTGGCAAGGGTGCAATCGCACATTACCTACCCCGCTAATTTTCAGTTAGTTTCAGCCATGAACCCTTGTAAGTGTGGCTATTTAGGAGCAAATGATAAGGAATGTTCACGCGCACCCAAATGTGGGCAGGAATACCAATCAAAAATTTCTGGCCCATTACTAGATAGGTTTGATATTTTCTTTGAAATCCCACACCTTTCCACTAAAGAAATTCTATCTGCTAAGGAGGGCGAAGATTCTGCCCAGATAAGAAATAGAGTGCTAAAAACAAGGCTAATTCAAAAGGAAAGATACAAAAATGAAGGCATATATACCAATAACGAAATGAATAATGAGCTAATTGCCAAGTTCTGCCTTCTAGAAAAGCCAGCCGAAGACTATCTAGATAAGGCACTGGACAAGCTAAAACTTTCAATGCGGGGCTACAATAGGGTTTTAAAGCTAGCTAGAACCATAGCAGATATAGACCAAAGCGACATAATAAACAAAGAACATATCGCCGAAAGTTTAGGCTACAGAAGAATGAACTATTGAGGTAGTGTATATTACCAATCGTCATGAGCTGAGGAGCCTCGCCGAAGCCTTGGCGTAGGCGGGTTGCGTAGCAATTCAGTAAATAAAATTCAAAAAACATGGCTTATAAACAAGACCTCTGCTAATGTTTTAAATTTGTGATGGGTATGGTAGAAGTATTCTGATCAACCAAAAATAAAGGAGGCAAGGTATGGCAAGTTTTTTTGAGCTGGGGTTACAAAAGCATTTGGGTTTTGAGAATCAGTTGGTTAAGCTAGATAGTTTGCTTGATTGGGGCAGGTTTTTGGATATTCTTAAAGGGGTGCACAAAAGGAAAGTGGTCCGACGGGATATTGTACACTGAAAATGTTTAAAGCGTTGCTGCTGGGGCAGTGGCATAGTTTGAGTGATCCTGCGTTAGAGCAAAGTTTACGCGTAAGGCTTGATTTTTTGCAGTTTACGGGATTTGCCTTAGGTGATGATTTGCCAGATGAAACCACTTTTTGTAGATTTCGCAATAAACTTGTGAAGCAAAATAAGTTTGAGGCTTTACTTAATGAGGTAAACCGCCAGTTAGAGGCTCTTGGGTTAAAGGTTAAAAGTGCGAATACTGCAATTGTTGATGCAACTATAAT
>JBKCHH010000087.1:0-3989 GCA_046302855.1 Alphaproteobacteria bacterium
ATTCTTTTTAGCACTCTTATTTTTGCACTTTACGCATGTTTTTTTTCATAATCTTATAATTTATTTATAAGTTCCACCCTATAAACCACTGCCACCCTACTTGATACTACTTTTTTAGCACCACACTTATTTAATTATGCCAAAAACTTCGAACCGGATTCTAGAGTTTATCAGTAGTTTCCAAAGTATGGGAAAAATATTTAGATACTATGGCCTGTCATCTGGTGTTTGAATGTAGGTTTCTTCCTTAGAAGTAGATTGAATATCAGCTTGATGCCCAGATCTAAGCCAGTTCAATACTCCATATAGTACATGTATAACAAAAAGATAACCAACCACGGCGGGTGTAATGGTAGTAAAAAGCAAATTAAATAGACCATCCCAGAAGTAATCCACTTTAATACTGTTTGAAGAATTGTTTGAGAAAAAAGCGATGTCTAACTTGCGCATTGCCCTGTCAAAATTTCTAAAAAACATTACAGCAAACAAACTGGAGGCTATGCCAACTAGTATTCCCAAGCGTGTAAACAAAAGGCTTTTACAAACAAAAATATTTTTGACTTTTATGGATGATAAACTGAATTTTTTTTGATCTTCTTCACACGGTTTGCCAGAAATTATTTTAAGCTTAAAAAGTATAAAAGCACTAACGAATCCTATTAATACTCTAATTGGGATAAGAATAGCATAACGACCAATACCCAAATCTTGCTGCAGCGTTCTCGCACTGTTAACAGCAATAGGGTAGTGCAATAATGCATAAGCAAGCTGGCCAACAATAACAGCTATTAGCACATTTATTGTTTTGTTCGGTAAAAATCGGGATGCCACTAACCAAGATAACGCACCAATCGCTAAATGTATTATAATTTCCAGAGGCATACTATACTCAGTTTTTAAAGTTATTAGTTGTAAAATACCGTAAAATCTTAGCAAGTCTAACGAATTCTCATGTGGAGGCTATAAATCCAGTCTCCTATAATCCAGTCTCATATATTTTGAATATACTTCGCTAGGTTTTAAGCGAATTAGTTTCAATACAATGTCACCATTACGCTTGATTGCAGCGGAGCGTTCGGGATGGTTGATAGCCTGACCTTCTCTGTCATCAATTTTGTGATAGTAATCTGTGTAAGCTTCCCACATTAAATCAAAAACCTTTTGTGTATAGTCTTGAATTTCTTTTGGTAGTTCTAACCGGGCTTGATCTCTGGCTTGCCAGAAAAGATTTTTTGCATCGTCTTTTACTCTGCCATCTCTCCACACATGGCCTAAGCCTTCGGTTAGCATTTTGTAGTTAGAGCGAAAAATCTCACGCTCATCTTCATTGATTTTGTAAAGTAGCTTATTATGTTGCTCTTTAGAAATTTTGTTTGCTTGATACGCTATACGGAATAGCCCAATGCTAATTAGTAGCCCAAATAGACTATCTGCAGCTTCAATAAGCGGCTTAAACCTTATAGATGTTTCATTTAAATAATCGATCATACCGATGCACATTGTTAGAACCACTCATCTCATTGTAGCGACTAAACTTTTACTATCAAGGCTCGAAATGGGTGCCAATCGCTCACTCAAACTTAGAACAAAAACCAACTAAGGCTCCCACGCGGAATTGAACGTTGTTGCGTCAGTCCCACTACGCTCACGTTGTGAGCTTCGAGGGACACTCCTAAGCCTAAAATCGCCTTCGTGTGACGTAGCCACCCGAAGCCGAAGGCGTAGGGTGGTGCCCCTGGTCGGACTCGAACCGACACATCCGTGAAGATAATGGATTTTGAATCCATCGCTTCTACCAATTCCACCACAGGGGCATATAGAATCTTTTAGTGCAGCCAAAGATATTGCTAAAAAAGTATTGGAAGCAGTTTTGAGAACAATAACCCCATCACCAAATGTTGGTGAGAAAAAAAGAGGTGAGCCACGCCAATAACATCCCCAAGCTAAAAATGATGACAATTACTCCCACTTAGCAACCGGTGGCATGCTCATAAAAATCGCCTCCACATTGCCACCAGTGGCAAGCCCAAACTTTGTGCCCCTATCATAAATCATATTGAATTCGGCGTAGCGGGAGCGTTTTTTAAACTGCACCTCCTTATCTGCATCACTAAACTTGTGATTCATTTTACTGCGAACAATATCGGCGTAGGTGCTTAAAAAGCTAGTGCCAACATCTCTAGTGAAGGCAAAGTTTTTAACGAAATCTTGATTGGTTTCACTATATAAATAATCATAAAAAATACCCCCCACGCCCCTTGCTTCATTGCGGTGCTTGATGAAAAAATACTCATCGCACCATTTTTTATATTCGGGGTAAAATTTTGCATCGTGCTTATTGCAGGTATTTTCAAAATTCTTGTGGAAAAAATTAGTCTCACTTTGTAAAGGAAAAATAGGGGTAAGGTCGCCCCCACCGCCAAACCATTTTTTTGTAGTGGTAATAAACCTAGTGTTAAAGTGCGAAATTGGCACAAAGGGATTATAAGGGTGGGCAACAAAAGAAATTCCTGTGGCAAAAAACTCGCCTGTTTCTTCCGCTCCCGGAATTTGCGTGCGGAACTCTTTAGAAAAATTGCCGTAAACGGTTGAAATATTTACCCCTATTTTTTCAAATACCTGCCCTCTCATAATGGCCATTTCGCCACCCCCTTCATCCTTACCTTTATCCCAAGGCTTTATTATAAATTTATGCTTAGATTTTGGGTCGTAGTCTTTTTCAATTTGCTCTAGCGTTTTTATAAAAAGGTCTCTTAATTCCCTAAACCAAGTAGAAGTAGCTATTTGCTCTTTTGAAAATTTCATTAAAAACTCTATACAATTTTGGGTAGTATTTTTAGAAAAACAATATTAAAAATCCATAGAATTTATTAGAAAAACAATGTTTTTTCGCGCCGTATCATTTATTAGCTTTATTTTAATAGTGCTGTTTGGCGTGCTGTTTGTGTTTAACCTAAAAACCTATAACAAAGACCCTATTGATAAAAAAATTCAGCAAAAAATTACCTTCCGCCATATAGAAGGGAGCGAAAAAAAACTGGTGGATAAGGCAGAGGTAGAGCAGATAAAGGATATAAAAAATGAAGAGGTTGTAAAAACAGAAACTCCAAAAACCCCAAAAACCCCAATTACAGAAACTCCAAAAGAAACTTCAGATGTAATAAAAGATGCCATCAAAAAAGAAGATGCAAAACCCATCGTCAAAAAATTCGCCATTTTGCTTTATGGGCTAGGCACAGATAGCGACCTTACCAAAAAAGTAGTGGAAGATGTGCCAAGTGAGGTAATGCTTGCCTTTTCACCCTACACGGTGCGGATGCAGGCGTTTATTGCCATTATGATAAAAAAGAAGTTTTTTTATGGGCTAGACTTACCTCTTGAAGAGGCAGATTACCCAACCTCATACGGCTCGCTAACTCTAATTAAAGATATAACCAATGGAGAAAACAACGCTAGGTTCGATGAGATTATGAAAAACATTCCAAACGCCAATTTTTTGTTTTTTGGGGCTAAGGAAGTTTTTTCTTCCTCATCTAATCAAATGGCCTATTTGCTAGAAAAAAGTGAACCCATAAAACCAACCTTTATTTATCAAGAAAATTATTTGAATTCTTTTTTAAAAGAGGCTTTGGCTGGCAAAAAAATGCCATCCATAAATAGCTATTTTTATATTCCAGAAAATATCTCTAAAAATAAGTTTAAAAATGAGCTGGAACGCATAGCTGAGCAAATAAAGCAGGGGAAAGAAAATATACTGGTAACAATAAAGGCAGAGCCTCATATAATTGCAGAGCTAGTTGATTGGCTAAACTCCATGGAAAAGCAAGGCTTTCGCCCCAGCAATTTAGAGGATTTTATAAAGAAGGAAGAAGATAAGGTATGAGCAAATTATTTTCTCTACAGGAATTATTAAAGGCAAGTGGGGGTAAGCAATTAGGCTTAGGCAATGCTTCAATAGAGGGCTTTTCTATAGATAGCCGAACAATCCC
>JBKCHH010000088.1:0-39751 GCA_046302855.1 Alphaproteobacteria bacterium
GTCAAAAACGCATCATCGTTAGTGATTTAAACCTGTGGAAAAAAGAAGTTGGCAGGTTTGCACCAGAAATCACCCCAAAAAAAATTAGAATTAATGTAAGGACAGATTTTCCAAATGAAATAAAACTTGGCGATACCATTAGCTTTAAGGCAAATATATCAACACCGCTCATAAACCCACCCTATATAGATGGCTATGATTTTGCCAAAACTGCCTTTTTTAATGAAATTGGCGGGGTTGGTTTTGCCATTAGCCCCATTCAGCTAAAAGAAAAAAGCAATGAGAACAATTACTTAAATGAACTAAGAAACAAATTAACCAATAGGCTTTTTAAATCTTTTTCTAAAAACTTTGATGATAACCAAATAGGGGCAGTTGGTGTTGCTTTAATAACAGGGGAGGAGGGTTATATTAATAAAAACACCCTTTCTTTTTTTAGAAAATCTGGGCTTGGGCATATTCTTTCAATCTCTGGGCTACATATGACCATTGTGATGAGTGGTATCTATTTTTTAATGAGAAAAACCCTATCATACAGCCAATACATTACCTTAAATTTTAACCTAGCAAAAATAGCCAGTGTTGGGGCAATTTTAGTTGGTTTTTTTTATCTAATAATTTCTGGTTCTGCCGTTCCAGCCGAGAGATCTTACATTATGACCTCAATTTTTTTTCTAGCAATTTTAACAAACCGCAAAGCAATTTCTATTTTAAATGTTGCTTGGTCTAGCTTTTTTATTTTACTCTATGAGCCAAATAATATTTTTTCCGTTAGTTTCATTCTTTCTTTTTTATCGGTATTAGCATTGATTTCTTTTTTTTCTCTAAAAGAAATTACGCGAAAATTTAGCCATTTTGGCGAAACTAGTTTGTTAAAAAAAACCTCGCTAATTCTACTTGGAAATTTACTCAGCACCCTAGTTGCAGGCTTTGCTACCTCTGTAATTGGGGCTTATTATTTTGGCGGATACAGTATTTACAGCAGTTTAAGTAATTTGGTTTCTATCCCCATTACCAGCCTGCTTATTATGCCCTTTGGCATTTTGAGCTTAGTGCTTGCCTTTTTTAATTTAGAATTTATTTCTGCCTCAATAACCGGTATTGGTATAAAGCTATTGATTTTGGTGGCAGAATTTGTGGCTAGCTTTCCTAAAAGTTATGTTTCAACCATCCAATTTGAAAGGATTTATTTAGATATATTTATTTTTAGCCTTATTTTTTTATGCGTTTTTAAACATAAAACTGTAAGACTATTTTTTCTTGGGATTTTAGTTGCAACCACCCTTATAATTATTTCCCCCCTTAGTAAAATTAAGCAACCTGATATTTTAATTTCAGAAAATATTAAGCTAATTGCCCTAAAACTAGATGATGGTTATTATTTTTCTTCACTACAAAAGGATAGGTTTTTAAGAAACCAGTGGAGCCGAATTCTAAATATTCACCAGCAAAAGAAGTTTGATTGCAAAGATAAGTTATGCGAATTTAATTTGCACAATAGAAAAATAGCAATTATTAACGATGCTAGCCTTTGCGAAATAACATCCGATGTTCTAATTAATTTAAGCGACATTGCCTGTTATAATAATTCAAGTAAGATTTATTTTGATAGGCTTAATTACGCAACTAAAAACAGTGTTTTTGTTTATTTAGATAAATTAGAAGTAAAAAATGCTAAAAATGTGGAAAAAAGGTATTGGAATTCTTATTAGTTGGCTGTTATTGTTTCCAGCCCTTGTTTTAGCTAATGAAAACACAGGCTCTATAACCATTACCAATAGCAAAAACTCAGCTCTACTTCAAATTCAAACTACTTTGCGCCCCAATTACAACATTATAAAACTATCTAACCCAGATAGGCTGGTGATAGATTTAAAAAACATCACTATAAAAACGCCACCTAGCTTTAGTAAAAACGAAAATTTAATTAATTCTTTTAGAGTGGGCAATATTGATAAAAATTTGCAGAGGGCAGTATTTGAAATTAATAAAAACTTTATGATAGCTAGTGATAAGGTGCTAAAACTAGCTAATAATGGATATCTTATAGAAATTAATCTTACCAAAACTGGTATTGATGATATTAGAAAAAAAACCGCTCCAACCACAGTCAACATTCCTAAATTTGAACCAATAGCTAAAGAAAAGCTAGAATATAAAAATAGCATCTTTTCTAATAGTTCTAACTCTGGCCCCTTAGCTTTGGTGAATAGTAATTTAGAAGCAAAGCCAAAGGTTAATCAAACTCAAAATAAAGTTGATAAGAAAATTGCCACCAAACCGCAAGAAATTATCGCTAAAAAGGGGAAAAGAAAAATTAGGGTAATTTTAGACCCCGGTCACGGTGGTGAAGACCCCGGCGCCATTTCTCGCAAAGGCACAAGAGAAAAGGATGTGGTATTAAAATACGCCCTTACTCTAAAACAAAAGTTAGAAGATACAGGCAGATATGTGGTATTTATGACCCGTTCAAAAGATGTATTCCTAACTTTAGAAGAAAGGGTAAAAAAGGCAAAAATTGCTAATGGCGATTTATTTATTTCGTTGCATGCAGATGCCCACCCAAATAGTGAAACAAGAGGGCTTTCTGTCTATACCATATCGGAAGGAAGGGCGCAGTGGGAGCTTGACAACCTAACTAAAAAGGCAAGGCGACAAGAGGTGATATCTGGCCTAGATTTACGCAAAGAAAAGGAAGATGTGCAACATTTGCTAATAGATTTAGTTCAAACCAGAACACAAAATACTTCAAAATCATTCGCTGAATTCTTAGTAGGGGAGCTAGGGGAAGAGGCAAAGCTACTGTTTAATCCACATCGTGAAGCTGGCTTTGTAGTGCTAACTGGCGTAAATGTGCCAGCCGTGTTAATGGAACTAGGCTATATGACCAATCGCTTTGAAGAACAGCTACTTAGAACCACCTCTTACCGCAATAAATTAACCAACGCCATCGCCACCGCCATCGAAAAATATTTCGAAGAAAATCCTATTTAACAATTTTTTAATCATGGACACTATAAGAATTATTTTCTAAATAAGCACCTGATTTTGTTAACAGACTACTAAAACCTTTTTAAAAGCATGTGTGGAATCATTGGTTTTATAAGTAATAAAAATGTAGCAGAAAGGCTAATTGAAGGCCTAAAAAGGCTGGAATATAGAGGTTATGATTCCGCAGGGATTGCCGTTATTGATAGTGATGAAATAAAAATTCTTCGCAGTGAAGGCAAAATTGTAAATCTAGAAAAAAAGCTAGAAAAAAGCAAAGTAGATGGCTTAATTGGTATAGGTCATACCCGTTGGGCAACACATGGCCTTCCCACTGAAAATAACGCCCATCCCCATTCCACCAAAACCATTGCGGTGGTTCATAATGGTATTATTGAAAATTTTGTAGAATTAAGGGAATTTCTAACTGATAAGGGCTACAGGTTTAAAACAGAAACCGATACAGAGGTGGTTCCCTACCTAATAGAATATTACCTGAAAGAATTTAAAGACATAAAAAAAGCCATAGCTGAAACCTATCAAAAATTAAAGGGAGCCTTTGCCTTTGGCATTTTGTTTTTGAATGAAGAAATTTTAGTAGCCATAAAAAAAGGCTCACCCTTAGCTATTGGCTTCGGTGAGGGCGAGATGATGATAGGTTCAGATGCCCTTGCCCTTTCACCATTTACCAACAAAATTACCTTTTTAGAAGATGGCGATATTGCCATTCTTACCACTAAAAAAATGGAAATCTTTGATGTTAACTTCGCAGAAATAAAAAGAGAGGTTAAAACTCTAAACACCGATTTAATCTCCATTAGCAAGGGTAATTACAAGCATTTTATGCTTAAAGAAATCTATGAACAGCCGTCCATCATTAGCAATAATTTACGAAACTATTATGACCCAATAAACAATAAAATCTTCTTCGATGACCTTGGCAAAACAACTAAAAAAATTAGTGATGTTTATATTATTGCCTGTGGAACCTCTTACTTTGCAGGCATGGTTGGAAAGTATCTGCTAAGTGAGGTTTCTGGCATTAATTTGCATTTAGAAATAGCCTCTGAATTTCGCTACCGAGAAATTACTTTAAAAAGAAATAGCCTTGGTATTTTTATTTCACAATCAGGTGAAACGGCAGATACTTTGGCGGCGCTCGAGTATTTTAAAAAGCAAAATGGCAAAACCATTTCCCTCACCAATGTTGAAAATAGCTCAATTGCAAGAAAGGCAGATTATAATTTAAACATTCTAGCCGGGCCAGAAATAGGGGTAGCTTCCACCAAAGCCTTTACGGCACAAATTATGGTTTTAACTCTGCTTGGTATTTTTATAACCGCAAAACTAAGACATCTTCGCAAAAAATATAGTGCAGCCGATGTTTTTGCAGAAATGCCAAGCCACTTATTGCAAGTGTTTGAACAGGAAAAGAAAATTAAAAAAATCGCTCAGGTTCTTTCAAAATATCATAGCATCTTATATGTGGGTAGAGATGTTTTGTATCCTATTGCATTAGAAGGGGCGTTAAAGTTAAAGGAACTTTCTTACATTCACGCCGAAGCCTACGCTTTAGGCGAACTAAAACATGGGCCCATTGCCTTAATTGATGAAAACATGCCAGTAATTGCCCTGGTTAGCTCTGCTGATAGTACCATTTTTGAAAAGACCGTTAGTAATATAAGGGAAATTGCCAGCAGACAGGGTAAAATCATCATAATTGGTGATAAAAAAGCCATAGAGCCACTTAAAGATGTAGCCTTTGACCAAATAGAAATTCCTGAAAGCAACAAGGCAGCCACCCCCATTTTATTTACTGTTCCTGTTCAGCTTCTAGCCTATCACATAGCGGTAATAAAGGGAACGGATGTTGATCAGCCAAGGAATTTAGCTAAGTCAGTTACGGTGGAGTAGTGGGTTATTTTGCCAAAGCAACCATTGCTTTAAAGGTCTTAGTAACTACTAAAACAATTCAGCTGTATTATAACCTAAATTCACCATACAGCCGTAAAAGGCACCAAGATACATAGAATCACTCATACCAGCAGTATTTTTTCTGGCAGTATCGCTACAGCTTACAAAATCTTGATCATACTTACCCATGCCAGAATTGGTGCTAGCATATTGTTCATTAGAAGCATACTGCTGATACTGGTCAGCTGAGGCTATACCACTAGTTAAAAGAATTGCTACTAGAAGAATTTTTACTAGATTTTTCATACACTTTTAAATTTTATACCAATACTATATATTTCTAAAAATATTAGATGCAAGCGATTATTCTAAATTTCTATATTTTTATATATTTGGAAATGTAGTGTTGATTATTTGCAACTATTAAGCAAAAATTATATTTTCCATATTCAAAAACTTACTTTATAGTAAAGGTCTAAATGTTAAAAAAATGAGCGAGCTATTACTAGAACTATATTCAGAAGAAATCCCAGCTAGAATGCAGGGGTTAATAGCTGAAGAGCTTAAAGATAGGTTTCAAAAACTGCTTGGTGCAAGGCAGATAAATGCTGGCGGGGTAGAGGTTTTTTATTCGCCTAGAAGAATTGCGTTGCTGGCTAACTCTTTGCCCAAGGTTCTACCCGCCCAAACAGTAGAAAAAAGGGGGCCAAGGGTTGGATCAGAAACAAAGGCATTGGAGGGTTTTTTAAAATCTACCGGCTTAAAATTGGCAGATTTAGAAAAAAGAACCATAGACAAAAATGAATTTTACTTTGCCGTTCAAAAAAAGCCGGAAATTAGCACTGCCAATGTTTTGCAAGAAATAATAGAGGAAATCTTACCAAAAATTAATCTGCCCAAATCTATGAAGTGGGGTGCTTATGAAATGCGGTGGGTTAGGCCACTCAAAAACATCTTATGTTTGTTTGGTGGCAAAATAGTGCCCATAAAATTCTTTCACCTAGAGGCAAATAACCAAACCTTTGGGCATTTTATTTTGCACAATAAACCTTTAGTAATTGAAAACTTTAAGGATTATCAAAATAAACTAACGCAGAATAAGGTTATCTATTCGCAAATTGAGCGAAGAAAAACTATTGTAGAGGGGGCGAAAAAAATAGCATCCACATTAAAATTAACCTTGCTTGAAGATGCTGATTTAATTGATGAAATTGTGGGTTTAAATGAATTTCCCAATGTTGCCTATGCCAATATTGATAGCAAATATATGCATTTACCGAAAGAGGTTTTAATTTCTTCCATCAAAAAAAATCAAAAATATTTGTGTTTGGTAGATGAAAATAACAATCTTGCCCCTTACTTTATTTACATCACCAATGTTGAACCAAATAGTTTAATAGAGGCTGGCAACAAAAGGGTTCTAAAGGCAAGGCTAGAAGATGCCAAATTCTTTTTCGAGCAGGATAAAAAAATAGGCCTATCTGGGCTTACCAATAAACTCTCCAGCATTATTTTTCATCAAAAGTTAGGTTCACTGGAAGATAAGGGCTTGCGGGTAAAGGCAGTAGCAAAATTCTTAAGTATCTGGGTGCCAAACTGTAGTTTAGAATTGGTAGAAAGGGTAGCAGAAATCTATAAGTGCGATTTACTAACAGAAGTGGTAAAGGAATTCCCCGAACTGCAAGGCATTATGGGCTATTATTATGCCCTTTATCAACAAGAAGATGGTTCGATAGCCCTTGCCATTAAAGAACATTATCGCCCCGCTAACCTAAATGATGCCGTTCCCACCAACCCAATAAGTGTGGCTATTGCTATAGCTGATAAGGTTGATTTTTTGGTTTCCCTTTATGTTGCGGGTGAAAAGCCAACCAGCTCTGGCGACCCTTTCGCCCTAAGGCGTATGGCAATTGGTATTATAAAAATTCTTCTTAACAACAAAATTTCCATTCCTTTAAATTTGTTAATTGAACATAGTTTAAAGCAATTGCCCAAAGACCTAATTAAAGAAAGTGGCAAATCAAAAGAGGAAGTAATTGCAGAAATTATAGAATTTGTTTTCGACCGTTTAAAATATCTACTGAAAAACGAAGGTTTAAGGGCAGATATTATAAATGCCTGTGTTGAACCTAAAATTGAAGGGGGGGAGTTTGATCTATTCCACTCTGCCTCTAAAACCATTCAGCTTTCCCTGTTTTTGAGGGAAGAAGGGGGCAAGGCACTACTACAAAGCTATAAAAGGGCGCATAATATCTTAAAATCTCAACCAGAACATCATGAGTTGATAAAAAGAAAGCTAAAAGAAAGCCTGCTAGTTGAGCCAGCTGAACAAGCGTTATTTAAAATTTTAAAGGAAAAGGATGATTTAATTGATGAAAAAATTAAAAATAATCACTTTTATGAAAGTTTAGAAGTGTTAGCAACACTAACTTCACCAGTAAATGTGTTTTTTGATAAGGTATTAATTAATGCTGATGATGAAAAAACAAAAGAAAACCGCTACCTGCTTACTGCTTTTATTATAAAACAATATCACAAGTTTGCTAATTTTAGCCTTATAGAAGAATAAAGACCTTTGCATAATTCGCTTATATGAAATTTTTATGCCTTTGCCTTGGAACGCGCAGAACCGGAGTTTACTAAAAGTAAATGAGGATTCGAGCATCGAAGCGAATGCATAAAAATCCATAGAAGTAGAATTAGGCAGGGTTTTTTTCTTGCCCGACTAAATCCTTTATATTTCTTAACCCATCCTTTTCTAGCAATAAAACTAGATCTTTTTTTATAGTTTCAATTAAGCCAAAGCCCTCATAAACAAAGCCAGTATATAGTTGCACTAAATTTGCCCCTAGTTTGATTTTTTTGTAAGCATCAAGGGCGGAAGATATTCCACCCACGCCAATCAAAATTATTTTATTTTGCGTTTGTTTATAAGCAAGGCTAAGCAGTTGATTAGACCTTTCAAACAAGGGCTTGCCACTTACCCCACCTTTTAAATTGCTATATTTACTGCTGATATTTTTTTTATTGGTAGTAGTGTTAGAAATAATAATTCCATCTATTTCATAATTTAGAATTATAGAAATGGTTTGCTCAAAACTTTTATCATTTTCATCTGGTGAGAGCTTGATAAACAAAGGAACCTTGCTATTTAACGATTTTTTCTTGTTAGTAATTTCTTGTAGTAAGACTTTTAAATTCTCAGGAAGAAGAAAATTGCGTAAATTTGGCGTATTGGGCGAAGAAATATTAATGGTTATATAGCTACCTCTGTTATGTAGTTTTTCTAGTAAAAACAAATAGTCATCTAAACCTTCGCTATCTTTATTCTTGCCGATGTTTATTCCTATAGTTTTATTGCTGGTTTTAAGATTTTTGATAAATGCTTCTAAGCCCTCATTGGGAAAGCCCAAAGAATTAATGAGGGCATTATTTTCTGTATCACGAAAAACCCTTGGCTTTTCGTTGCCAATTTGAGCTTTAGGGGTAACGGTGCCAAATTCAGCAAAGCCAAAACCAAAGTTGAATATTTTTTCGCCCGTTTCGGCATTTTTATCAAACCCAGCCGCCAAACCTATTGGGTTTGGAAAATTTAGATTCAATAGTTTTTGTTCCAGTTTTTCACTCTTATACACCCCTTTTAATGGGCTTATGGATTTTTTTATAAAGTGCAAAGCTATTGCGTGTGCAGTTTCTGGCTCAAGTGAAAAGGCAAGTGGTCTAAAGAAATTTTTATAAATATTCATTTTGGTTGTCTTTTGATTGCTTTTTATTTGCTTTTTTTAAGAAAGCCCTCTATTTAGTTGAATTAAATAGCATTTTTTTGGTTAGGTAAATCAAAATGTATAAAAAAAATAGCACAAAACTACTAGTTTTCGCACTAATTTTGTTCTTATCTGGCAATCTTTTGGCACAGGATTATGGCAGAAATAACCAATTCACTGGCCAGTTTAACTATCAAACCCCAGCCAATGACCCCTCTATTGTTAATCCAAACTATGGGCAAAACTATCCCCGTTCAGTTAATTTAGCTAATCCTTCTATGGGGTATAAGCCTGTTGATGACTCTTACTATAGCATGTATCAAAGCAGGGTAAACATAATTGATACCCAGTATGAAAATCAGTTTAAATGGTTGCGACCACCTGTTTCTTTAAATGTGGATTTGCCAAAAAATGCCCAGCTTTACTTTGAAAATTATAATAATTCCCCAAGCCCCGGCAACACTAATGCTTATGGCGAGGTTTTGGTTTATGGCAAGCCAGTATTTCCCGATGTAAACCGCCCGCAAGCCCCCATTAGCTTTGGTGAAAAGCTAGACTATTCTAAATATGGTTCTTTTGGTGCCCCTGCTATGTTTGCGGAATATCCAATGCAACCAGCGGGTGGTTATCTTCAACCAAATATGATGCCAAGAAGTGTTTTTCCTGATGGGATTAACAATGTGGTTCTAGCCGGTGCCTTTACCCACACTGATGATCACGATTATGGCGAAGATTTATACGATGTTATAGAAAAAAAAGAAAAGAAGTTTAGTATAGAACACGGCAGAAAACCAACTCTTACAACCGTGAAGGGTTTTATTAAAGAAAACGAGAAAAGAAGGGATATTGCAAGTCTTGGGGGAAACCCGACTGGAACCTCCACCGGCAATCAGCCAATAGCTGGAATAACCGCCAATAGTGCCTCTAATCCAAATAACCTACCTAATGTCAATAGCGCCGTACAAGGAATTTCATCTCAAATTGATAATAGGCCGGGGGATACTTTTCAGGGCAAAACTGGGGTTTATGTAGATGAAGAAAGGGGTGCCTTAAAGCCTTCAGTAGAAGAAGAGGTTGCTAGCAAAGAAGATCCTGAAATTACCAAAAGAAGAAATTTAGCTGATGAAATGACCAAAAATGGTGATTTGCATGAGGCAATTTTAGCCTATCAGGCCTTTCTACTAGATTACCCAGATGATAAGCTAGCTCTGCTTGGAATTGCCAAAGCCTATCAAAAAAATCAGCAGTTTAAGGCTTCAAGAGATGTCTATGTAAAGCTAATTTCTCTGGAGCCCGCTAATGAAACTGCAATGAATAATCTAATTCTATTAATTTCAGAACAACACCCATCCATTGCCTTACAACAGCTTTTTGAACTAGAAAAATCTAATAGTTCTTATGCCCCAATACCTGCACAAATAGGAACCGTATATATGCAAAATGCAGAATTTGCTGAGGCAGTAAAGAGCTTAAAAAGGGCGTTAGATTTAGACCCTAGAAATACCAGATACAAGTTTGCCATAGCCATATGCTATGAATATCTAAACTTTAATCAAGAGGCCTTGGCTATATACAAAGATTTATATTCCTCTATCAAAAAAAAGGGGCTAGTGTTTGATGATAAAAAAGTAATTGAAGAAAGAATATATCTGCTTAGCAAATATTTAGAGCAAAATCAGGCTTAAACTAAAGAAATTTAATTTATGGATATTACCGATTTATTAATTGCGATGACCACTAACAAGGCATCTGACCTGCATCTATCGTCAAACTACCCACCAATGCTTAGAATAAATGGCGATGTTGTACCATTTACGGATACGCCCTTAACGCCAGATCAAGTAAAGCTTTTTATCTATTCAGTAATGAATGAAGCGCAACAATCTATGTATGAGAAAGATTTGGAGATGGATTTTGCCATTCAATTTCATGATAAGGCAAGGTTTAGGGTGAATGTATATACAAATATAAAGGGTTGTGCGGCAGCTTTCCGTCTAATTCCAAATAAAATTCAAACCTTTGATGAGTTAGATATACCGGACTCAATTAGAAGGTTCGCTAACTTGAAAAAAGGTCTGGTGCTAGTAACAGGTAAAACGGGAAGTGGTAAAACTACTACCCTTGCCTCTATTATTGATCATATTAACTCTACTATGGAAAAGCATATCTTAACCATAGAAGACCCTGTAGAATTTATTCATAAGCCCAAAAAGGCCCTTGTTTCACAAAGGGAGCTTCATTCTTCTACCCAATCTTTTTCAAGGGCATTAAAAAGTGCCTTAAGGGAAGACCCAGATGTGATTCTAGTAGGGGAACTAAGAGATTTAGAAACCATTCAACTTGCCCTTTCAGCCGCTGAAACGGGGCATTTAGTGTTTGGAACATTGCACACTAACTCGGCAGCTAAAACGGTAGAGAGAATTATAGATGTTTTCCCTGGAAACGAAAAAGAACTAGTTAGAGCTATGCTTTCTTCTTCTATACAGGGTGTTATATCACAAGCCTTAGTAAAGGGGGCAAAGGGTGGTAGGGTAGCGGTGCAAGAGGTTATGGTTGGCACCAATGCCGTGCGTAATTTAATTAGGGAAGGCAAAACGGCTCAAATACAATCTATGATTCAGGTTGGCAAAAAAGATGGTATGATAGTATTAAAAGATAGGGCTTTAGAAATGTTTGAAGCCGGAATTATAACGCAAGAAGTTTACAAAGAATTAACCTATACGGCAGAAAGCCAATCTAACTCGTAAAACCATATGAAATATCAAGAATTCTTTGATTATTGTTTGGCGGAAATGGTAAAAAATGGCGCCTCTGATATGTATCTTACCTATCTTAATAAACCCATACTTCGCTTAACTGACATATTAGTACCTATAGAAACTAAGGTACTAGATAATGAGGATTTAGAAGGAATTACTAAGGCAGTTTTAAACGAAGAGCAGTTTTCAGAGTTTTCTTCAACTCTTGAGTTGAATATGGCCTATTCGCACGATACGGAAGAGCGATTTCGTTTAAATATTTTTCGTCAAAAAGGGCATATTGGTATGGTTATTCGCCATATTAAATCTACTGTTCCCACCTTTGCAGAGTTAGGCCTGCCAGATATTTATGCTGATTTTATAATGAAAAAAAGGGGGCTTTTTATAATTGCAGGTTCGGCTGGAAGTGGAAAAACTACCTCCATTGCCTCAATTATCGATCACCGCAATACCAATGGCACAGGGCATATTGTGATATTAGAAGACCCTATAGAATATTATCATAAAAACAAAAATGCTATAATTACGCAAAGGGAAATAGGAATTGATACCTATTCCTACGGCATTGCCCTTAAAAACGCCTTCCGCCAAAGACCAGATGTGGTGGTAATTGGGGAGGTAAGGGATAGAGAAACCATAGACAATGCCATATTATTTTGCGAAACAGGGCATTTGGTTCTAACCACCATCCACTCTAACAATGCCAACCACGCCATTGAAAGAATAATTAACATGTATCCAGAAGCTGCCCAAAAGCAAATTCTATATACCCTTGCTTCTAACTTAAACGGCATAGTTTCGCAAAGAATAATTCCGGGGATAAAAAAGAGTAAGGTTTTAGCCTATGAGATAATGATTAATAGGGGCTTAATAAGAAATTATATAGAAGAGGGGGCGGTTATGAAAATAAAAGCCTTAATGGAAAAGGGCAACCAACAAGGAATGGTAACCTTTGATCAAAATCTTTACGAACTGGTAAAAAAAGGGGCAATAACTAAGGAAGAGGCAATGATAAATGCCGATAACCCCGGCAACTTTGCTTTAAAATTCAACAATGAAAAATTCTCTCGCCTAGTTAGGGATATTGACGAAAATGAGCAAGATAAGGGAAATGAATTCTAAGTTATTTCTTACCCAAAAAACTTCTTAATTTTCTTAAAGAAATTATCGCTTTCTGGGCTGTAGTTAGAATCACCAGAAATTTCAGCGAATCTTTTTATTAGTTGCTCCTGCTCAGCATTTAGATTACTTGGGGTTTCTACCTTTATTTCGGCAAACATATCACCAAATTGATCTTTTTTCATTAGCTTCATCCCCTTATCCTTTAGCCTAAACTTTTGCCCAGTTTGCGTGCCAGCTGGAATATTAACCCTAGCCTTAGCCCCTGATATGGTAGGAATTTCAACACTTCCGCCAAGAATGGCTATGGTAAATGGTATGGGGATTCTACAATATAAATCATTTTCATCCTTTTCAAAAAGTTCATGCTCTTTTAAGTGGATAAATAGATATAAATCGCCATTTTCGCCACCTCTAACCCCTGCTTCACCTTCACCAGAAAGCCTAATTTTTATCCCCTCATCCACACCGGCTGGAATACGAACGGAAAGTTTGCGTTGCTTTTTATATCTACCCTCACCAGAACATTTTCTGCAAGGGTTCACCACCATTTTGCCTGTTCCATTACAGCTGGCACAGGTTCTTTCCATAGAAAAAAATCCTTGTGCGAATCTAACCCTACCGGTGCCACCACAGGTGCCACATACTTTAGGGGGTGATTTATCACTGCTCCCGGTTGCATCACATACATCACATTTAGAATTGGTAACTATGTCTATTTCTTTTTTTTCGATGCCATTATAGGCCTCTTCAAGTGACAGCTCTAAATCATACCTTAGGTCTGAACCTCTAAAACTATTTTGCCCTGCTTTTCTTCTACCCCCCGTATTACCCCCAAAAAAATCTTCAAAAATATCTGAAAAATTATCGCCAAAATCAAAGCCACCCCTGCTAAAGCCTTGATTTCCTGCATTTACCCCCTCTTCACCAAATTGATCATACCTTGCCCTTTTTTTCTCATCACTTAGAGTTTCATAAGCAAGATTAATTTCTTTGAATTTTTTTTCCGCCTCTTTATTCCCTTGATTCTTATCTGGGTGATACTGCATTGCTAGCTTACGAAAGGCTGATTTTATTTCCTTTACATCTGCCGTTCTTGAAACCCCTAAAAGTTGATAATAATCTGCCATAAGATATTTTATAAGACCACAATCTAGGGTAAGTTTTATAAAATTAAAGCCCTGTGTAAAAAAATTCTAATCACCCTTAGAATTCCACCCTATACCTACCCATCAAAATAACTTCGCTTTTTGCATCCTTAATATTATCTGGCTCTAGGCGAAGGAGTGAGCCAAATGATAGGCTTTCTTTATCATTTAATTTATAGCTATAGCTACCTTCAAAATTCCTTTCTTGCCCCTGTGGCGTTAGGCTAGTTCTAGAGTTAGAATAGACCACATCGCCATCTTGTTTTATACCAACTGGTAGAGATAAATCTACCTTAGCATTATATACCCTTAAAGGTTGCGAGAAGGTTAAGCCAAAGCTATCTTTATCATTAACAAGGCCCTTATAATTTCCACCCACAGCAAATGAGTTAGATTTGGCAACACTAAAGTTTTTAAAGAACGAATTTTCAGCTATGTTTAAATCTGTCCAGCCCAAATTATAGTTGCCAACTAGGCTAAACTTATCCGTAATGCCAATTTTGCTAGCAACTGCACCAAAGAAGGTTTTGGTCTTATCCCCTGTGCTAAATGCCCCGCCACTGCTTGAACCTAAAAAGCTTGCCTGCTCTTCTGTTAAGCCAGATTGTAAAGATACGGTAGAGTCTTCCCCCACCTTATAGCTTGCGTCCCCAGCAAAGCCCCTTATACCATTGTTTTCAGTAAATCTAGAGCTAGTTTCTTTTGCTAAAGAGCCATCAAAGGCACCAAAACCAAAGCCAAACTTACCATTGGTAAGGGTTTGGGCAACAGTTTTTGATTCTTCTGCTAAGTTTAGATATGGGTTTTTAAAGGTCTGGGCAGAAATAAAGCTATTTTCATTATTCACCTGTTCTAAAGCCTTGGTGGAAATAACATTAGCCGCATTTTCATTTACAGATAGGGTAGAAGAAATTGATCTATCTTCCGCTAATTTTAGTGAGTGGGAAAGGGCAAACTTATCAAACTTAGCCTCCCTATCAAACTCACTTTTCATTTGATTACGCACCGTATCTTTTGTGCCAACTGAGTATGAAAAGCTTAAGCTGTTTTCTACGCCATTAAATAGGGCTTGATTATTTTCAAACCTGTTTTCGCCGTAATTTTGTATTAACTTTTCTGGCTCATAATTAAGGTTTTTAGTGCTATTTACTAAGGAGTTTAAATCAATAGTATAGTTTTTGTAGTAGCTATCAAAAAACTGTAGTTTTAGATTGCTATTTTTTAAGGCATCCCCAAAACTACTACCTAAACTTAAGCGCGAGATATCAAACGAGGTTGAAGCTAAAGAAAAGGTTTTTGCCCCAGTTGCAAGGGTCCACCCACCAGCAGAGGGTGAAGTTGCTTTATCTAAGTTTACAAGCCCCCAGCCATATGTTGTATCAACACCAGGTGTACCTAAATCAGTTGCAGTTTCAAACAACACTTTTAAAATTTTAGGGGCGGGAAGATGTGGAAATGCACCCTGTAATACGGCTATAGCTCCAGTAACTGAAGGTGCAGAAAAAGATGTTCCGCCACCTACATAATAACCACCACCTATATCTGCCATCTTAATATTATCTCCAGGGGCTGTTAAACACCAGTTGGCTGTAACCCCACATCTATCACTCCAAGGGGTTAATAAATCTGTTCTTGTAAAATCAGAACTAATTAAATCTTTAGAAGCAACAACATTAACCCAGTATCCTCTTAAATCAACTGTAGAACCCCCATTGGCAACACTTGGCGTTCCGTTAAAGTAATAAGGTAGAGCCCCTTCTCTACCAGATTGATCAAGACCATTATTACCCGCAGCCCATACAAAAATTACATTGTTATTTATAGCATTAACAATAGCATTGTTATAATTTATACCATTAAAAAAATCTTTTGATTCGCTAGCAAAATTATAACTAGGATTAATAGTGCTTATATAAACTGGCTGATTACTAGCATTTAAAACTTCAGCTCTTATTGTATCATCCCAATAATATATCTTACTATCTACCGGTGTTAAGTCATATTCATAAAACACCCCATCTAAATTAATTTCAGGATGCCCTGAAACCTTATATCCAGATCCACCCGGGACAACAAAAACATCAACATCACCCCAGCTGTTATTTATTACCTTATTTCCATAAGAATTGGCCGCATTATAAGCAAGTGCTACCGATGTATTACCACCAATTGTATAAGAAGACACCTCTGCATTATAAGCTATGCCAGAAATCTCACCCAAATCTCTATTCCCGGCAGCAACAGAAGCAACCCCGGTTATGTGATTGCTGTAAACACCATCAATATCATTTGTGCAACCAAAATTATTGCAAACTTTCGCCTCCCCAGCGTTGCCAACAAATTCTTTATGATTCAGCTTTATACCATACCCAGGTTCCACAACTGCAATTTTTACTATACCATCGCCATAAGAATCTAATAAAATACCATTCGCATCTCTATTCCATTTAATTCCAGTATAACCCCTCATCCAAGCATAATTGGCATTAGCCTGCATATTGTATATAGAAGAAGTTTCAGAGCCAGGTGAGAAAGAATCAAAAGTATAAACGCTATTAAAAGGGTGGTATCCAAATGGATCATTACTAGTTTTATACTCTGTCACAGCTGAAGACCCGCCTTTTGATCCACCCCCGCCCCCGCCACCAGCAGCTAGGGCTACACCACCACCAACAACGGCAATTCCACCAGCTACCAATACACCAGTTGAAATTCCAGCCCCTGTTGCCCCCGCAGTGGCAGCTGTAGCGCCAGCAGTAGCCCCGGCAGTAGTAGCTGAAGATGAGCCTGCACCTGCCCCAGCAGCAGCTGGTGAGCCTGTGCTTATGCCGGTTTCAACGCTTTTTATAATTTTTGCTATTTGGGTAAATTTATTAGCTTTTGCTACATCTAAAGCACTATAGCCTGCATTATTTGTAATTTGCGTATCGGCACCCTGTTCAACTAGATATTTTGCTAACTTTTCATCCCCAGCCTTGGTAGCCTTTATTAAGGCAGTATCACCATTGGCATCTTGAAAGTTAATATCTGCTCCAAGCTCCACCTGTTTTGTAGCCTCTACTAAATTGCCTTCTTCTACGGCCTTTATAAGGTTATTTTCCAAAACCCCAGCTATTAGGTTACTAGAAAAAAGAAGTATAGAAAAGGCTAATAATAAATATCTCATATAATTTGGTTTAAATTTTAGAACTTCTAATATTTTGTGATTGTTACAATTTGGTTTACTTAAGGACCCAAAAAATAAATGCTTATAAAAAAACACTAGATATTGTCAAGATAAAAAGCCTTAAAAGCTAAGGCAGGAGCGGTTCCACCTAGGGTTGCATAAATTTAAAAAACCACTCAACCAAACACTCCCAAAAATCTAATAAAAACCTCTGCATAATTCGCTTATATGAGGTTTTTATGCTTTTGCTTTTGAGGCGAAAACCGGAGCTTACAAAAAGTAAGTGAGGATTTGAGCATTAAAAAAAATGCATAAAAATCCATAGAAGTAGAATTGAGGGGAAGGTCTTTTAATCCACCACCTTTCTTTTTCCGCTGTGGTCGGGTTCGGAAACTATGCCATCTTTTTCTAGCTGTTCTACAATATTTGCCGCCCGGTTATAACCAATTCTCAAAGCCCTTTGCACATAGCTAACTGATACTTTTTTCTCTCTCAATACCAGTTCTTTTGCCTGCCTATACATCTCATCACCACCACCTTCATCATCTGCCCCCACTTCTTCGCCATCTTCTTCTTCATCTGAAATGGTTACATCTTCAATATATTCCGGCTTACCTTGCTTGCGAACAAATTCGGCAACTCGCTCTACTTCACTATCTGATACAAAGGGCCCATGCACCCTAGTAATTTTGCCCCCCCCTGCCATAAATAGCATATCCCCCATGCCAAGCAGTTGTTCAGCCCCTTGTTCACCAAGTATAGTTCTGGAATCTATTTTTGAAGTTACCTGAAAGCTAATTCTGCTTGGAAAGTTTGCCTTAATTACCCCGGTTATTACATCAACCGATGGCCTTTGCGTAGCAAGAATTATATGAATGCCAGCGGCGCGTGCCATTTGGGCAAGCCTTTGCACAGATGTTTCAATTTCCTTACCAGCAACTAGCATTAAATCTGCCATTTCATCCACAATTACCACAATAAAGGGCATGGCCTTTTTGCTTAGTGGGATTTTTTCTACTATGGGCAGGCCAGTTTCTGGATTAAAGCCCGTTTGCACCTCATGCGATATTTCTTTATTGTGTTTTACGGCATCTAACACCTTATCATTGTATCCATAGATGTTTCTAACGCCTAGATTAGACATTAGCCTGTATCTTGCCTCCATTTCCTTTACCACCCACTTTAAAGCCACTACCGCTTTTTTAGGCTCCGTAACAACAGGAGCTAAAAGGTGTGGAATATCTTGATAGACTGAAAGTTCCAGCATTTTAGGGTCTATCATTATAAATTTACATTCTTCCGGTGAAAACTTGTATAGAAGCGAGAGTATCATGGCATTAATCCCAACAGATTTGCCAGAGCCGGTCGTTCCAGCCACAAGCAAGTGAGGCGTTTTTGCCAAGTCTATTACAAATGGGTTGCCAGCTATATCTTTACCTAAAGATAGTGGCAGGGTAGCTTTAGAGTTTTTAAAGAATTCAGATTCAAACACTTCCCGCAAATAAACGGTTTGGCGACTACTATTTGGAAGCTCAATACCAATAGCATTTTGCCCAGCTATTATGGCAATTCTTGCAGAAACGGCACTCATACTTCTAGCAATATCATCTGCTAAACCTATAACCCGTGAAGATTTAGTGCCAGCTGAAGGTTCAAGCGAATATAGGGTTACAACTGGGCCAGGATTAATTTCAGTAATTTTACCCTTAACGCCAAAATCGCCCAAAACCTTTTCTAGAACTTGCGCATTTTGCATTAGGGCAGATTCTGAAATATTGCTTGCCTTGCCCTTTGGCTCTTGAAGTAAATTAAATTGGGGGATTAAATACTTATCTGGCACAATTAAGGGTAGCTCTGTTTGCACAATATTTTTTGGCCTTTTTTGTAGAGGGTTTGAAATCTTAAACTTCTTTTTAGCTTCGCCCTCCCCCTGCTTAGCCCTCTTTTTTATTAAGCCCCTTAAACCATTTACTATAAAACTTATGGCAAAATAGAAATAGAAGGAGATAAATTTAATAATCTTAAACCAAACCTCTTTACTAACGCTACTGGCTAGATAGAAAATAAAGGTATTCACAATAGTAAGAATTAAAAAAATTCCCGATGGAAACAAAAAGGGGAGTAAAAAGAAGGCATCTTTAGCTATTAGTTTATTTTTTATGAAGGCACCTATGTAGCCACCAAAACTTGCCCCCTCATTTGCCACCCAGCTTGGTTTAAGGGTGGGGATAAAATCAAGAAATGAAAAGAAAAAGGAGAAAAATGGAATCCCAACTAATAATAGCAATAACCTTACCCAAAACAAGGGGAGCTGTTTTTTAACCACTATCACCAAGCCCCAAATCATTACTAAAAAAGATGCATAATAGGTGCCAAACCCTATAAATTCTTTTAAAGGAACGGCAAAAAAAGCCCCCGCCTTGCCACAGTAGTTAATAATTTCCGCCTCATTTAGTGAATTAAAAGAGGAATCATTAGGATGGGCAGAAAAAAAAGAAAGGAATAAAAACAAGCCAAAAGCAAATACCCCAATACCTAAGGCCTCAAACAGTTTTTTTCTAACAAACTCTTTCATTTAGAATTTTGCCCTAAAGATAAACCAAACGCTTAATATATTCAAGCAAGTTTGAGATTATGCCACATAAATGAGAAAAGCTATTAAAGCCCCGTTTTTTCAGAAAGTTTTAAAGTGTCTATAATATTAAATATTGCCTGCATTTCTATAAGAACAGTTTTTATATCATATTCAAAAGTTGAGGGTAGAAAAATAGAAGAGGTTTTAAAAGTATCCTCCCCCCTATCAATCATAAACAATAGTTTTTTATTATAAAAACTACATTTTATTTGATTGTTAAACATTGAAGATAAAGCCAAAAGCCTTTCCATAAAAGTGGTGGTGAGTAGATACCTTGCTTCTATTTGATCATTTGAATAGACTTCAAACTGATTTTCAAAAGTTGGGTCTTCTAAATTAACTACTTGAAGGCTACTAAACTTATCTTTTAACCAATTATTAACCATTCCTGCATCTTCTACCACTATGGTTTTACCGTTAAAGTTTTTGTTCATAGTTAAACAAATAACAATTCCGTGGAAAACTCTACATTGACGACCTTTGCTGCCTTTTTTTAATAGATTGGCTGAAAAAAACTCTATAACAACTTCTTTATAAGAGCCCTTAACATAATCTTCTAAAATAGCCTTATCATAATAAGGCACTATTTCATAACCTTCAAAAACACTGATTGATAGTGGACTTTCGTTGTTATATTTATAATTATCACCAAAAAAACTAAATATTTTAGGAAAAATTATTGATTTTACTGAAGATTTATACTTTCTTATGGGCTGATAAGCAAATCTTCCTATTATAAAAAACAAAACAATAATATATTCTAAAGCTTCTAATGCTTTTACACCTGTTACAAATACAAACAACAAACCATATAAGAAACCGAATAAAGCTATTGCAATTAATAACCTAGATTTGAACTTTTTCAAAGCCTCAATCCTTTTTGCTTCAAACTCTATTACATGGGGTAGAATATACTTATCATAATGGGGCTTAAAGGGTTTTTCTGTTCCTAAATCATCTTTAAACGAATCAGCTTCTGAAAGTGGATTGGTTTTATTAAAAAACAAAAATCTAAAAAAGTTTTTTATAGTTTCCATTTGGAATTAACTTTAAAGCCTATTTTAAAAACTTATCCGCATCTATTGCTGTTTTTTCTTTTTCGTCTGTTTTTAAAAAGGGCATATCTTCTATACCTATTATGCTGGCGATAAAACTACTTGGAAAAATTTGCACAGAATTATTTAGCTGAGTAACGGCGGCGTTATAAAAACGACGAGCAGCGGCTATTTCCGCCTCTACCTCATTATATGTTCTCATAGCCTGCACCATAGTTTCGTTAGATTTAAGATTGGGATAGTTTTCTGCAGTAATCATCAATTGCCCCATTTTATTTTGTAAAGCTTCAGCAATGCCCAAATGCTCAGTAACGGCATTTTTGTTTTTTTTGTTATAATCACTTTGAACTTTTGTTCTAAGCTCTGTTATTTCTGTTATTAAATTTTTTTCATGCTCTAAGAATTTTTGGGCAATTTTTAAAATATTGGGAATTAAATCAAACCTTTTTTTCATTTGGACATCAATGCCAGATAAAGCTTCTAGCACTTTGTTTCTATTAGAAATAACTTTAACGTATAAAAAGTAAATAATTCCAGCAAAGAATAATAAAATCCACCAAAAACTAATGTTCATAAGCTTAAACCTACCTGAGTTATTTAAGAAATAAAAAATAAATTGTAAGTTGTAAAGCTATTTTTATTTGGTGGGCGAAGAGTTCCTATTTATTCATTTGCTTTTTCATATCACAATATTATAATACTTAAATTCAAGTTCAGGTAGAATATGAAAAATTTCTTTATCCTTGTTTTTGTGCTGTGGCTTTTTAGTGCCTGCTCATCTCATAATCCAGATGCAGTGGTGGTTGAAAGAAATAATCTAAATGAAGTGGGGAAAACCAAGCCTTCCTATAAAGAAGGTGCGGAATATGCAAAGTATCAAGACCCAACTAATCTTTACGCCGGCAAAGAGTTTAATGGCTTTTATAAAATTGGCAACCCTTACAAGTTAGATAATACTTGGTACTATCCAAAAGCTGATGAAACCTACGCCGAAGAGGGCTTTGCTAGCTGGTATGGGAGCGATTTTCACGCCATAAAAACCGCTAATAATGAAACTTTTGATAAAGATTCTGTTTCCGCCGGGCATCGCACCCTACCCATGCCTAGCATTGTGCGGGTAACTAATTTAGAAAATGATAAGACCATTTATGTTCGCATTAACGATAGGGGCCCCTTTTTTGCGGATAGAATTATAGACCTATCTGAAAAATCATCGCAGTTGCTGGGTATCAAAAAGGAAGGAACGGCTAAGGTAAGGGTGGAATTTGCCAAGGAACAGACTGACAGAATGTTTGAAGATGATTCGCACGAAAGTTATAATCGCAATGATTTAAAAAAGGCCTTTCCTAAAAACGAATTTGTAGGGGTTGCTCCTAAAAAAGAAGATTTGGGCAGTTTAATATATTTTGTGCAACTGGGTGCCTTTTCTAACCAAAAAGATGCTTCTAGCTTACTTGCCAAGATTCAAAAAAAGTATGGTTCGGGTGAAGTTTCAGTGTTTGAAAGTGAGATTAAAAAATATTATCGTGTGCGTTTGGGGCCATTTAATAAACTCTCCGAAGCCGATAAAAAATTGCAAAAGGTTAAAATTGAGTATAATAAGGCGATTATTGTCTCTGAACATCCCGAATGAAATGCGCTTGATTAATGAAAGAGTTCGCCATCATTAAAAAATACATAGAACCCCTTGCTAACAATAAGGAATCCTTAGGCCTAAAAGATGATGTTGCCATTATCCCCAAAAATTCAACCACTGATTATGTTGTTTCTAAAGATGGCATTACCGAAGGGGTGCATTTTCCAAACAATTACCCAGCTAAATATATTGCCAGACGGTTAATTCGCTCTAACTTATCAGACCTTGCTTCAAGCGGGGCGGTGCCTAAATACTATTTACTTTTTACCTCTCTAACCAAAAACATCAAAGAACCATGGATAAAAGCATTTTATGCTGAACTTGCTTTGGAGCAAAAAAAATGGGGGGTAAAGCTAATAGGGGGCGATAGTATTAAAAACCTCTCCAACCAAATTACCCTTTCCCTTACCATTATGGGCGAAGTGCCAAAAAATAAGGCAATGCTTCGCTTTCAAGCAGAAGTGGGTGATGATATTTTCGTAACTGGCACTATAGGAAATGCTTTTGTAGGTTTAAAAATGATTTTGGGTGAAATTAAACAAAAAACTAAAGAAGGGGATAATTACTTTTTAAGGGCATTTAATAACTTTACCCCACCAGTAGAATTCGCCCACCTTATTGCCAAAAAAAGCCTATCAAAATGTGCTATAGATGTGTCAGACGGCTTTTTGGCAGATCTATTACATATTTTAGAAAATTCTAACAAGGGTGCCACTATATATTTAGAAAAAATCCCCCTATCAGTTAAGGCAAAAAAATTAGCCTCTATAGAAGATTTGTTATCTGGCGGAGATGATTATCAAATAATCTTTACCGCCAATGCAAAAAATGAGAAAAAGTTGCTAGAAATAGCTAAAAAAACCAATACAAAAATTAGTAAAATTGGCAAGATTGAGGGCAAAAAAGGCTCTTCAAACCCCTTGCATATTATTGACAATAAGGGCAAAAAAATAGAATTTACGAAACTTGGCTATTCACATTAAAAATTTATGCAAAAACTATTGGTTGCCAACTGGAAGGCTAATGGCGATTTAGAGCTAGTAAACAAGGTTTTAGAACTAGTAAAAACAAGCAATATTATCATCTGCCCACCTAGTTGCCTGCTTGGATTTTTTTATAATTCCAACATAATTCTTGGCACGCAAAATATTAGTGAGAGAGAAAATGGTGCCTATACGGGTGAAATTACGGCTCAAATTGTATCCAACCTTAAGGTTAAATATGCTATAATTGGCCACTCTGAAAGAAGAATTCATTTTAAGGAAACAGAGGCGGTTTTAAAACAAAAACTAGCCCTTGCCATAAAGCACAAACTCACTCCAATTTTTTGCGTTGGTGAAAAGTTGGAAGAAAAAAAACAAGGCAAAACCTTTTCTGCCTTAAAAAAGCAATTAAAAGCAATAAAAGGAATTAATTGCATCATAGCCTATGAACCTGTTTGGGCAATAGGTTCTGGCTTAACGCCTAGTGTAAAAGAAATAGATTCTGCTTTAGAATTTATCTATAAAGAAACTGGTAATAAAAACATTCTATACGGCGGTTCTGTGAATAAAAATAATGTGAAAGAAATTATAGATTTGCCATCCGTAAAAGGAATTTTGCTAGGAGGTGCTAGTATTAACCTAAATGAATTTTCTGCTATTGTTGATTATTTTAAAAGACCCCTCTATACAAAATAATAATGAAGAAAATCTTTTTAATAGCCTTTTTTTTAATAGCCTTAACCAGCAGGTTTAGTGTTGCACAAGATGCAGATTTAGAGGATTTGCCAACCCCCCCTATAGAAACAACGCCCCAAAAAACCGATATAAAAACAGATGTAAAAAAACCCCAAAAATCAAAATCTGCCCCCAACCCTATTTTAGATGAAGAAGAAAGCCGAAATAAAAAAGGTGCTTTAAAGCCAGATTTACCACAAGAACCTGAAGCCTTTGGCCCGGATGAAAGGATTAAAAGATATATCTATAATCCAAACCAAGTATATGTTTATACGGGCTATTATACCTATCAATCCTTCATCCAATTTGCTAGTGATGAGGCGATTGTAAATATAACCTTGGGCGACCCCAGAGGCTGGACAATAAGTCCAAATGGTAGCCGTTTGTTTATAAAACCTATTGGCAAAGATGCTACAACCCATATGACGGTTATCACCGATAAAAGAATCTATTTCTTTGAACTTTATGCTGATTTTGCCGATGAGCAGTTAAGGGATAAAAACCTATCATTTGCCATTTATTTTCACTACCCAGACCTAGAGCCACCAGGCAGGGCTGGCAGTTCTTTTATAAAACTAGCCGACACTGGGCAAAAAAAGAAGGATGATGTGGAAGAACTTCTTAAAACGCCGCAAGACCTTAACTTTAACTATAGTATTACCGGTTCTAGAAAAATTGCTCCTTTAAAAATTTTTGACGATGGTGAATTTACCTATATGGAATTTAGAGGCGTAAATGCCACAATTCCCGCCATCTATTCCGTAGATGAAAATCGTAGCGAATCACTAATAAACTATCGCGTGCAGGGTAGATACATAGTAATTGAAAGGGTGGAATCACAATTTACCCTTCGCTATGGCACAGAAGTGGCCTGCGTGTTTAACGAGATAAATCAACTGCCATCAAGAGAGGCTATCGATCAAAAAAATAAAAAATCATTAGGGAAAAGAGCCAAAGAAGCGATAGGATTATAAGACTACTTTTGAAAGAATTTTCTTGATTATCGCTTGATAATTATTATTTATTAGGTAATTACTAAAATAACAAAGTTCAAATTTACATCCCATATATGGTCTGGCTTATGAAATTAAAAACAAAATATAGGTTTTTTGCTAAAATCTCTCTACTAGCGGTTGTATTATTTTTTGGTGCTTTTAATGTTAAGGTTGCTAACGCTCAAACCATTTCACCAAATCCACTTTCAACCTCTATAGCAGTTGTTGATATAAAATTAATTGTAGAAAAATCTAAGGCTGCCTTATCTTTGGCAAAACAATTGCAAGAAACTCAAGGCAAATTTCAAAAAGAAATAAAAAAGGTTGAAACTTCTTTAAAGGAAAAGGAAGAAAAATTAGTTAAGCAAAAAAGTATTATTGAAGAATCTGCTTATGAAGAAAAGGTTAAGCAGTTTCAATCAGAAGTTTTTGATGCTAACCAGAGTGTGAAGAAGAAAAAGGCTACGCTTGAAAAGGGCTATTTAAAAGGCTTAGAACAAATTCGTGGCGTTACATTGGATATAATTGCAGATATCGCTAGAGCCAACAAATATTCAATTGTTCTGCCAAAATCTCAGCTTTTATATAGCGAAAAGGCAAATGATATTTCTGAGCAGGTTTTAGCTAAATTAGATTCAAAACTTTCTAGCGTTAAACTAAACTTAGATTAGTCTGTAGCTATATTGGCTCAAATTTTCTAATTCCCCCTCAAGTTATAAAACTAAACTTGTAAGAAATAATTTTAGGTGATATGGAATTTTTATTATAATCGAATTATAACCGAACAAAAATCAGGTAGAATACTTAATTTATGAATAAAACCTTTCAACAAATCCTAGCCCTATTTACTCTATTTATTTTAGTTGGTTTTAATCAACCAGCTATTGCCCAAACTAGTAAAGAAGATGGCGAAAAACTGCAAGTTTCAGAAGATGTAAAAAAGGATAAAAAAGATGCCAAAAAAGAAGGCAGGCTACCGCAAGAAGAGGTCTATAAATTATTAGAAAGGTTCGGCAAGGCATTTGATACTATTAGAGAAGAATATGTGGAAGAGCCATCTGATAAAGAGCTAATAGAGGCTGCCATTAATGGCATGTTGCAATATCTAGACCCGCATTCAACCTATTTAAACAAAGAAAGTTTTAACGAGGTGCAACTACAAACCAAAGGTGAGTTTGGTGGGCTTGGTATTGAAGTTACTATAAAAGATGGCTTGGTTTATGTGATTTCACCCATAGATGATACTCCTGCCTTTAAAGCGGGCTTAAAATCAGGTGATTACATAAGCAATCTAGATGGCAAAAGTGTGTTTGGTATGACCATTAAAGACGCAGTTTCTATAATGCGTGGCAAGCCAGGTAGCAAAATAACCATTACCGTTTATAGAAAAGAGGCGGGTGAGCCTTTCGATGTAACCATAACTAGAGATGTAATAAAAATCCAATCAGTTAAAACAGAAACTTACGACGATATAGGCTATATAAGAGTATCTAGCTTTTCAGAAAATACCTCTGCCACCCTTGAAAAGGCAATTAAAAAGCTAAAAAAAGATATAGGACCAAAATTAAAGGGCTTTGTGCTTGATTTAAGAAATAATCCGGGTGGTTTGCTAAACCAAGCGATAGAGGTGAGTGATACCTTTTTAGATAAGGGTGAAATTGTTTCTACGCGTGGAAGAACGCCAAATTCTATAAAAAGATTTAACGCCAGTAAGGGCGATTTAGTTGATAATCTACCAATAGTTGTTTTAATAAATAATGGTTCGGCTTCAGCCTCTGAAATAGTGGCCGGCGCTTTAAAAGACCATGGCAGGGCAATTATTGCCGGAACTCAATCCTTTGGTAAGGGTTCAGTGCAAACCATTAGCCCGCTCAGTAACGATACAGCTATGAAGCTAACCACCTCTAGATACTATACTCCATCTGGAATTTCTATTCAGGCGGAAGGTATTAAGCCAGATATTATAATAAACCCTGCCAAACTAGAGTTTGAAAAGGCTCAAAAAAGCAATGTTGAAGCAAGCCTTGTTGGTCATTTAGAAAATAAAAACTCTGGCAAACCAGAAGAGGGTATTAATCTAGAAAAACTAGGCATCAAACCAGAAGGAAACAAAAATGTAATAGAAGAGTTGTATAAAAAAGATTATCAAATTGCTCGTGCGGTAGAGATTTTAAAATCTCTAGATGTTTTCAAAAGAAACATCAGCAATAATAATTAGTTAATATTATTCATCATATGAAGAATTTGTCTAAAATTCTTTTTGATAATCTAAGTTCAATAGATGAGATTATTTATGCTATCGATTTAACAAGTGATTCAGTAGAATTTATAGGCGATATTGATGGCGTTATTAAAAAAGCAAAAATAAAAAGCCCCTGTTCTTTGGCTAATTTTGCTAAAATCTTTGCCTTAAAAGATGCTGAGAAATTTTTGCATCCGATTGATAAAAAAACCTCTAAATATTTAAGAAATTTAAAGCTAGTGAATGAAAATTTGCTAGTCAAAGATGAAGGGGCTGTAATAAAGCAGGCAAAAAATAGCATAGTTATTGGTTGCTTACAAAAAACTGGCAAGGAGGTTTTAAATTTAGATAGTATCACCCCTGAATTTGATGAATATAGCCCCGGTTTTTATTCCCACCTAAACCAGTTGTTTGATAGTAAAAAAAAGGCACAGAATCTAGTTCTAAGAGTTCATTTCACCAACCTTGTTTTGCTAACTAGGTTGTATTCTAAAACCATTACTGAAAATATCGTTCAAGATTTTTCTAACCAAATAACTAAACTGCTGCCCAAAACCGCCAAACTATTTCGCACCTCTATTGATACTATTAGCCTTATTATTCCAGATACAAAGGAGGGCAAAAATATAGCCGAAGAACTAAGCCAAAATATCCATAATATTGCTAATAATTTCCATTTTCCTAATACTGATAGATTTTTGCACCTAAATGTTTTGGTGGGGCATAGCTTTTTCCCTCTAGAGTTTAAAACTACGCAAGATGTTTTGGTAGAGCTTTATCTTGCCTGCCACAAGTCTTTAATCTATAAGCCAAACAACGGCTTAATAGTTGAAACAAAAAACTTTATAGAGAAAGAAAAGCAAGATTTGGATAATCTACACATTCTTGAAAAGGCATATTTTGATAGAAAACTATCGCTTGTTTATCAACCCATAGTTAGCACAAAAACTGGTCAAATAGCCCATTATGAGGCTTTACTTAGGTATAGAGAAGGTGGCATGTTAAAATCAGTGGGCCTATTAATTCCAACAGCTGAAAAATTTGGCAGAATTAACAAGATAGATATTTATGTTTTAGAAAAGGTAATAGAAGAGCTTGGTAAAGATAATGCCCCAGTGTTATCATTCAATGTAAGCAATGTTACGACTGATGACCCTATTTGGATAAAAACTATTCAAAAGCACCTGCATCGCAATCAAAATCTTGCAAAAAAACTAATGATAGAAATTACGGAAACGGCAGCTCAGAGAGATTTGCGACAAACTGCCTATTTTATAGCCTCTATGCAAGCCCTTGGTTGCAAGGTGGCATTAGATGATTTTGGCACAGGCTACACCTCTTTCCATCAACTAAAATACCTATCGCTTGATGTGGTAAAAATAGATGGTATCTATATTAGAAATCTAAAAGAAAACACCGAAAACTACCTATTTATAAAGACTTTACTTGATTTTAGTAAATCTTATGGTTTAGAGACGGTGGCCGAATTTGTGGAATCTGGTGAAGTAGCTAAAATTCTAATGAGTTTAGGGGTAGATTATCTACAGGGCTATTTTTTTGGCAAGCCCGAACCAATGCAATATGCTAAACCCATATAAAAAACTATATAAAAACTATGGAAAAAACAGTTAGGTTAATTAATCAATATTTAAAAGATTTATCTTTTGAAAATCCAAAATTCCCACACAAACCAAAGCTAGATAAGGTTCCAAATATTAATGTGCAAATTAATGTTGAGGCGAGAAAAATAGAGCTAGACCATTACGAAGTGGTAATTCAAGGTGCAATAGAAGCAAAAATAAAAAATGGTGAGGAAGAAAGCAAATATTTCCACATAGAACTATATTATGGTGGCTTGTTTTTAATAAAAAACATTGCCGAAGAAGAGCTGGAGCCATTACTTTTAATCTACTGCCCCAACATTCTTTTCCCATATTTTAGAAGAATAGTTTCAGATATTACAAGGGATGGTGGCTTAAACCCTCTAATGCTGGAACCTATAGACTTTGCCCTTTTGTATCAAAGCAAAAAACAGCTGCTGCAAAGAAAAAGCCAAGAGATTCATGATACAAATCAACAGTTAAACTAGTCTTTACTTAGTTTTTTCATCTTCTTTAAAATAATATCTCTTTTTAATTTGCTAATTCTATCAACAAAGGTAATGCCGTTTAAATGGTCAATCTCGTGCTGAATACAGGTAGAAAGCAGTTCGTCTGCCTCTAAAAGTTGCTCCTTGCCATCAAAATCAAGGTATCTAACCTTTACTATTTTCGGGCGAATAACTTCAGAATACTGACCTGGAAAAGATAAACAACCCTCATTAAAAACACTTTCCTCAGCGGAACATTTTATTATTTCTGGGTTTACCACAAAAAATGGTTTTCTGCTCTTATCGTGCTTTTTCGTTTCCTCATATCTATCTGAACCGTAATTTAAATCCATTACCAAAATTCTTTTATGAACGGCAACCTGCACGGCAGCTAAGCCAATACCACCTTCTGCATACATGGTTTCAACCATATTTAACATAAATTCCCTTATTTCATCATTTACCTTTTCTACTGGCAAAGATTTTACTTTAAGGCGAGGGTCAGGTGATTTTATAATGGTGAGTAAAGCCATCTTGTATATATTTTAAGTAGCTATTATATATCAAAATAATAACAAATTCAATAAGACCTCTAAACTTGTATTTATGTTTATTCAAACAGAAGAAACGCCAAACCCCAGAACGCTAAAATTTATCCCCGGTAAAACCGTAATGGAAAGTGGCACTATAACATTTGCGGATGTTGAAGATGCTAAACAATCGCCGCTTGCCGAAAATATCTTTTCCATAAAAAATGTTGAGGGGGTGTTTTTTGGTAGCGATTTTATAACGGTAACTAAATCTGCCAAGGCTAAGTGGGAAACTCTAAAGCCCCAAATTCTAGCCACCATTATGGAATATTTTGTAGCAGGTATCCCTTTATTTCGTAGCGAAATGCACAATAAGATAGAAAAAATTGAATATGATGAAAACGACCCAATAATTAAAGACATTATAACCATGCTAGAAACTAGGGTTCGCCCAGCGGTAGCAAGTGATGGTGGCGACATTTTATTTAAAAACTTTAAAGATGGAATTGTATATTTAGAACTGCACGGTTCTTGTAGCGGTTGCCCTAGTTCTACTGCTACTTTAAAAAATGGCATTGAATCTATGCTAAAACATTATATCCCTGAAGTTATATCAGTTGAAGCCGTAAATGGCACAAATTCACTTGAGGATTTATAAACCATGCCAACTCTACTTGCTGATAAAAGAATATGGCTAATAGGTGCTAGCGAAGGGATAGGCGAGGCGCTTGCAAAAAAGCTAGTATTTACCAAAAAGGCAAAGGTTATAATTTCTGCTAGAAATGAAGAAAAGCTAAATAAACTACATAAAGAGCTTTCCCCCAACCACAGCCTTGTTGCACCTCTCGATGTAAAAGATTATGAATCCATCAAAAAAGCCTACCTTTCTATAAAAGATGCTTGGGGTGGGGTTGATATTGTTATCTATAATGCTGGCATGTCTGGATTAAAAAAATATCGCAAATTTGTGCTTTCAGAGGCTTTAGAAACTCTAGATGTTAATCTGCTTGGTGCCTTTAGAGCCTTATCTTTGCCAGTAAAAGATTTTGTTGATGAAAAAAGGGGTCATATAGTTTTAGTTGGTTCAGTAGCAGGATACGGCGGTTTACCAGCAAGCACAGCTTATGGGGCAAGCAAGGCTGGGGTTATTCATATGGCGGAAGGCTTAAGGCTAGATTTAACTCCAATTGGCGTAAAGGTTCAGGTAGTAAACCCCGGTTTTGTAGAAACAAGGCTAACTAAGGTAAATGATTTTGAAATGCCAGCCCTAATTTCTGCAGAAAAGGCGGCTGATTATATTATAAAGGGAATAAAGGCAGATAAATTTGAAATTCACTTTCCCAAAAAATTTACCCTTTTACTAAAGTTTTTGCAACTTTTACCCTATTCTTTATATTTTAAAGCCATCCGCTCGCAAACAAAAAATCTTAAATATTTCGATTAGTAAAGTAATCAAAAAAATTGGGGAAGGAAGTAGCAATCATACTAGTATCATCTATTGTAATTGGGTTTTTAGAGGCTAAGCCCATTATATAAAAGCTCATGGCAATGCGGTGATCTAAATGAGTTTGTACCTTGCCACCACCTATTACTTCGCCACCCCTTACTATTAAATTATCCCCCTCAATACTTGCCTTAACCCCATTTGCTATTAAGCCATCATAAATTGCCAGTAATCTATCAGATTCCTTAACGCGAAGCTCTTCAAGACCTAGCATTTTTGTTTCCCCCTTAGCAAAAGAGGCTACCACTGCAAGAATTGGATATTCATCTATCATACTAGGCGCCTTTTGCTTTGAAACAGTAATGCCTTTTAAGTTTGGTGAGTAGAAAACTTCAATATCTGCCACCTCTTCACCTAGCATTTTTCTTTTTCGTAAGAAGTTAATTTTTGCCCCCATTTCAATTAGGGTATGGTAAAAGCCAATTCTTAAAGGGTTAATGCAAACATCCTTTAAAACTATATGGGAATTAGGAATTATTAAACTGCTAGCTGCCAAAAATGCAGCCGAAGATGGGTCTGCTGGAATGGTAATTTCTGCCTCACCATTTTTGTGGGCAAGGTAGGGTCTTCCCTTTAATGATATATTTTCGCCACTTACATCAATTTCTGCCCCAAAAAACTCAAGCATTCTTTCCGTATGGTCTCTAGTTGGAATTTTTTCAACCACGGTTGTAATCCCTGCCGTATTTAACCCTGCTAACAAAATGGCTGATTTTACTTGAGCAGAGGCAACCTCAGGAGTGTGAGTTATGGGCAGGGTATTAGAAGTGCCATGCACTGTAATTGGCAAACGATCTTCCTTTATTAAATAGCTAAAATTTACCCCCATATTCTGTAAATGTTTAGTTACCCTTTTCATTGGGCGATTTTTTAAAGACTCATCGCCAGTAATGGTAGTATTAAAATCATAAGAGGAAACCAAGCCCATTAGCAACCTTGCCCCTGTGCCAGAATTGCCCATATCTATAATATCCTTCGCTTTACTTAAACCCCCCACCCCTACCCCATCTACTGTAAACCTTTGTCTATTAGAATCATCAATATCGACCCCTAGTTGCTTTAACGCTTTTGCCGTATTTAGCACATCTTCACCCAGTAAAATTTCGTTGATATAGGTTCTGCCCACAATTTGAGAAGAAATAAGTAGCGAGCGATGGGAGATAGACTTATCTGATGGCACTCTAAATTCCCCCCTAAAACCGCCCTTAAAATGTTTTGAGACTATTTCTTTCATTTAAAATTAATTTTTCTCCCTTATTATTAGCTTGGTTCATAAAAAACAAATGAAAAAAATCCCCATAAAATGCACTACCCAAAATGGTGGCACGGTGGAGCATGATATCTATATAGAAAAACCAAGGGCGGGGTCTAATCCGGTGCAGTTTCAGCAATCATTCTTATCGAAAGAAAAGGGCATAAATATTCCTAAAGATGTAATTGAATCGCTAGCAAAACTGCTAGAAATTGCAGAAAAACACGGGGTTTCGTTTGAAGATCTGTGCGTTTACTCCATAGAGGCAGCAAAGCAACAGCAGACAGAAAAAAATAGTGAGAAGGATGAAAAATCAGTTTGATATAGTAATAATAGGTGGGGGCCTAGTTGGGCTTTCAACCATATTATCCCTTAAAGAGGTGATTTTAAACAAGCCTAGCTTTAAGGTTGCCTTAATTGAAAAGGGTAATTTTTCTAAACTAAATGCTCTAGATTATGATGGCAGAACCAGCTTTATAGGGCTTGGTTCAAAAGCCATTCTAGAAGAGTTTGCGGTGTTTAAAGAAATAGAACCAGTTGCATGCAAGGTAGAAAAAATCTTTGCCTATGAAGAAGATGGGTCTAAAAGCAAAGATAGCCTGTATTTTTCAACCCTATTTGAAGAAAAGATGGAGATGGGCTATATAGTCCACAATTCTGATCTAAGGCAAAAACTATATGAGGAAGTCAAAAAACTAGATATTACTATTTTAGAAAATACCGGCGTGGTGGATTTTGAAACATCAGAAAAAGTTGTTATTGAATTGGATAACAAAAAAACCATTACCGCCAATCTAGTGCTTGCCTCGGATGGAAAAAAATCTTTCTTTGCAAATAAGCTAAATATTAAAAAAACCAATTATGATTATAAGCAAAAGGCAATTATTTTTATTATAAAACATCAAAATTTTCATGAACATACGGCTATAGAAAAATTCACTAAAAGCGGGCCAATAGCAATCTTGCCCCTATCTGGTGGTTATAGTTCAGGCATTGTGTGGACAGAAGAAACCAGTAGAGCCGATGAATTAACCACACTTTCACCAAAAGAATTAGAAACCTTATTATTTCAAGAAATTGGTAATTTAAGTGGGAAGATAGAAATAATTTCAAAAATCAGCTCCTATCCATTAGAGCTTAGCTATGCAAAAGAATTTTATAAAAATAGAGTAATTTTGGTTGGGGATTCCGCCCATGCCATCCACCCAATTGCAGGGCAGGGCTTTAATTTATCCCTAAGGGATGCTTATAAAATAGGCGGGGTAATAAAAGAGAGTTTAAAACTAGGGCTTGATTACAAAAGGGAAAGTGTATGGAGAGAATTTGAAAAGAAAAGAAGGCTAGATGTAATGTTAATGATAAAAGCCACCACTTGGCTAAACAATTTCTTCCGCAAGCAGGGGCTAGTAACTGGCAATGTTAGAAGGTATGGCCTAAAGCTATTTGATAAGATTTCCCCTTTAAAAAAACTCACCATAAAATATGCTAGTGGTGAGAGCTTGTTTAACAGAAAAATTTAGCAAAAAATCCTATTTTACTTGTTTTAAAAAAGGAGTTATAAGAACTTTAAAGAAATAAATTTGATTCATATGCAAAAACTACTTTTATTAATTCTTTTGTTTGTTGTGTCTTGTAAAAACTTGGAAACCGAAAGAGATTATCCTATTGATACGCAAGAGAAAAATAGAAATAAATATGGTTCTTTAACCGGTGGCAAGGGTATAAGTTTGCTAGAAATTGGCGGTAACAAGAAAGATGAATTTAATGTAAATTCTGCCCTATGGCAGGCCTCTTTAGATGTGCTTGGCTTTATGCCCCTAACTCAGGCAGATAAACAAAGTGGCGTAATTATTACTGATTGGTATGAAGATGCCGATGCTAAGGGCGAAAAGTTTAAAATAAACGCTATAGTTTCCCCCGGTGAACTTTCTGCCAATTCCATTAAAATTACCATGTTTAAACAGGCTAGAGACAAAAAAGGAAATTGGAAATCAGTCGCTGTGTCTGAAAAGCTAATTACCTCCTTTGAAGATAAGATTTTAGCAAGGGCTAGGGAGCTAAGAGTTAGGGCGGGCGGTGAGTAAAAATTTTGCTTAACTCACATCGCCAAAAGAAATTGTAGAAAAACCCTCCTCATCTTGTTTTAAAACAAGGCTGCCATTATTATCAAGATTATAAAAAATTCCTTTTTTTACCTGATTATTACTAAGGCGAACTTCAATTTTTTCACCCAACCTATAGCTATTTTGTTTGAATTCTTCCACTAGTTGATAATTATCTTTAAAGGCAAGGCTACTAAAAAATTCCAAAATTTTAAAGGCCAATTTTTTTTGAGTAGTTTTTATACCAGAATGTAAAAGAGAAGTGGCTGGATACAATATTGCCTTATCTGTAGGGAAATGCTCAATATTTACCCCAATACCTATTATAATTCTACTTAGCTTATTTCCCTGAACTGTTTTATCTATTAGTATGCCGGCTAGTTTTTTATCATCTAATAAAATATCATTTGGCCATTTAAGTTTGATATTTAAATTTCCTAACTCTTTTAAAGCCTTAAACACCGCTATAGCACTTAAATAACTATACAAATAATCAACCTCTTGACTAAAATTTTTAAAATCCACTATTATTATGGAGCAATGTAAATTTCCCTTATAAGAAAGCCAGTTTCTTTTTAACCTGCCCTTGCCAGCTGTTTGTTCTTCGGCCAATATAATTGAATTGTGCCTAATTTCTTTATTGTGGATAAGGCGGAGAGCTTCTAAATTGGTGGAATCAATTTCTTTATACTCAATTAATTTAAAGCCTAGAGTTTCTAGCATTTATATTTTTGAATAAAGTGGTGATCCCGGTGGGATTTGAACCCACGACACCGTGATTAAAAGTCACGTGCTCTACCAACTGAGCTACAGGATCTTGTAAAGAATAAAATTATGAAGAGGTCTTATATATAGAAAACCGCTGTAATCAATAGGAATTTGCAAAGATTAACTTCGCAAAAACCCCCTTACGGCACTTTCAAACTGCTTGTTTGGAATTAGGAAGGAATCATGCCCCTTGTCTGATTTTATTTCTATAAAGCTAATTTCCTTAACATTAAACCGCTCAAAGCTACCAGAAAAGGCTTTTACTATTTGCTTTGCCTCACTTGTTGGAAAAAGCCAATCATCTGAAAAAGAAACAACCAGCATTTTTATTTGGCTAGCTTTAGAATTTTTGGAATTACCAGATTTTTCTTTTTTTAACACTTCGGTTAAATCAAAGTAATCTAAAGCCCTAGTTAAATACAGATAAGAATTGGGGTCAAACCTGCTAACAAAGCTAAAGCCCTGATACCTCAAATAGCTTTCAATCTTAAAATCTACATCAAAGCCAAAGCCCAAGTTTTCTTTATTCTGCAAACTTCTGCCAAATTTATTCTCTAACCTTGTTTCTGAAAGATAGGTTATATGGGCTATCATCCTTGCAATGCCAAGTCCATTAGAGGGAAAGGACTTATCTTTATAATAGTTTCCCTTTTTAAATTCAGGGTCAGAAATTATTGCCTGCCTTCCCACCTCATTAAAAGCAATGTTTTGGGCAGTATGTTTTAAGGCGGTAGAAATGGCAATAATTTGCCCCACCTTTTCAGGAAAAAGATGCAGATATTGTAAGGCAATCATCCCCCCCATTGAGGTTCCTATTAAACTATGGAGTTTTTTTATGCCAAATTCTTCTAATAAAAAATCAGCATAGTTTGCCATATCTAAAATAGTAATTACGGGAAAGCCTAAAGAATAGGGCTTTTTGGTTTTTGGATTAATGGTTTTGGGTCCAAGACTACCCATGCAACTGCCTAAAACATTGGGGCAGATAACAAAAAACCTATCGGTATCAATGGGCTTTTTTTTGCCCACCATATGTTCCCACCAGCCTTCTTTTTTAGTAACTGGATTGTTTTCAGCTATATATTGGTCTGCCGTAAGGCCGTGAAAAATTAATACTGCATTAGACCTATCTTCATTTAACTTACCGTAAGTTTTGAATGCTATGGGAAAGCCATTGATTTCAAAGCCATTTTCTAGTTTTAGATTTTTAGGGATATTTATCACATCGCCTATTTGGCATTTTTTATACTCAGAGCCAAACTCTAGTTGTATTTGTTTAGTTTCCATCAAAATACTTGTTTTAAAATTTAAATATAGTTAACCTCAAAAACATATGAATGAAATAAAAAAAATAGCAGTAATTGGAAGTGGCGTAATGGGTGCATCAATTGCCGCCCACATTGCAAATAGTGGCACATCTGTAATTCTTTTTGATATTGTTCCAAAGGACGCACAAGATAGAAACGAACTTGCCAAAAATGGCATAAAAAAGCTCCTTGAACTAAAACCTGCACCCCTTGTAGATAAAAAAACGGCAAATTTAATAATTCCCGCTAACTTAGAAGATGATTTAGAAAAGCTAAAAGAGGTCGATTGGGTAATTGAAGCCATAATTGAAAAGCTAGAAATTAAGCAGGGCCTATACGAAAAAATTACCCCCTTTTTAAAGGCAGATGCGGTGCTTTCTTCTAACACCTCAACCCTTCCCATTTCAAAACTAACGCAAAAGTTTGATAAGGGCTTAAAAGAGCGGTTTTTAATTAGCCACTTTTTTAATCCGCCCCGCTATATGCGGCTTTTAGAGCTAGTTTCTAGTAGCAATACCAAAAAGCAATATTTAGAAAAAATTGCAAAATTTTGTGATGAAAATTTAGGCAAAGGGGTTGTTCCATGCTTTGATACTGCTGGCTTTATAGCCAACCGCATTGGCTGTTTTTTCCTGCAAACTGCCATAAACTATGCCATTAATGATGGAATTACGGTGGAAGAGGCAGATGCCTGCCTTTCAAAGCCAATAGGCGTTCCCAAAACTGGTGCTTTTGGGCTAATGGATTTAATTGGGATAGATTTGCTTCCCCTAATTGCTAAATCTTTTGCCAATAATTTAGATAAGAATGATAGCTTTTTAAAAATCTACAAAGAGCACCCCATAATCACGCAGATGATTACGGATGGCTATACTGGCAGAAAGGGCAAGGGCGGTTTTTATACCTTAAATGAAAAAAAAGAAAAGCAGGCGAAAAATTTAAAAACTGGTGCCTACCTACTTGCTAAAAAAATAGAAATTGATTTCAAACTAAAAGAATTAGTGCAAAGCCAAGATAAGCTTGGGGCTTACACTTGGAAGGTGCTTCGCGACACCATTATCTATACCGCCAGTATCGCTACCCAAATAGCGGGTAGTATTTATGATATAGATGAAGCAATGCGCCTTGGCTATAATTGGAAGTGGGGTATTTTTGAAATTCTAGATAAAATTGGGCTAGATTACTTTAAAACCAGATGCAAGGCAGAAAATGTAAGCGTGCCAGATTATTTTGAGGGGCTGGAGAGTTTCTACAAAAACAAAGAATTCTATAACATTGCCAAAAAATCTTATGCAAAAATTCCATTTAACCCTGAGGCGTTTTACTTGGCAGAGGTAAAAGACGGCAAAAAGCCAGTTATAAAAAATGGCTCTGCTAGCCTTTGGGACTTAGGGCAAGGCGTTGCCTGCCTTGAGTTTACTTCAAAAATGAACGCGCTTGACCCAGATTCTATAGACCTGATAAATAAATCTGTCGAAGAGGTTAAAAAGAACTTTAAAGCGCTAGTTTTTTATAATGATGCTGAAAACTTTTGCGTTGGGGCAAATATTGGCGTGCTTTTGTTTTCTGCCAATACTGCCAGCTGGAAGTTAATAGATGAAATTATAAAAAAGGGGCAAGATGCTTATATGGGCTTAAAATACGCTCCCTTTCCGGTTGTATCTGCACCAAGTGGCATGGCGCTGGGTGGGGGCTGCGAACTACTTCTTCATTCACATTATGTGGTTTCCCACATTGAACTTTATACGGGGCTAGTTGAAGTTGGCGTGGGGCTAATTCCAGCTTGGGGTGGCACTAAAGAGCTTATTTTGCGAAATATTCAGGCTCGTTTAAAAAACCAAAATACCATAGCCAAACTTGGTAGAATGTTTTCATTTATTCCGCCCGTTCGCCTGCTAAACATAATGCCAGCCTTGCAAGATGCCTTTTTGAATATCTCAACCGCCAAAGTTTCAGGCAGTGCTATTGATGCAAAAAAAATGCTAATATTGGGCGAAAATAGCCAAATTGTAATGAACAGAAAAAGGTTGCTTCCTACAGCTATTAATAAGGCTATAGAGCTTTCTAAAAACTTTACCCCACTTTCTAGTGATGTTAAAGTAAATCTGCCCGGCAAAACCGCCAAAGTTGCCTTTGAAATGGGCATAAGGCAATTTGAAAAACAGGGCAAAGCCACGCCTTACGATGCTGAAATTGCCAGAAACCTTGCCTTTGCTGTAAGTGGTGGCAATACCTCTATTTTAAAACAAATCACGGAAAATGATTTGTTAGCTTTAGAGCGCGAAGTTTTCGCCAAATTAATTAAGGATGAACGCACACTGGATAGAATAGAGCATATGCTAGAAAAGGGTAGTGCGCTTAGGAATTAGATTTGTATATTGACTTTTGTAAAATATATTATACAATATGCTATATGAGGTTTTAAAATACAAGAATACAAGTGGTAAAGAGCCTTTTGAGGATTGGATAGGTTCAATAAAAGACACTACCACTAGTATTAGAATTGAAAAAAGAATAGAGCTTATAAGAAACGGAAATTTTGGCGATTATAAGCATCTTGAAAATGGAGTTTATGAATTAAGGTTTCATTTTGGCAGTGGTTATAGGGTTTATTATGCAAAGGATGGAAACAAAATTATTATTCTTTTATGCGGGGGCGATAAATCTACTCAAACAAAAGACATAATAAAGGCTAAAAAATATTACAAAGACTATTTACAGAGGCAAAATGACTAAATTAAATAAAAAAACAAAATATAATTCATTTCATAATGATTTGGTTTTAAAACTAAGAAATGATACTAATTACTTCAATGAGTTTTTAAAAATAACTCTAGAAGATTATAAGCTAGATGGCAATTTAAGCGATTTTTTATTCATAATTAAAACCTTAGCAGAGGCAAAAGGTGGGCTTGGCAAGGTTGCCAAAGAAACCGATATTACAAGGCAAACAGTTTATAATGCGTTAAAAGAAGGCTCTAACCCAACCATTAACACTATAGACGATATTCTCCGCAGCCTTGGCTTTTGCCTTAGTATTCAAGTGCTTAATGAAAATAA
>JBKCHH010000089.1:0-5852 GCA_046302855.1 Alphaproteobacteria bacterium
CCCATGGTTTTCATGCGTTTTTTACCCTTCTTTTGCTTATCTAATAATTTTCTTTTACGGGAAACATCGCCACCATAACACTTGGCAAGCACATCTTTTCTTAAGGCTGAAATATCTTCCCTAGCCACAATTTTGCCACCAATGGCAGCTTGCAGGGCAATTTTAAATAACTGCTGAGGAATTAGCTCCTTTAGCTTTTTGCAAAGGCTTCTGCCAATTTGTTCTGACCTTGTTTTGTGAACAAGCTGGGCAAGGGCGTCCACGGGTTCGGTATTTACTAAAATTGAGAGTTTTACTAAATCTGATTCTCTATAGTCCAAAATTTCCCAATCATAGGAGGCATAACCTTTGGAGATGGATTTTATCTTATCGTGAAAATCATAGACCACCTCATTTAAGGGCAGTTCGTAAACAATCATGGCTCTAGTTTCAGAAAAGCTAAGGTCTTTTTGAATGCCCCGCTTTTTTATACATAAATCTATAATTACGCCAACATAGTTTTCAGGAGCAAAAATTGTTGCCTTAATCCAAGGTTCATAGGTGGCTTCAATCTTTACCGGATCTGGAAAATCTGCCGGATTATGAATAATTAACTCTTCACCTGTATGGTTCATAAGCACCTTGTATGAAACGCTAGGAGCGGTGGTGATTATGTCTAAATCGAACTCTCGCTCTAGCCTTTCTTGAATAATTTCTAGGTGTAGTAGCCCTAAAAAACCGCACCTAAAACCAAGCCCTAAAGCATTAGAAGATTCCTGCTGGAATTCAAAGCTAGCATCATTTAGGTGCAGTTTTGCCATTGCGTCTTTTAGCGTTTCAAAATCTGAACTCTCAATGGGGAAAATGCCACAAAAGACTGATGGCATATTAACCTTAAAGCCAGGCAAGGCTTCAAGGCAGGGATTAGCAGCATCTGTAATGGTATCTCCCACCCTGCAATCAGCCAGTTTTTTTATCCCACAACAGATAAACCCAATTTCGCCGCTTGAAATGCTATCTTGATAGACCTTTTTTGGGGTAAAGATGCCAATTTGCTCAACCGGATATTCCGCCCCAGTTCTCATCATTTTAATCTTGGTTTTTTTGTCTATAAAACCATCAAATACCCGCACCAAAATTATTACGCCCAAATAGTTATCATACCAAGAATCTACTAGCAGTGCTTTAAGGGGGGCATCGATATTTACTAATGGGGCAGGAAGCCTTTCTACCACTGCCTCTAATATTTTTTCTACATTTAAGCCTGTTTTGGCAGAAACCATTAAAGTGTTAGAAGTATCTAGCCCAATTATGGTTTGAATTTCTTGCCGAACCTTTTCAGGGTCTGCTTGGGGCAAATCAATCTTGTTTAAAACTGGCACAATTTCATGATTACATTCAATGGCCTTATACACATTGGCAAGGGTTTGAGCCTCAATCCCTTGCGAGGCATCTACCACCAGTATTGAACCCTCACAGGCTGAAAGACTGCGACTAACCTCATAGGCAAAATCCACATGGCCCGGTGTATCAATTAGGTTTAGCTGATAAATAGAGCCATCCTTATACTTATAATTAAGGCGAACCGTTTGGGCTTTAATGGTAATGCCCCGCTCGCGCTCTATATCCATAGAATCTAGAACCTGTTCTTTCATCTCCCTTGCTTCTAGCCCACCGCAGATTTGAATTAGCCTATCTGAAAGGGTAGATTTTCCATGGTCTATATGGGCGATAATAGAGAAATTTCGAATTTTGGGTTTGTTTGTTGGCATAGACCTTTTTATAGACTTGCCTTAATAAACAAAATCTTAAACTTTACAAGAATTAAGGTAAGGCAATAACATTAGTTATCTAGGCAAACCTTACTTCAAGCCCAGCTCTATCATCTTTTCAGCTATTTGAACGGCGTTTAGAGCTGCCCCCTTTCTAACATTATCAGCCACCACCCACAGGTTTAAACCATAAGGAACAGAATCATCTAGGCGGATTCTTGATACAAAAGTATCATCTTGACCCTTTACCTCAACTGGGGTTGCGTATCCTCCAGCTTTTCTTTCATCTAAAACCTGCACACCTTTAAATTTTTTAAGAGCATTTACGGCGTCACTTAATTTAACCTCTTCCTCAAATTCTATATTTAAGGCAAGTGAGTGGCCAATAAATACAGGCACCCTAACACAGGTAGCAGAAACAGCTATGTTCTGGTGCATAATTTTTTTGGTTTCTACCTTCATTTTCCACTCTTCTTTAGTGTATCCATCTGCCATAAAAACATCAATTTGTGGAATTACATTAAAAGCTATTTGTTTAGAAAAGTTTTTTGGCTCAATTTTTTTAGAAGCATAAATGCCTTTGGTTTGGTCATAAAGTTCATCCATTGCTTCTTTACCGGCCCCAGAAACAGATTGATAAGAAGCCACCACCACTCTTTTAATAGTTGCTAGTTCAGATAAAGGCTGCAATGCCATAACCATTTGAATGGTAGAGCAGTTTGGGTTGGCAATAATACCTGTTTTTTTGTAATCTTTTAAATCGTTATAATTAATTTCTGGCACTACTAGCGGGATATTTTCTATCATTCTAAAGTGCGAAGTATTATCAATAACCACCGCACCCTTTTCAGTAGCATTTTTGGCAAATTTTTCAGAAATTGAAGCACCTGCCGTAAAAAAGGCAAAGTCTATACCGGTAAAATCAAAATCACTCAAATTTTCAATACGCAGAACTCTATCTTCACCAAAGCTAACTTCTTTACCTTCAGAAGAGCTAGAAGCCAAAGCATGAACATTGTTATAGGGAAAGTTTCTCTCAGGAATTATTTTCATGAATTCCTTACCAACTGCACCTGTGGCACCAACTACGGCTATGTTATATTTTCTTTTAGACATAATTTTAATATGAGGGGAGTTATGTAGTGCAAATACTAATATTTTCAACTATTTTATTTTGCCCTTGTTGGGAGTAGAGGGGTTGGCGTAATAAGATGTCTCCATTCTGCCACTTTCAAAGGCAAGCCTGCCTGAAATAACGGCTAGCTTCATACTTTCTGCCATTTTTATAGGGTCTTTTGCTTTAGCAATTGCCGTATTTATTAAAATAGCATCGCAACCTAGCTCCATAGCGATTACGGCGTCTGATGCTGTTCCCACCCCCGCATCTACTAATACTGGCACCTTTATTTCTTCTACAATTAGGCGAATGTTTAATGGATTTTGAATACCAAGCCCGCTACCAATGGGTGCACCAAGTGGCATAATGGCAATTGCCCCCTCGCTTTCTAAAATTTTGGCTATTATTAAATCATCACTAGTATAGGCCATTACTTTAAAGCCAGCCTTTACTAGCTCTTTTGTAGCCTCAATCGTTTCAACCACATTGGGAAGGAGCGTTTTTTCATCGCCAATTACCTCTAGCTTTACTAAGTTCCAGCCACCCAAATCGCGCGCCAGCTTTAGAGTTCTAACCGCATCTTTGGCACTATAGCAACCAGCCGTATTTGGTAGATAGGTGTATTTTTTGGGCGATAAATAATCTTGGATATTACCCTTTTCTTTACTGTTTATATCTACCCTTCTGACCGCCACCGTTACAATTTCTGCCCCTGATGCTTCAATTGCCAGCTTCATTTCAGCAAAATCTTTATATTTGCCCGTTCCAACCAGCAGGCGGGAGCTATATTCTTTGTTATCTATAATTAGTTTTTTCATGAAGGCTTATATAATTACTTTTGACAGTTTTCGCAATAAAAACTACTTCTGCCCTGTTGTTTAATGCGTTTTATTATGGAATCGCAAACCCTGCAAGCAAGCCCAGCCATTCCATAAACAAAAAAATTATCTTGCACCCTGCCACTTTCGCCATTTACGCTAATGAAGTCTTTAAGCGTTGAGCCCCCATTTAAAATGGCATTTTCTAGAACCTTTTTTATGTTTACGCTCAAAATTTCTGCCTGTTTTTCAGTTATGTTTTTGCCAAGAGTTAAGGGGGAAATTTGGCTTAGAAAAAGGCTTTCACTGGCATAAATATTGCCCACCCCAACCACATATTTTTGATTCATAATTATATTTTTTATAGGCGATGTTTTTTGATGAATAATTTTATAAAGAGAATCGCCATTAAAACCCCCATCCAATGGCTCTAAACCAAGGTTAGAAAGATTAGAATTATCAATTACTTTAAACTCTCCAAAACGACGATAATCATTATAAATGAGTAGCTTGTTGTTTGAGAAATAAATTAGAATATGATCATGCTTTTGGGGCAAGTAATCTTTATTCGCAAGAATGCTTATTTTCCCACTCATTCCAAGATGAATAAGAAGAATTTTTTTGTTGGAAAGGTGGCAGAGTATATATTTCGCCCTTCTAGTAATTTTTACAATGGTTTGGTTAGTTAAAATATCTACAAAATTTGCTGGAAATTTGCTTCTAACGCCATCTCTATTTAACGCCACCTTGGAAATTTTTAGATTTAAAAGCTCTTTTTCTAAACCTTTTTTTACTATTTCAACCTCTGGCAATTCTGGCATAAAAAAATTATTTGCAATTAAGAATCATTCTTATAATTAGAATGAAAATTATAAAACCTATGAAAAAATTTGTTCTTTTCTCCACCCTTATTTCTTTAATTATTATAGCAGGTGCATTTTATTATCTAAATAAAAATGGTTATAAGCAAACCAACCTTATTGCCAATAATATTAAATATTCCCCAACGATAGAGGTGGATGAAAAGCTAATTAACGCTTGGGGCATAGCCATTCGCCCAAAAGGTGCGGGTGGGCATTTTTGGGTAACAGGTAAGGATATAAGTTTTGAATATGTAGGGGATGTGCAAAATTCTCCAGACCCCTCTTTACGCAAGCTACACAGTGATGAATTAAAATATGTAAAGTTACCAGTTGGCAGTGCCGAAAACTTTGCCACTTCAACCGTATTTAATGGAAGTGATAAAAGTTTTGTTATTACTCAAAAAATTGAAGGGAAAAAGGCAATTACTGCCCCTGCCAAGTTCATTTTTGCAAGCGATGGTGGTATAGTTTCTGCCTGGACGGAGAAAAAAAATAAAGATGGCACATTTGATAGATCTAACCAAGCAATTAAGGTAATTGATGAATCAGCCAAAGGCTCACAATTTTTTGGCTTGGCTATTAATTCCGCCAATAATATTTTGTATCTAGCCGATTTTGGGGCAAAGCCAGCAATTAAAACCTATGATGCTAAATTTAAGCCCACAAAAATTGTTTTTGATGCTCCTTTTGATGACAATAAAAATGGCAAGGTAGATGCAGGCGAATATGCTCCATTTAATGTTCAGGCAATCACCACGCCACAAGGGGTAAATAATATATTTGTTGCCTATGCTAAAACTCAAACCTGCCCAGAGGAAGAAATTTCTAAAGGAACTTGCAAAAAAGGCGAGCTATTTGTGGGGGAGGAAGATACCTCTAAAGCCGGATACGGCAAGCTAGCTGAATTTAGCGAAAATGGTAAATTAATAGCGGTTTGGAAAGATAAAAACAGCCTATCTGCCCCTTGGGGAGTTGTTTTAGCCCCAAACAATTTTGGCAAGGCCTCTAACCGTTTACTGGTGGCGAATTTTGGCAGTGGGACAATTTCCACCTTTAATTATGAAACAAAAGAGTTTGTTGAAAATCTAAAAGACAAGGGAGGTAAAGACATCAAAATTGAAAAAATCTGGGGGCTATTATTTGGCAATGGGGAAAGTTTAGGTGATAGCAACGCCCTTTATTTTACCGCCGGACCTGATGATGAAAAGGATGGTATTTTTGGTGTTTTAAGAAATTAGAATTTCAAATTCTAAAAAAAACTGCTAGCATTCACTACAAAAATTCGTATTATTTTATACTAATT
>JBKCHH010000090.1:0-39464 GCA_046302855.1 Alphaproteobacteria bacterium
TTTTAAATCTAATACTAGATGATGCTACCCGTCGCTTAGAAGAAAGCCTTACCAAGCCACAAAGCGAAGAGGTTAACAAAGAAAAGAACAAAATTATCGCTCTAGTAAAACAGTTTTTACCTTTTGCTTTTAAGCTCCACAACTTAACTACGGGAAACTCTAAAGAAAAACCCTTAAACAATAGCCAACTAAAGGCGCTAAACCAGATAGCAGGGAGTCTAGCCTAACTCTTGGCCTCTACTTAGCCTTCTCATCACCCGGCAGAACATAAGAACTGCCCTCCCACGGGGAAAGGAAATCAAAGTTGCGGAAATCTTGCGCTAATGAAACTGGCTCATAGACAACCTGTTTTAGGTCATTATCATACTTTACCTGCTTATAGCCAGTAAGGGGAAAGTCTTTCCTTTGGGGATGGCCTTCAAAGCCGTAATCGGTTAAGATTCTCCTTAGGTCTGGGTGGTTTGAAAAACTAATGCCATACATATCGAACACTTCCCTCTCCAACCAATTAGCACAGCCAAAAATATTGCTACTGCTTGGAATTTGCTCTTCTTCACCTACCCTTAGTTTAATTACTAGGCGTAGGTTGTGATAAAGGCTTAGCAGATTATAAAGAAGCTCGAATCGGGGTTCATTTTCCGGATAATCGATAGCGGTAATGTCTATTAGCTGTTTAAACAGGGTGTTTTTGTTGTCGCGTAAGGTAATAAGCAGTTTTTGGATGGATTCCTTATTAGATTCCAAATACAAAATGCCGTTATTTTCAGTAATAGTGCTATATAGTGATTTTGGAATGGATTTTTCTATATAGACCTTTACTTCTGCTAGGTTCTGGGGATAAAAAATGTGGGTAGTTTTGCTCATATTATTATTTTTTCTTCAATATAGTTCCAGTTCTTTTGATTTTCTTTTGTAGTTGCAAAACGCCGTAAAGCAGGGCTTCGGCTGTTGGTGGACAACCGGGCACATAAACATCTACTGGCACTATTCTATCGCACCCCCTAACTACGGAATAGGAATAGTGATAATACCCCCCGCCATTGGCACAGGAGCCCATAGATATTACCCATCTTGGCTCTGGCATTTGATCATAAACTTTTCTAAGGGCGGGTGCCATTTTATTGGTAAGGGTGCCAGCTACTATCATTACATCTGATTGTCTAGGTGAGGGGCGAAATAGCATGCCAAACCTATCCATATCGTATCTAGCCGCTGCCGCCTGCATCATTTCAACGGCACAACAGGCCAAACCAAAGGTCATGGGCCACAAGGAATTGCTTCTTGCCCAATTGACAATATCATCTAGTTTGGTGATTAAAAAACCCTTGTCATCAAGCTGATTTTTTACCAAGCCAAATAGCTCTGCCTCATTTTTTTGTGCCAGATTACTGTTCATTTCTTTCAAGAAATATTTTGAATTGTCTAGCTATTCTTGAATAAAAGGTCAAGGTTATATAAATATTTTAAATATTTTAACCATTTTTTAATAAATATGTGTTTTATCAACCTTATAAACAAGAGGGCAATATAAATGAGTGAAGGGCAGACCTTAAAAATAGATATAAAAAAGGTCTTAGAAACTATAAATTCTGTTATACCAGATGAAATAGAAATTAAAGATTCTATTAAAACAAGTAAACCGCCTATTCTTAAAAGCTTAGTTACTATTATTTTGGAACGCCATCTTCTTGAAAAGGAGGTGGAGGGTGAGTATTTAAAAAGCGTTACTTTCCCAAAAGGAAGTTTTGACAAAATTGTTAAGACGGTAGTACTTCAAAGAACAACCACGCCACATGGAACAGAGTTTCTTTCTTCTGACGCCATTGCTATACTTAACAAAATGATTAGGGCCTTAGAAGCAAATGATTTAGAGGGATTTGAAAGGGGTTTAAAAGAGTTTATTACAGAATTAAACAAATTTCCAAAACCGAAAGACTCGCGACAAGAATCAGCCGATGTATTGGTTGGCGCAGAGAATCTTATAGGTGTATGGGAAAGATTTGTTAGACTAATATTTGAAAAAACCCAAACGGAAGTTACAAAAAAAAATCTTAGGAAATTTTCAGGAATTTATTCTAATGGAACTTGGGGAGGGGCGACGGATAATGACGGCAAACCAAGTAGTGTGGATGATTTTAAAGAAGGTATAAGAAGAAACGCCGAAGGTATTTTAAGAAGGTATATTTTAGAGCTAGCGGTAATAAGGAGTAAAAGTACCAATGAAAAAGAAAGGGGGGAAATAGATAGAATTCTAAAAAAATTAATCGCAACAACTATAGATACTTATGGTAGAAAAACTGTAAAAAAAGAGGATGATGGGAACCCAATAAGTAGGGCACATATAATAGAAAATGTTACACACAATCTTAGGGTTCACGCTGGTCAGTTAGGGTTGGATGATATTTATGAAGAACTTATTTTACCAATTTTTAAACAAGAACTAACCACAGAAATTTATGACAGCCCCGAAGCATTGGGGGAAGAGCTTGATACCCTAGCAGATGGCAAGCTATCAATAGAGGGGAATAAATGCTCCCCCAACAAGCTAGCTATCCTTATTGCAGGGGTGCAAAACTATGGATTTTTTGCTCAAAAGGGTGAATATAGGCAAAATGCAAATGTATTTAGGTATGTTGCCCAAGAGGTAAAAGAATTAGAAAAAAAATTAGAAAGACCTTTTAAAGAAGGCGAAACATTAGAAACCGCTTTAAAAGATGCTATTGAGAAAAAATTAGAAGACTTAGAAGACGATTATTATAAAACCTTAGAAAAAATTAAAAAGGGTAAAAAAATTACTCAAAACGAATCTAATGATTTTTACTTTTATGATACACTAGAGCGCCTTAAGGCAATGAAAAAAGATCCAGATGCCTTTAAAGCAATTTTAATAGCAGAATGTGGTAGTGGGCCAGAACCAAAAAGTGGTGAAGAAAAGATTGCTGGCGGGTCTATTATGAAAGATTTTTTAGCAACTAAATACTTAGCAGATTTTTTTGGTGTTGAAACGCCTATTTCCCCCCTTATTGAATATAAGGCACAAATAGAAGAACTACCTGCCTTTGTAGAGGGTTTGTTAGAACAGGAAAAGTTTATCGAGTATTCTAAAAAGCACGGCTTAACCCTTATGATAGCCGGTAGCGATTCGTCTAAATCTTCTTCGTCTTCTTTTACTGTTCCAATGCAAGGGTCAATAATAACAATTCAAGAGCTTTGTAAAAAACATGATAATGCCATTCAAAAACTTTGTAAAAAACATGGTATAAAACTAACCGTATATTATGGCGCTGGTAGTGGCTTACATAGAAATGCAAATGGAATTATCCCAGAAGGAATAGATGGGTTTATAAGAACGGTGCAGGGAATTGAAATGAGGAGCGGAACTCTGCTTACTGAAATTGTTAAGTTTGTTAACCAAAAAATAAATGGATTAAAGGATGTTCAATTAACTCTCCAGCAAGCAATAAATGATATAGGCAATAACCTTCTTCAATCGCTTCCTAAACATCTTCAGAAACATTCTGCTGAAGAAAGGTTTAATAACTACTCTGAAAAATATAAAAGCCAATTTTTTGCAGTTTTCGTTAAAAACTGTTTACCCAATGCAGTTGAAAGGCTCTGTTCTTTTGCTAATAGACCAGCCTCTAGGCCAAAGAAACCGGGCGCGACAGGAAGTGAAGAGCCATCAACCCCACAAGAAGAAATGCGGGCTATTGGCTATGGCCAAATATTCAACGACAGTGGTTTTGGTGTCCCTCATTTATATCTCGACCTTGCAGATATAATGGGCGCCCAACTTACTGGATATGCCGAAGCAGAGGCTCTAGCAATGACAAAAGAGCTTTACTTCTCAGACCCTTATTTTAGAGATACACTAAATAGGGCAATGGAAAACCTTGCCCTTTCAAACCCAGACCAAGGCTGGAAATATGTTTCACACTTTGCTGGCTTTGAAATTGGAATTGAAAGAAATTTTGAAGATTTTGCTATTCTAAACATAGAGGGTACACCTTTTAGTATAAATGATATTGTAGGTAATAATAAAGAAAATAGAAACACTATACGTATAAAATTATCAAAAGTTGTCCATGAAAAACTTGGCATTTCTCCTTTAAGTTCAGAGGAGGATAAAGAAAAGGCCACTCAAGTTTTGGACGGTATATTTAAAGGCTGTGTTTTAGACCTAGAACATACAAAGACACTTAGGGCATTATGTCAGCATGTAGTAAATTTAAGTGGCGGGACCATGCCAGAGGAACCAATTACCCAAAATAAATTAATAGAAGAACTGGCTAAAATTGATAAACCAAAGGCAGATTCTTTAACTAAAAGATTAGAAATGGCTAATGATGCAAGAAAAATTGTTTTTAAAGCTCATGAAAAGCTAGAAAACAATGAAACCTTAGATGAAGCCTCTGAACGTGAAGTCTATCACGCGAAGGGTGTTTTAAGGCAACTTTTTGAACTGGTTGACCCAAGGCTTCTAGTTCCACAAATATCCCCAAGCAAAGAAGTGGGGCTAATCAATAGAATAACAAACTGTGTTAAAGATTTTTTAAAGGGTCATGAACCAGCAAGAGCCTAAAACTTCTGCCTAGCCTTTAGGGCTATGTTTATGGTGCTATCGTCTAAATAGTCTAGCTCACCTCCAATTGGCAGGCCGTATGAAAGTTTGGAGATTTTAATTGGCAAACTGCTTAGATATTCTTGAATGTAGTGGGCGGTAATTTGCCCCTCGATAGTGGTATTATTGGCAATTATTACCTCTTTTACTCCATCCCTTTCTATGCGATTTTTTAGCTTTTCTAGCCTTAATTCCTCTGGCCCTATACCATTAATGGCAGAAAGAACACCACCTAGTATATGATATTTTCCCTTAAATTCATTTGCCCGCTCAATTGCCCATAGGTCTGAAATTTGCTCTACTATACAGATGATATTTTCCCTTGTTTCCTCCCTGCATATTTGGCAGGTTTCGCTTAAATCTATATTGCCGCATATTTTGCAAAACTGACTTTCTTCATTTACCTGCTTTAGGGTTTCGCCTAAATCTAGCATAAGCCCCTTTTTTTGCGAAAGTAAATGCAGAACTATTCTACTGGCAGATTTTTTACCAAGCCCCGGCAACTTAGAAATTAACCCTATTAGCCTATCTATATTGTTTGGTATCATCTCTTCCTCTTAAAATCATCATAGATTTGCAAAATATTGGCGCTGGTTTCTTCTACCGATTTTTTAGTTACATCAATAATTGGCCATTTGTGCTTTAGAAAATAGTTTTTTGCTTTTTTTACCTCATCTTGCACCTGCTCTATTTTTACATAATCTGTTTCCCTCTGTTCATTTAGGCTAGATAATCTGCTTTTTCTTATTTGAATCAATCTTTCGGGCACAATAATTAAACCAACTATTAAGATGTTTTTTAAGTGAGGTATTTTTTCTGGAATTAGCTTTTCATCCACAAAGGGAATGTTAGCAACCTTGTATCCCTTATTTGCCAAATAAACACAAGTGGGGGTTTTAGAGGTTCTAGAAACGCCAATTATTATAATATCTGCCTCTTCAATATCTTCTTCCCCCTGCCCATCATCGTGGGTTAGGGTAAAGTCTATAGCATCAACTCTGGCAAAGTAATCTTCATCCAATCGATGTTGTCTGCCTACAATTTCCTTTGGTTCAACTGAGAAAAAATTGCTAAATTCCTTGATGAATCTGCCCAAAACTGAAATGGGGCGAATGTTTAGCTCTCTACATTCTGCCCTTAACTGCTTTTCTAAAGCCTCTTCAACTATTGTATATAGAACTATACCTTTTTTTTCCTTAACTACATCTAAAACCCTCTGCATTTGCCCTTTGGTTCTAATTAATGGCCAGTTATAGTGATCATACTTTACCCCTTCAAACTGGGTCATTATAGAACGCATTAGCGAATTTAGCGTTTCACCAGTTGAATCTGAAATAGTATGTATATAAAAAACTTCGCTCATTTTGTTTTAACTTATTAATAACCTGTGGAAAAGCCTGTGTAAAAATCTTTAATATTTTTTTATAAACAATAATTAATCAATATAAATATTTTTTATATAATTTTAGTTAAACCTTTACTTAAATTTTAAGCCTTTTAAAAAAAATTATAAAATTCAGTAGATAAATATAGGCAAACTAATGTTAAACTTCCTGTGGATAAGTTTTAAACTAAAAAAAATATCTTTTTTTGTTCAGTAATAACTATAATTAAATATAAATATATTATTTATTATTTCGTGTTGGAATGTTGTTTTCTTTTAGATAATCTTTTATTTGAGAAATAGTTATTTGATTATAATGAAAAATACTAGCTGCCAATAAACCACTAGCACCAGCCTTTATTCCGCTTAAAAAATGCTCTAACTTTCCAACCCCACCACTTGCAATTATAGGAACTTTAGTATTTTTTCTAACTAGAGAAATAAGGGGTAGATTATAACCATTTTTATTACCATCACTATCAATAGAGGTTAAAAGAATCTCGCCACAACCTAAAGAATCACAAGTTTTTGCCCAAATTCCTGCCTCTAAATTAGTTTTATTTCTACCACCATGGGTAAATACCATATATTTGCCATCAACTAGTTTGGCATCAATAGCTACCGTAATGCATTGTGAACCAAAGGTTTTAGAGGCAAGCTCTATAAAATTAGGGTCTTTTACGGCAGAAGAATTTATAGAAACCTTATCAGCCCCGCATTTAAGCAAATGTTCAATATCAAAAAGACTATTTACCCCACCACCAACAGTTAGGGGAACAAAGCAGGTTTCAGCCACCCCTCTTACAATATCAAAGGTGGTTTTTCTTCCCTCGAAAGAGGCATTTATATCTAAAAAACAAAGCTCATCTGCCCCGGCTAAATTATATTTTTGAGCCAGTTGAACGGGGGAGCCGACATCATCTAAATCTACGAAACCCTTTCCCTTTACCACCTTGCCATCTTTTATATCAAGGCATGGAATTATTCTAACTTTAAGCATTAGTTTCTTGCCAAATGGTTATTTTTTCAATTATTATAGGGGATAATTTTAAATTTACTATTTTCAATTTACGCCATGGTTAAGAAGAAAAAACAGGTAAAAACAACCGGCCACATATTTGATGGTATAGAGGAATATAATAATCGCCTGCCTAGGTGGTGGAAGATAGTTTTTGTCGTATGTATATTCATTGCCCTTACTTATGCTTTATTTTACCCCTCTATTCCAACCCACAAGGGGTTTTTTAAAGGTTTATCTGGTTGGACCAGCCATAATGTATTAAATAAAGATTTAGAAAAGGTTAAAGAGACTAGAAAGGTCTATTATGAAAAAATTAAAACCTCTTCTTTTGAGGAGATAAAAAAAGATCCCCAGTTAAAAGAATTTGCCATAAAGGGTGCCACCTATTTTTTTCAAGATAACTGTGCCCCTTGCCACGCAAAGGGTGGTGGAGGGCAAAAGGGGGGCTTTCCCGTTCTAGTTGATGATGATTGGCTATGGGGTGGAAAAATTGAAGAGATTTATAAAACCATCAATTATGGCATTAGAAATTCTAATCCAGACTCTAGACAAAATGCTATGCTTCGCTTTGAGGGAATTTTAACTAAAGGGCAAATAAGCGATGTAGCCGATTTTGTTCTAAGCCTATCTGATAAAAACTATAAGGCTTCAGGTATAACAAGAGGAGCGGAAGTATTTGCTAAAAACTGTGCTTCTTGTCACGGCAAAGATGGTAAGGGGAATCAATATCTAGGGGCCCCAAACCTAACTGATAAGATATGGCTATATGGTGGAACAAAAGAAAATATCGTGACGCAGGTTAATAATCCAAAACTAGGAATGATGCCAGCTTGGGGAGAAAGGCTAGATCCAGAAATTATCAAGATGCTAACCATTTATGTTCACGAATTAGGTGGTGGGCAACAGTAAACCTCTCAAGTAAAAATTAATCATACATTAAAGTGCTAAAAATTGGTGCAAAAAACAATAAATTTTCAACCCAAACGGTGGGGCTAAAGTCTTTAAGCCAAGTTCCCATTCAAGAAAAGATATTTCCGGTTGGTTTTATAGTAATAATTTTTGTAATTTCGCTCTTTGGTTTGCTGGCCCTTTATTCCATTTCTGGTAATAGTGGGAATTTAAAAAGTCAGGCAATAAAGTTTGTAGCCGGTTTTTTCACCTTTTTGTTAATAGGCTTATTTAGCTTTAGAATTTGGTATAGGCTTGCCTATTTTATTTTCGTTATCGCTCTATTTTTGCTCATTTTAGTGTTTATAGGCGGGCATGAGGGGGGGCTAGGGGCAGTTAGGTGGCTAAATATTTTTGGTGTTATAATTCAGCCATCAGAATTTGTAAAAGTTGCCTTAATATTGGCATTGGCCAGGTATTTTCACGACATTCCCTATGGTTATCGCAAAAGTTTTATGCACCTTTATATCCCTGGTTTTTTAATAATGATTTGCGTTTTTCTAATTTTTAAACAACCAAACTTAGGTACGGCAATAATTACCCTTACTATTGGCGGGGCGGTAATGTTTTTTGCTGGTTTCGGGTGGAAAAAATTTGCCTTTGCTGTTGCCTTAATAGCCTTTATTGCGCCTTTTTTGTGGTTTCATATGCACCCCTACCAACAACAAAGGGTCTTAACCTTTCTTGATCCAAGTAGCGATCCGCTAGGTTCCGGATACAATGTTATCCAATCGCAAATTTCTATAGGAAGTGGCGGATTTTTTGGCAAGGGCTATCTAGAGGGTTCACAAAATAGGCTAAATTTTGTGCCAGAGAGTAAAACAGACTTTATTTTTACTGTGATTGCAGAAGAGTTTGGCTTTTTAGGCTCTATAATTTTAATATGTTGCTTCACCTACCTTATTTTTTGCTGTTATAAAGGCTCGCTTCTAGCCAAGAACTTTTTTTTAAAGATTATTTGTTTAGGTGTTGCCACCTTAATTTTTCTGCATGTATTTATTAATATTGGAATGGTAAGTGGCATTTTACCAGTAGTTGGTGTGCCACTCCCCCTTGTTTCTTATGGTGGAAGTAGCTTGCTTAGTACCCTTTTTGCCCTAGGTTTGGTTCTAAATGCCTATATTTATGCAGATGAAGTTAGGGTATAAATACTTTATTAACCTTTACCCCCTATAAACTGCTTCTTATGTTTAATATTAACGAAATGAGTTCAGAAAATAGGGAATATGCCCATAAAAAGGCGTTGGAGTTCTTTGCCCTGTTTAATCGTGATTCCTTGCTGTTTAAAGAAAAGGGGGAATTTGTTAAAAAAATAGAAAAGGCAATTTTATTCATTATAAAAAAGCACGAGGGGCAGTTTAGAAAATCAGATGAACCCTATTACACCCACCCCGTTGCCGTAGCAGAAATTTTAGCCGGCTTAAAAATAGATCTAAAAACCATTCTGGTGGCTCTCTTACACGATACCGTCGAAGATACCGAAACCACTTTGGAAGAAATCACTTTAGAGTTTGATGAAGAGGTAGCCACTTTGGTAGATGGGGTAACCAAACTAACCCGCATAAACTTTAGCTCTAAGAACCAAAAACAGGCAGAAAACTTTAGAAAGCTGCTTTTTGCTATTTCGGAAGACTTAAGGGTTTTACTAGTAAAGCTAGCTGACCGCCTACACAATATGCGAACTTTGCATTATTTTACCAATGAGAAAAAACGAGAAGAAATCGCTACCGAAACTCTAGACATCTACGCCCCCATGGCAGAAAGAATAGGGCTACAAAATTTTAAGGATGAACTGCAAGACCTATCTTTTAAAAACCTAAACCCCAAAGCCTATGAGCTAGTAACCGCTAGAATAAATTATCTTTATGAAACTGATGCTAAGCAGGTAGAAGAAATTACCAATTCTTTAAAACTACTATTAGAGGCAAGTAGCGTAAAAGAAATTAAAGTATCTGGCAGGGTAAAGCTACCCCATTCAATCTGGCGAAAAATGCAAACGCAAAAGGTGGATTTTGAAGAGCTACACGATATAGTTGCCTTTCGCATTATTGTAGCCAGTGAAGATGATTGCTACAGGGCTTTGGGGGCAATTCACCGTAAATATCACATAGTGCCAGGTAGATTCAAAGATTATATCTCAAACCCAAAGGAAAATGGCTATAAATCGCTCCATACTATTATTATTGGGCCAACTCACAAGGCGATTGAAGTGCAAATTAGAACAGAGGAAATGAATCAAATAGCTGAATTTGGTGTGGCAGCGCATTGGGGATACAAACAGAATGTAAAATCTGAAAAAGAGGTTAATCGCTATCGTTGGGTAAGGGAGCTAATGAATATAAGCTCACAAAGCGATGGGGAATCACTAGAGTTTTTAGAAAATTCTAAATTGGCAATGTATCAAGATCAGGTCTTTTGTTTTACGCCTAAGGGTGATTTAATTTCCTTGCCTAAAGGCTCAACCCCAGTTGATTTTGCCTTTTCTGTTCACTCTGAAGTGGGAAGAAATTGTGTTGGAGCTAAAATAAACGGCAAGATAGTATCGCTCAGGCAGGTTTTAAATAACGGGGATCAGGTAGAAATTATCCAATCAAAGGCAAAGACTCCATCCCCCATCTGGCAAGACTATGCCTTTACTGGCAAGGCCAGAATGGAAATTAGAAAGCAATTAAGATCAGAGCAAAATAAGGAATATATAAAACTGGGCAAAGAAATTTTGAACAATGCCCTGCTTCAACAGATAGAAAATGTTGAGGAAATGGAAAAGAACAAAAACTTTCTAGAGGAATTTTTAAAGCCCCTACTATATAAATATAAGAAAAAAACCACAGAGGAGTTTTTAATTTCGCTAGGAAAGGGTGAAATAAAGGTAAAAGAACTGATTCCTGAAAACAACTATTTTATTCCAGATAAAAGTAAGGGCGAAAGGCTGCTTGGCTTTTTATCCCTTAAAAGAAACTCGGCAAACAGAAAATTTGCCATACCAATAGATGGGTTAAAACCAGGTTTTGCTGTCCATTTTTCAAACTGTTGCTTTCCCTTGCCCTATGAAGATATAATTGGCGTTTCAACTGTGGGGTTTGGTATTTATGTTCATAAAAAATCTTGCGAATTTTTAGACAAGACCATTAAAAGCGAAGATTTGCTCCCCATAAAATGGCAAAATAATGAATCCAATATAATATTTTTAAGTCGCGTTATTCTAACCGTGATAAATGAAAAGGGGGTCTTGAGCCAAATTACCGGCATTATTTCTGAAAATGATATTAACATTACCAATGTGAAGCTATCCACTAAAGATGTAGATAATGCAGAGCTAGTGCTAGATTTAGAGGTAAAAAATATAAATCAATTGCAACAGCTAAAAACAAGGCTAATGTTAGAAAGAAGTGTGGTGGGGGTGGAAAGGTATCAAAAAAAACCATTACAAAAAAATCAAAAAGTTAAAAGAGAAAGCGAATCTTCTGTATATGAAAAAAAGGTCTAAAGTAAGGCTAGGGGTAAATATAGACCACATTGCAACTATTCGCAATGCAAGGGGCGGGGTTATTCCCTCACCCTTAAAAGCAGCCCTAGTTGCTATTAAGGGGGGGGCTGATTCCATAACCGTTCATTTAAGGGAAGATAGAAGGCACATAAGGGACGCAGATGTTTTTCTAATAAAAGAAAAAATCAAAAAACCACTAAATTTAGAAATGGCAAATACTAAAGAGATGCTAGATATTGCCCTAAAATTAAAGCCAGAATTTTGCTGTCTAGTGCCAGAAAAAAGGCAGGAACTTACAACGGAAGGGGGTTTAAATTTGAATGATAAGACTATTAAAGATACAATTCTGAAGCTAAAAAAAGCCGGTATTAGTGTTAGTTTATTTATAGATCCCTTGCCAGAAAAGGTTATTTTAAGTAAAGAGCTGGGGGCTGATAATATAGAAATTCATACTGGTGAATATGCAAGGCTTTATAGTTTAGGGCAAAACTTTAAACCAGAGTTCGAGAAGATAAAGTCTGCAAGCCAACTTGCTAAAAAACTAGGTTTAAAGGTGCATGCAGGGCATGGGCTAGATTATAATTCTGCCAAACAATTAGTAAAAATAAAAGAAATAGAAGAGCTAAATATTGGCCATTTTATAATCTCACAGGCAGTATTTGATGGTTTAGAAAAGGTGGTAAAAAAAATGAAGAAAATAATAAATGACTAATCTTCGCCACCAGTAATAATTTCGGTTAAGGTAACGCCAATATTTTCTTCCACTACCACAATTTCACCCTTGGCAATAAGGCGATTATTTACATACACATCAATAGGTTGTCCAATTTGTTGATCTAGCTCCACAATAGAACCGGTTTTTAAATTGATAATATCATTTACAGAAATAGTGGTGGAGCCCAGCACCACCGTTATTTCTACCGGAATTTCATATAGTGCCTCTAACCCCTCCTTCAAAATAGAATCGCTAGAATTCATTAAATTATCAATCATCCCATCGTCTAATAAGGGGGAATTGCCAGCGATTTTATCTTTTATGTCTTGCGTTTCTGCCATTTTTTTGGGAACTAACTGCCTGTTAGCTTAACATAATCTAAGTATTGTATATTATCAACTAATCTTTACTAGATAGTGTTTTTTCTTGCCAACTGAGATTCTTATTTGCTTATCAACTATATCTGAAGATGAAATTTTATAAAATTCATCTAGTATTTTTTCTTCGTTTATTTTCACACCCCCACCCTTAATTAGCTTTTTGGCATTGCCGTTAGAGGTCTCTGCATTAATCTGCACCAACAGTTGCGAAAGGGGCAGGTTTTCTACCTCTCTATAAGAAAAATTAAAGGTTGGCAAGTCATCACCGGCAAAATTACCCCCAACAAATAGTTGAAAGGCCGTTTCTTTAGCCTGCAAGGCCTTTTCTTCCCCAAAACACTTGGCAGTTATTTCCGTTGCTAAAAGAACCTTAGCCTGGTTAATATCTTTTATATCTTCAATTTTTTCTAGAGGCAAAAAGGTAAATAGTTTTAGAAATTTTGTTGTGTCTGCATCTTCTACATTTCGCCAATATTGCCAAAAATCATAAGGGGAAATTAACTCTTCATCCAACCACACTGCCCCATCTTGCGTTTTGCCCATTTTCTTGCCACTAGAAGTAGTAAGTAGGGGGGTAGTAGCACCAAGCAAGTTATTAGAGGGTTTTGCCTCCTCCACCTTCATTTTTCGCTCTAACTCTATACCATTTACAATATTGCCCCATTGGTCTGAGCCACCAAACTGCAATTTACAGTTATATTTCTCGCTTAAAATTACAAAATCATAGGCCTGCAATAAAACATAGTTAAATTCAAGAAAACTTAAATGATGCTCACGCTCTAAACGATTCTTTACACTTTCAAGGGAAAGCATTTTGTTAACCGAAAAATGCCTGCCAACAGTTCTTAAAAAATCTATGTAATTTAAGCTATCTAACCAATCCGCATTATCTACCATTATAGAATTGCTGGTTTTAGGGTTAAATTTTTCTTCAAATTGTAGATATTTACTAAAAACCTTTTTTAAGCCGGCCTTATTTTGTTCAATATTCTCTTGGCTTAAGATTTTTCTAGATTCATCTTTACCAGAAGGGTCGCCAATTTTAGTAGTTCCGCCCCCCATTAAAACAATAGGTTTATGCCCTAGTTTTTGCACCCAAGCTAGAATCATTATCTGCACTAAACTTCCTATATGCAAAGAGCTAGCAGTGCAATCAAATCCAATATAAACGGGCGTGTTTTTTGTATTAAGAAAGGTTTTATCCAACTCTTCATAGTTGGTCGCATTACTTATAAAGCCCCTTTCATATAGGGTTTTAATAAGTTCAGATTTAAACAGCATAACTAGTTTATTTAAATTTTTTGCCCAGTTTTTTTCCAATCTTCGGTAAATTTTTCAATACCCGCTTTGGTAAGGGGGTGATCGGCTAACTGCAACACTATCTTATATGGAATTGTAGCCACATCTGCCCCAATTAAAGCTGATTCTAAAACATGGGCAGGGCCACGCACGGAAGCAACCAAGATTTTAGTTTCTATTTTGTAATTATCATAAATTTGGCGAATTTGCGTAATTAGCTCCATTCCTACTTGCGAAATATCATCAAGCCTACCCACAAAGGGGGAAATATAGGTAGCCCCTGCCTTTCCTGCTAGTAATGCTTGATTGGCAGAAAAACACAAAGTTACATTGGTTTTAATTTTTTTTTCTGAAAAATACTTGCAGGCCTTTAGCCCATCTATCGTAAGGGGTAGTTTTATAACCACATTACTAGCAATTTTAGCTAGCTTTTCGCCCTCACTAACCATACCATCAAAATCTAGGGCCGTAACTTCTGCCGAAATTGGTTTTTTTGGCAAAAGATCGCATATTTCTTTTATTACCTGTTTAAAATCTCTACCAGATTTTAAAATAAGGCTGGGATTAGTAGTTACCCCATCTATAAGCCCTATTTCTTTTAAGTGTTTTATTTCAGAAATCTCAGCTGTATCTACAAAAAATTCCATAAAGTTATTATTTGAAGTTAAAAGTCCCTCTTATAATAGCATAAAAGGCACCAAAAAAGCCAACTATTATTAGAAAAAAAATTACATTAAACAGGGTTGGATTTTGCGATAACCAGGCTAAAAAACCACTAAAATTTTCTATTTTTGCACCCCTTTCTATAATATCTATAAATTCAGCAATCATTGATTTTCCCTCTCTAAAAAGCCAGCTATGTTTAAAATTGATTGTTCATCAAACTTTTTTCCAATAAGTTGTAATGATAGGGGTAGATTATTAGAAGATTTGCCAAAAGGCAAGGCAATAGCAGGCAAGTTAGCAAGGTTGGCAGTTACGGTAAAGATATCATTTAGATACATTTTTAAGGGGTCATCTTGCTTTTCACCAATTTTAAAGGCAGGGGAGGGGGTAGTTGGCGTTAAAATAGCATCTACCTTATGGAATGCCTCCACAAAATCATTTTCAATAGCTTTTCTGGCTAATTTTGCCTTATTATAATAGGCATCGTAATAGCCGTGCGACAAAACAAAGGTGCCAATTAGAATTCGCCTTTTTACCTCCTTTCCAAACCCCCCACCCCTTGTTCTATCATATAGTTCATTAATGGAATCAAATTCGCCCTTCGCCCTATAACCATAACGCACCCCGTCGTATCTAGCCAAGTTAGAAGAGGCTTCAGCTGGGGCTAAAACGTAATAGGTAGGCAGGGCATATTTGGTGTGGGGAAGGGAAACTTCAATAATTTCTGCCCCTGCTTTTTTTAAAGCATTTGCCCCCTCTTCCCAAATTTTTAAAATCTCTTTAGGTGTGCCATCCACCCTATATTCTTTAGGGATACCTATTTTTTTACCCTTAAGATTGCCCTGCAGAGCCTTTTTAAAGTTTTCGTAATAGTTAGGAACTGGCAAATTGCTAGAAGTTGCATCATTTTCATCAAAGCCAGAAATTGCTTGCAAGGTAATGGCACTATCTGCCACAGTTTTAGTTATTGGCCCGGCTTGATCAAGCGAGCTTGCAAAGGCAACAATTCCCCACCTAGAACATCTGCCATAGGTTGGTTTAATGCCAACTGTGCCAGTAAAGGCAGCTGGCTGCCTTATAGAACCACCGGTATCGGTGCCAAGGGAAGCAACGCATAAATCCCCTGCAACGGAAGCAGCTGAGCCACCAGAAGACCCACCCGGAACTAGCTCCTTATCAAGTGGATTTTTTACCGCCCCGAAGTAAGAGGTAATATTGGCAGAACCCATAGCGAACTCATCCAGATTAGTTTTTCCAAGCATTACTACTCCTTTAGAAAACAGTTGGCTCGTAACTTTAGATTCGTACTTTGGCACAAAATTCTCTAGCATTTTAGAACCAGCCGTAGTTCTAACATCAAGAGTGCAAAACAAATCTTTGATAGAAAAGGGAACGCCCTCTAAAGCCCTGTTTTCGCCATTTTTGTATTTTTTATCAGACTCTTCCGCCTGTTTTAGGGCAAGATCTTTTGTTACGGTAATGTAGGCGTTAAGGTCTTTATTTTTGCTTATTTTATCTAGGAAATGTTTAGTAATTTCTTTAGCGGAAAACTCTTTATTTTTTAAACCAAGTAAAGTTTTCTCGATGGTAAGATTTCCGAAACTCATAAGTTAAACTCTTAGCTTTTAAGCAGAGCTTTTATCTCATTTATCTCTTCAATTAAAGAAGAAATTTGATTGGAGAGGCTTTGATCTTGTTTAATATGCCCAGTACTATTTAAATGGCCATTTAAAGACCCATTCTCAACTACTGGTTTTTTTGCCTCAAGCGGACCCTCTTCCACCTCTTCTAAAAAGCTAGCATCATTAATATGATCATTAGCAAAGTTAGGCCTAGAAACATTTTTACTTTTTTTAATATCCTTTAAATGCTGTTTTGCCCCTTCAATAGTATATCTTTTGTCATAAAGTAGGTGTTTGATGGCAGAAATAACCTCAACATCCTTTTGCTGATAATACCTGTGTCCACGGCGTTTTTTTGGGGAAATTTCATCAAATTTCTTTTCCCAAAAACGAAGCACATGATGGGGAACGCCAGTTGCTTCACTTACTTCAGATATGGTCTTATAAGGCGATAGAGCTTGCTTTGTAGATACGGACATTTTTCTAAATTGTGGATTTTAACGATTAATACTAACACTTAACAACTTTGATGGCCTAAAAACCGCAACCTTTCTAGCAGAAATGGTTTTTGTTTCTTTAGTTTTTGGATTTCTACCAATCCTTGCCTTTTTCTTCCTTACCTTAAAGGTGCCAAAGGAAGATATTTTTAGCTCTTCTTGATTAATTATGGCAGATATAACCTCATCTACCGTTCTATCTACTAGTTGTAAAGATTCAGTAGTTGGAATGCCTAAATCTTTATTGATTTTTTTTGCTAAATCTATTCTGGTTAAAGTTTTTGTCATTATACTCCCTGTTTTTTTGTTATTGTTTATTAAAAATACAACTTAAACTTGTGGTTTCAAATTATGAATTAATTTTTTATTGTCAATAAAGCTAATTTAGAAAAATACAAGAGATAATCTAAACAAACAAAGATGAAAATAACAAGATATTTGAACCAGTTACCAAAGAAACTTAACAACCCTGTTCTAACCCTTGGTAATTTTGATGGCGTTCATTTGGGGCATCAACATATAATAAAACAGGTTTTGCAAACTGCCAAAAAAGAAAAAACAGGCCACCTAATTATTACTTTTGAGCCACACCCCTTAACGGTTTTAAGACCACAGATTACTTTTTCTAGGCTAACCTATTTTAAAGATAAGGCTCTACTATTAAAAAAATTAGGGGTGAAAAACATTATATGCTTTAACTTTAACAAGAAATTTTCTGAAATTACGGCTAAAGACTTCTGCGAAAAAATCTTAAAAAATGGGCTTAAAGCCAAACACATTATAATTGGCTACGATTTTATCTTTGGTAAAGATAGGGGTGGGGATAGTTTATTTTTAGAAAATTTTTGCCGAAAAAATAATATAAAATTCACCCAAGTTCCAGCCATTACCAACCAAGAACATAATATTTACTCATCCTCCCTTATTAGAAAATATTTAAGCGAGGGTAGGGTGGGGGAGGCAAATAAACTGCTTGGATATAATTTTTTTCTAAAGGGTAGGGTGGTGCTGGGCCGACAGATGGGAGCTAAAATTGGCTTTGCAACCGCCAATGTTAATATTAAAGAGCCTCAACAGTTTATTAAAAAAGGGGTTTATAAGGTTTTGGTAAAGTTGGGGCTTAGAACCTACAAGGCTATAGCCAATATCGGCGTTAAGCCAACCATTAGAGGAGAGAACAAATTTTTACTAGAAGTGCATATTTTTAATTTCAAAAAAAATATCTATGGTAGAAAAATAAAAGTTTTCCTATTAGACTTTATTAGAGAGGAGCAAAAATTTAACTCTTTAGAAGAATTAAAAGAGCAAATAAAAAAAGACATCCAACAAATAACATGAAAAAACCCTATTATACGATAGCAATAATCGCCATTATTTTTATTCTGCTAGATAGAATCTCTAAAGAATTTCTAGTTGCCCTTTTATATGCAACGCCCAATAAAGAAATTCCGCTACTGCCTTTTTTTGATTTAACCATGGTTTGGAACTATGGCATTAGCTTTGGAATGTTTCAAAGCCCTGTTTTTGGGCATTATATTTTTCCTGCCATAGCGTTGATAGTAAGTGTAATTTTGTTTATTTGGTGCATAAAAAAATATAGGGAGGGGGAAAAAAGGCGATACCTAAATGCCTGTGGACTTATAATTGCAGGGGCAGTTGGCAATTCTATTGATAGGTTTCAGTGGGGGGCGGTGGCAGATTTCTTTTACTTTAATTATGGCAAGCTATTTTTCCCCGCCTTTAATGTTGCCGATGTTGCAATATTTTTTGGAGCCGTTATATTGATAATAGATAGTTTTATTCATGATGGCAAAAAATCATAAAATCCAAATTCTAGTTTTAGGATTAATTCTGTTGCTTTCTTCCTGCAACTCTAGGCGGTCCTTCGAAGATGCCGGTTTGCTAAAATCCAATCCAGATGAGTTTTTAGTTACCACTCGTCCTAATTTAAAACTGCCAAAAGATTTTGAACTTCCATCCCCACAAGAAAAAAAGGTGGCAGTAGATAATTCAGATGGTAGAGAATTGCTGGTAAATAAGCCCCAAAAATCATCTCAAAAATCAGCTAAAAACGCCCCCCTATCTAAATCTGAAGAGAAATTATTAGCAAAGCCAATCCAAAAGCAAGGTAAGGATAAAAAAATAGAGACCTCCTCTTTAAAAGAATCTCAAGAGGAAGAAGAAGAAAATACAGGTGGGGCTGAAGAAATGGTGCCACCTAGCAAAGAAGATAGGCACGAAGAAATAGAATCCAAAAAAATTGATCATGATGCCCCACCACAAAGGATTAGAAAGCAGAAGGACTCTCAAAAAGCCCCTAAAAACAACAAAATAGTTTTGGTTAAGCCTAAAAACATAAATAGTTCTGTGGTGAATTGAGATGCCATCTTACAAAGCCCCAATTCGTGATTTTAAATTTGCCCTAAATGAATTTTTAGAAATTCAAAACTATTCAAACGAAATTGAAGGTTTAAAAGACCTCTCTATTATAGACCCTATTTTAGAAGAGGGGGCAAGGTTTGCGGAAGAAATTTTGTTTCCGCTAAATGCAATAGGCGATAAACAAGGTTTAAGATTCGAAAATAATCAAGTATTTTTGCCAGATGGTTTTGTAGATGCGTATAAAACCTATGTGGCCTCTGGCTGGGCAAGTTTTGCCTGCACCAAGGAATATGGCGGGCAGGGCCTTCCCCATGTTATTAATACGCCCTTAATTGAAATGATATGCTCGGCAAATCTTTCTTTCGGGCTAATACCTGGCCTTACACACGGTGCTTATTCGGCGCTAGAAATTTTTGGCACGCTAGAGCAGAAAAAGAAATATCTGCCAAATTTAATTACAGGTAGCTGGACAGGTATTATGTGCCTAACTGAACCCCAAGCCGGAACAGATTTAGGGCTTATAAAAACCAAAGCCATTCCAACTAAAGATGGTAGTTTTGAGATTACTGGCACTAAAATTTTTATTTCTTGCGGTGAACATGATGCTAGCGAAAATATTATTCACCTAATTCTAGCACGCCTACCAGATGCACCAGAAGGGGTAAAGGGCATTTCCCTTTTTGTTTCCTCAAAATTCAAAATAAATGAAGATGGTTCTTTAGGCGAAAGAAACAAAGTTATTTGCAGTAGCATAGAACACAAAATGGGCATTCACGCATCGCCTACTTGTGTAATGAACTATGATGGTGCCATCGCCTATTTGGTGGGCGAGCCTAACAGGGGCTTAAAGGCAATGTTTACCATGATGAATGAAGCAAGAATCTTGGTGGGCTTACAAGGGCTTGGTATTGGTGAAGTAGCCTATCAAAATGCTTTAAACTATGCCAATGAACGCCTGCAGGCAAGAAGTGTAAACGGGGCAAAATTTCCAGAGAAGCCGGCTGACCCAATTACTGTGCATCCAGATGTAAAAAGAATGCTGCTTACCTGTAAGGCTTTCACAGAGGGCGGAAGAATTCTTGCCTGCTTAATTAATTTAAATGTGGATATTGCCAAACATCATAGCGATGCGAAAGAAAGGCAAAAGGCAGATGATTTAGTTCAGCTTTTAACCCCAATAGTTAAGGCTTACTTAACTGAAGGTGGCACAAAAACTGCCAATTTAGCGGTGCAAATTCATGGTGGTTATGGCTACATTAGGGAATATGGCGTTGAGCAATATTTGCGTGATTGTAGAATTACCGAAATTTATGAAGGCACAAACGGTATTCAATCGCTTGATTTGGTTGGCAGAAAACTGCCCCATCAAACTGGTAAATACCTAAGGGGCTTTTTCCACTTGGTTGACAGTTTCATTGAAGAAAATAAGGCTAATGAGAAATTAGCAGATTTAAATAAACCACTAAACCAAGCCTTTAAATCACTTCAGCAGGCAACCCTTTGGATTGCCCAAAAGGGGCTTTCAAACAAAGAAGAAGCCATAAGTGGCAGTTATGATTACCTGCAACTGTTCTCGCTTGTAGTTATGGGCTATATCTGGGCAAAATCTGCCAGTATTTCTTATAATGCAATAGCAAAGGGAACTAGCGAGCAAGAATTCTACCAAGATAAAATAAAAACCGCCGGCTTTTTTATGAACAAAATTCTGCCCGAGCATTATTCATTGCTAGCTAAAATTGCAAGTGGCGGAAAGTGGTTGTAAGATTTTTTATTTAAATATAGGTAATATAGATTAGTTTGCTTTAGGTAAATAATAGTATGCACGATATAAATTTTATAAGAAACCAGCCGGAAGTTTTTGATAGGCTAATGAAAAGGCGGGGCTTTAGTAATCTATCTGCCAAAATACTAGAGCTAGATAAGCTCTCAAGAAGTAAAAAAACCCAAACGCAACAGCTAAAGGAAGAGGCAAATAGGCTAGCTAAACTAATCCCCATCTATAAAAAAGAGGGCAAGGATATAAAAGAGCTATTATCTAAAGCTAGCGAACTAAAGGCAGAAATTCAAGCCCAAGCAAATGAAGAAGAGGTTTCAGGTGAGCTAAAAAACTTTCTACTAACCCTGCCCAATATTTTGCAAGATGATGTGTTAGATGGCAAGGATGAAAATTCAAATAAAGAAATTTACCTAAGCGGAAAGCCAAAAAAGTTTAATTTCTCACCCAAAGAACATACCGATTTAGGCGAAAATTTAGGGATGCTAAATTTTAGCAAAGCCGCTGAAATTTCAGGTGCTAGGTTTAACATTTTATATTCAGACCTTGCCCTTTTAGAGCGCGCTCTTGGCAATTTTATGATAGATAACGCAAGTGAATTTGGTTTTAGTGAGGTGTGCCCACCACTTTTAGTTAATTCAAACGCTATGGTTGGCACGGGTCAACTGCCTAAATTTGAAGAAGATTCATTTAAAACAACGGATGGTAGATGGCTAATCCCCACTGCAGAAGTGCCAGTTACTAACTTTGTGCGGGATGAAATCTTGCTAGAAAAAACCCTGCCCTTAAGATTCACGGCTGAAACCCCATGTTTTAGAAGTGAGGCTGGCTCTGCGGGTAAAGATACCAAAGGAATTGTTCGCCAACATCAGTTCTATAAGGTTGAAGTAGTAAGCATTTGCACTAAAGCACAAGCTGAAGAAGAGCATAAACTTATAATTAAAACAGCGTGTAATATTTTAGAAAAATTAGAACTTCCCTACAGGCAAGTTCTGCTTTGTAGTGGCGATACCGGCTTTGCCAGTAGTAAAACTATAGATATTGAAGTGTGGCTACCGGGGCAGAATAAATACCGTGAAATTTCTTCCTGCTCTTACTTTGCAGATTTTCAAGCAAGAAGAATGAATGCAAGGTATAGAAATAGTAATGGGGAAATAAATTTTCTCCACACCCTTAATGGCTCAGCCCTAGCAGTTGGTAGAACTTTAGTTGCAATACTAGAAAACTATCAAAATCAAGATGGCTCTATAAACATTCCAAAAGCCCTACAACCCTATATGAAAAACAAAACCATAATTGAAAAACATGCCTAAAAAAACATTTTGGAGAATCATTTTCCTTTTACTAATATTTTGCTCTCTGCCAGCTACTGCCTTAGAGATAACGGTGAAAAAGGGCAATACCCTGTATGGGCTAAGCCAAGAATATAATATTTCCATTAGAGAAATTATTGAAAGCAATAATTTAAAAAGGCCATATATTTTGCGTCCGGGGCAAACGCTAAAAATTCCACTGGAGGAATATGTAGTAAAACCGGGGGAATCTGCCCAAAATATTGCTGATAAATATGGGATAAATGTAAAGGAATTATCTAAAGTAAATCAACTTACCAACTATGAAGTAAAGGTGGGGCAAGCCGTATATGTTCCCAAAAAATCAACGGAAGAGCCAAGCGTTGGCAAAGTAGCCTTAGTTAAGGTAAAAAACACCTCTAGAAATATTAACAAGCCCGCCAACCTTTCTTTTAAAGAAAGCTATGAGTATTTTTATGAGCAGAATTCTTTTACAGGCAGGTTTTCTTGGCCAATAAGGGGCAAAATAATAGAAAGGTTTGGTATTAACAAAGATGATAATAAAAACTTAGGGATTATTATAAGAGCACCCTTGGGGAACGATGTCTATACTTCAAGTTCAGGTTTGGTAGAATATGTGGGGCGAAATATTAAGGGTTATGGTAACTTGGTGGTGGTAAGGCATGGGTTTGATTGGCTTTCTGTCTACGCTAACCTTGATAAGATATATTTCCGTGTAGGGCAATATATTGCCAAGGGAGAAAAAGTTGGCACCGTTGGCATTTTAGATAATGGTAATGATAGTGGGGTATTCTTCGCCCTTAGAAACAATAGAGAGGCGGTGGATCCGATGTTGAAACTAACAAGGTAGATTTTTTTGTTTAAAATTTGTTTGCCTTTTTTGCTTAGCGGTTTATAGCTTATGCGATAAGAGATTTAAAAAATCATCCAAAAAAATATGGTTGAAATTAACCTACCTAAAAACTCGGTTCCTATAAAGGGGAAGGTTTTCCCTAAGCCCTCACAGGCAAAAAACATCAAAAAATTCAAAGTTTATAGATGGAGCCCAGATGATAACCAAAACCCCAGCTTTGATGAGTTTTTTATCGATATGGATAAGTGTGGACCCATGGTTTTAGATGCGCTAATTAAAATAAAAGATGAAATTGATTCTAGCCTTACCTTTAGAAGATCTTGTCGTGAAGGTATTTGCGGCTCCTGTGCTATGAATATTAATGGTAGAAATACCCTTGCCTGTTTGTGTCATAACGATGAGGCAGAAGAAGTTGTTATCTCGCCACTGCCCCACCAAAAGGTAATAAAAGATTTGGTGCCAGATTTAACTGGCTTTTACGCTCAATATGAATCTATCCAGCCATGGCTAAAGGCAAAATCCGCCACTTCTAGCGACAAAGAAAGGTTGCAATCGCCTCTAGAGAGAGAAAAAATAGATGGGCTAGATGAATGTATTTTATGTGCCTGCTGTTCAACCTCTTGCCCAAGCTACTGGTGGAATGAAGATAAATATTTAGGTCCTGCCGTTTTACTGCAAGCCTATCGCTGGATTGCAGATTCAAGGGATGAAGCAACGGGCGAAAGGTTAGATGAGCTAGAAGACCCCTTTAAACTATACCGTTGCCACACTATTATGAACTGTGCTAAAACCTGCCCTAAGGGTTTAAACCCCGCCAAGGCAATAGCCTCAATTAAGCAAATGATTGCGGAAAGGAAACTATAACTATATCCTCTGCCCCATTATAGCTGTGCCAACTCGTAAGAAAGTAGAACCAGTCAAACAGGCCTGTTTATAATCATTGCTCATGCCCATGCTTAAATTTTTCAAACTATAGTCTTTAGCCCTTTGTTTTAGCCAAGAAAAATGGGGTAGGGGGTCTTCGTGAACCGGTGGAATGCACATTAGCCCTGTTATAGGCAGGGGTAGTTTTTGGCAGTGGTTAAATAGCGCGTCCAACCCATCTTTACTAACCCCGCCCTTATTTGGCTCATTACCGGTATTTACTTGAATAAAAAGCTCTATTTTTTTGTTAGTTTTGTCTAGCTGTTTTTTTATTTCATCGCATAAGTTTTTTCTATCTATGGTATGGATGTAATCAAATAGCCTAGTAGCATCCTTCACCTTATTGGTTTGTAGCGAACCTATAAGATGCAGTTTTATATTAGGAAAATCTATTTTTGCGTCTCTATACTTGCCATAAGCCTCCTGCACCTTGTTTTCGCCAAAGTGAAGGTGGTTTGCTTCAAGTAGGGGTAGAATTTCTTGGAAATCATGATTTTTGGTTACAACTATAATTTGGGCTAAACTGCCTACTTCACTTTTTATTTCTTCTAAATTTTTTACCCTATCGATCATAATTACATCTCCACTTTCATCTCCTCACTATCTTCTAGAAATGGGTTTTTGGGTTTAAAAATGTGAACGCGGATTGGTGTGCCAGATAGGTTAAAATGCTCGGTTAAGTGGTTTACCAAATACTTAATATAGCTTCCACTTAAACCCTTTAAACTACTGGTAGTATTAATAGTGATGGCAGGTGGGCGATGCCCTGTTTGCTTTACAAATTTAAATTTTATTCTTCTACCATTAACAGAAGGGGGCGGGTTTTTTAGCGTTGCCATTCTTAGCCACTCATTTAGTTTAGAGGTAGAGCCTTGAAAATTCCAATTTTCATATACGGTTAAAATGGCACTAAAAAGTTGCCTTAAATTGTTTTTTCTAATGGCAGAAAGTTGCACCATAGGAATGATTTTTATTTGGGTGAAGGAGGTCTGTAGCCTATATTCAATTTCTTCTAGCTTTTGTTTTTTATCTTCTATTAAATCCCACTTATTACACACTATTATTAAGGCGCGGCCTTCTGATACAATGTGGTCTGCTAGGGTTAAATCTTGCTTTTCAATACCCAGAACGGAATCTATAACCAGTATGGCAATATTGGCGTATTTTATGGCACGGAAGGCATCACTAACCGCTAGCTCTTCGGCATCATCCTTTTCTTTTGAGCTTTTTCTAATGCCAGCTGTATCAAATAGAGAAATTTTTTGCTCCTCATAAAAAAAATCGTGCGAAATAGCATCCCGAGTAGTGCCAGAAATGCTAGAAACTATCGCCCTTTCTTCCCCTATTATAGCGTTAAATAGGGTAGATTTACCCGCATTTGGCCTACCTACTATGGCAATTCTTATTTTGTTTTCTTTCTGCTCTTCTTCCTCTTCCGCCCCCTCACCCTCTTCTAATTCTTTTTCTGCCTCAATTTCATTGCTTAAATAATCATAAACTTCACTTAAACCCATATTATGTTCGGCAGAAATTAAGATTGGTTCACCAAAGCCTAGTTTTATGGCTTCATTTAAATTATCTTCATCAAACTTAGCATCGCATTTATTGGCAAGGAGCAGAATTTTTTTGCCAGATTTTCTAAGAACCCTAGCAAAATCAATATCTTCTGGCACAACACCTTGCCTTATATCTATTAAGAAGAAAACTAAATCTGCCTCCGCAATACCAGCCTTGGTTTGTTTTTGGGCTTCGGAGAGGATTTCTTTTAAACTAGAGTTTTTAAACTTATGAGAATCTTCAAAGCCAGCCGTATCTATAATTTTAAACTTTAGATTGCCAAGTTCAGCTTCTGTTTCTTTTCTATCTCTAGTGAGGCCAGCGATATTGTTCCACAAGGCCTTTTCCTTTACTGATAACCTGTTAAACAGCCTAGACTTGCCTACATTTGGCCTGCCCACTATGGCAATTTTGTAATTATTTTCTATCATTTAGATAAACTGATTACCTCTTTTAAAGTAAAGGCATTGTCATAAAGGGCCTTACCAATAATTACGCCACTTACGCCAAATTCACTTAATATTTTTAAGCGTTTGACATCTTCTATAGAACCAACGCCACCGGAGGCGATAACGGGAAAGGGCGATTTTTGAGCAATATGTTTTATGGCTTCAAAATTGGGCCCTAGTTTTGAGCCATCCTTTTCAATATCTGTATAAACAATGTGAGATAAGGGCAGGTGCTTAAATCTATTAATTAAATCGGTTGCATTCAGAGTTGAAACCTGAACCCAGCCCTCAATGGCAACCAGTTCGTTTTTGGCATCAATTCCAAGGATTATTTTTTTGGGGTGAGTATCAGTGGCAATTTCAAGTAGGGAGGGGTTTTTAATGGCAACCGTGCCTAAAATTACCCTAGATACGCCCATTTCAAACCAGTAGTTAATATCATCTATACTTCTAATGCCACCACCTACCTGCACGGGAATTTTAACATTGGCAATTACTTGCGAAATAACCTCCTTGTTTAGCGACTCACCAGAAAAGGCCCCGTCTAAATCTACAATATGCAAAAATTCCGCCCCCTCATCTTCAAAAAACTTGGCTTGATTAATGGGGGAGTGGTTATAGATGGTTTCTTTATCTGCCTGCCCTTTTAAAAGCCGAACACATTTGCCGTTTTTTACATCAATGGCTGGATAAATTATCATAAGAATACAAAGTTTTTTAGTAAGGTTAAGCCAGAGTCACTACTTTTTTCAGGGTGGAACTGCACCCCCATTATATTATCTTTCGCAATGCCAGCAACTAGCTTTACGCCACCATAGCTTGTGGTTGCTATAACAGCATCCTTGCTTTTAGCAATAAAATGATAGGAATGGACGAAATAAAAATCACTCTCATTCTTTATATTATTAAATAGTGGATGATTTGTGCTACTAACACTATTCCACCCCATATGCGGAATCTCTACCTTTTCCTTTGTTTTTATAAGTTTAACCTCGCCCTCTATTAGCCCTAGCCCTTCTGTTTCGCCAAATTCATAGCCTTTTGAGCCAAGTAACTGCATACCTAAGCAAATGCCTAAGAATGGAATTTTCCCATTCAAAACCCTATCTTTAATAATAGGAACTAGCTTTAGGGAGGTTAATTTTTCCATGCAAGAGCCAAAAGCCCCAACACCCGGCAGAATTAACTTATCTGCCTTTAAAATATCGGCTTCTTTATTAGAAATGGCTATTTGCTTCTCACCATTACTTACTTTTAGTAATGCCTTATTTATAGAGTGGATGTTGCCCGCCCCGTAATCTATTATAACAATCTTCTCCATTAAAAAAATGCTTCAAGTTCATAAAACTATACAGCAAAATTTTGTTAGGTGAATTTAAAATTTTAATTATTATATATACCTATAGTTGAGTTATTTATGAAAATAATAGGTATTACAGGCGGCATAGGCAGTGGTAAAACCACCGCCACCAAAATTATAGAAGAGTTCTTTATGCAAGAACATATAAGGGTTGCTGTGTTTAATTCAGACCTTGTCGCTAAGGATATATTTAAGAACAATAAACAGGTTATAGAATCAATAAAACAAGCCTTTCCTGAAAGTTTAGATTCATCTGGCAATATAGATAGGGCAAGGCTGGGGGACGCAGTTTTTAAAGAAAAGGCAAAACTTTTAAAGCTAGAAGATATTTTTCACCCCATTATTGCCCTAAAAAGAAAAGAGTTTTTGGAGGAAAAAAAGAAGCAAAGCTATCAAGTTGCTTTGCTAGACATACCCTTGCTTTTTGAAAAGGGCATAGACAAGCTCTGCCATATAGTAATAGCCATAAGGGCAGATAAAAACATTAGAAAAGAGCGGATTATAAAAAGGGTAGACTATACCGAAATGAAGTTCCACCAGATAAATTCACACCAGATAGATGATAATGAGCGGTCTAAGAAAGCCCACTATGTTATTCCCAACAATGGCTCTTTAAAAGACCTTGAGCGGAATGTAGAGCTTGTAATAAAAAAGGTTATAGAGGAGGGTTTTTAAGCGAAGCGTAGAAATATCTATTTGATTTTTAAAGATTTTAGTTTATAATGGTATTTAAGGATTGGGCTTTTCCTAGTCGACATTTGGCTTCTAGATTATCTAGAGGCCATTTGTTTTATTATGTCCCCATTTTTTAGGGAAAGCATTTTATAAATTTTAGCTTGTTTCTGATTATTTCAAAGGCTCTGTTGTCTTGATCGGGTCTTAAATATTTTAACCCTATTGGTCTAGCTATAAGATCTGCAAGCTGCAATCCAGAAGAGTTGCTCCTTTTATGAGAGCAGATAAATTCAAAGGGAATTTTTGAAAAATCGTGTTTTTGATATCCCCAAGTTTTCTGATTTGCACAAATTCTTCTAAACTCTAGTTCTAGTTTTTTATCTTCTTCTGCACCCCGCCCTTCAACGATCAGATGGGTTATTTTTCCAGATCGGTTTCTTTTTTCTAAAAGTTTTAAAGATTCTTCCATACAAAATAGCATTGCTATTTCATAAGGATTAAAAGGTTTTGAATATTTTTTCTTCAACTTTTCTTTTTTTATTACTGCCCCTATAAATTCAAACGGAATTTCTTTAATAATAGTATTTAAATCTTCATAGAAAGATTCTCTTAAAGTTCTGCTAGTTCTTAAAAGACCAAAGTCTTGTTTTTCTTTTCTAATATCGTGTTCGTGCAAGATTATTTGGTCATGACCCCAATATTTAAATTTAAGCTCAATAAATCTAGGAACGATTTTTTCAAAATAATCTTGTTTTTTTATTAAAACAAAAACTAGTGCAAAAATAGGATATTTTTCATCAATGGTTTGTAAGCCATGATCGCCACTTTCATCAATGAATATTATATAATCACTATATTTTCTATTCTCATCCATACAACCCTTAAACCTCCTCCACCCTTCTTCCCTTGATTTTTTCCTCCACGGCGAGCGAGGCGATTTTGCCAGCAAAATTACTAGTTAGGGAATTTAGTTTTTGATACTCAATATCTAGCAAATCTCTATCCCCCTTTGAAATAGCCCTATTTATTGCCTCTATTTGCTTTAGAAATGTTCTTTCTTCATCCTTTTCTAAAAAATGAGGATAGTTAGAAATTGCCTTTTTTAAACGCAGAATTAGGGTTTCAGCTTCAAATTTACTTTCAGAAAATAGCTTTTCTTGCACATCCTTTAGGGCGTTTTTATGGGCAGAAATAAGCATTTCTTCAATCTCTTCATCACTTAAACCAAAGGTGGGCTTAACTAAAACTGTTTGCGAAATACCAGTAATTAGCTCTTTGGCAGAAACCTTTAGTAAGCCATCTGCATCTATGGTAAAGGTAACCTCAACTCTAGGCATACCAGCCAGCATTGGCGGAATGCCCTTTAGTTCAAATTTAGCTAAAGACCTGCATCTATCTGCCATTTCCCTTTCCCCCTGCACTATGTGGAAAGAAATGCCAGTTTGGTTATCTATGTGAGTAGTAAAGTTCTGTTTTTTTTCTGTGGGAATAGTAGTGTTTCTAGGGATTATAACCTCTACCATGCCACCCATAATTTCAACCCCAAGGGATAAGGGAATAACATCTAGTAAAAGGGTATTTGCACTATTATTTAAGCTATCTGCCTGAATGCCTGCCCCAATGGCTACAATTTCATCTGGATTTATATCAACTAGTGGCGTAATGCCAATTAGGTCTTTTACCAACTGCCTTATTAATGGGATTCTAGTAGAGCCACCCACCATTATAACCCCTTTTATCTGTTCCTTTTCAAGATTGGAATCAATAAGGGTTCGCTCAAAAATCTGCATGGTTTTATTGATGATGGGGGAAACCAGCTGTTCAAACTTACGCCTAGTTATATGGCTATATTCTTTTGAAAAAGAGAGCTTTTCTTTTATTAATTTTGCTTCAAGCAGGGGAATTTTTAAGTGGTTGGCAAGCATTATATCTATATCATCGCCACCAAGTAAGGCATCACCCCCAGTTGCAATTACTTGAAATACACCACCCTTCATTTTTAAAATTGAAACATCAAAAGTGCCACCCCCAAAATCATATACGGCGTAAATGCCTTCAGTCGTTTTATCTAGCCCGTAAGCTATGGCTGCTGCCGTTGGTTCAGAAATAATACGAAGCACTTCAAGCTGGGCAAGTTTAGCGGCATCTAGGGTTGCTTTTCTTGCCTGTTCATCAAAATAGGCAGGAACGGTAATAACCGCCTTTTTTATAGGAAAGCCAAGCTGTTTTTCAGCTAGTTTTTTTAAGTATTTTAGAATCTCACTAGAAATTTCTGTGGCTGTAAAATCTTTTGCGAAGTCTTTATGGTTAAGCCTAACCTTTGCCACCCCACCCTTATCTATAAGTTCATAGTTTAGGTGGCTGGCTATTTCTTTTGCCTCAATAAAACCCTTGCCCATTAACCTTTTGATAGAGCGAATATGGTTTTTTTCTTCCAAAGCCTTTTTACCCACCACAAACCTATTATTTTTTATTGCCACTACGGAGGGGATAAGGCTAGAGCCATTTTCATCCTCTATTAATTTCACCACGCCGTTACTCAGGTAAGAAACTAGCGAATTGGTAGTGCCTAGATCTATGCCAATTACTGTTTCTATGGGTGCGTTTGGTTCTTGAATATCAAATAGCATAAGGCAGGTTGGTTTTTCTGGTGAATTGTAGCTATAGGCAACAACTAACGCAACAAATCATTATTAATGCCAATGTTTTTTTTGTTACTACCTACTATAATTCGCTCTAAATCATCTACATCTATTATCATTTTATAAAGCTGATAATTGGTTAAAACCTTTTGCACATACTGCCTAGTTTCTAAGTAGGGGATGGATTCTATCCAGTAGATAACCTCATAAATATTATCTTTTTTCTCAGGAAATGGGTTAGCACGAAGCCATTCATCCACCACCCCCACCCCAGCATTATAGGCAGCAATGGCAAGCACAAAAGATTTATACCTTTGAATAAGATGATTTATATAAAAGCTCCCCACCATTACATTAAACCTTAAATCCTCCGTTAGTTTTTCTTTCGCATAGGGGATTTTTAGCTCTCTAGCAGAAAATTGTGCGGTATTTGGCACTACCTGCATTAACCCCAGTGCACCAACTGGGCTTCTTGCCTTAGGGTCAAACTGGCTTTCTACCATTATTATGCCATGCACTAGGGCTTCATCTGCATCTTTTATTTTAAAATCTTTAAACTCATTAAAGATGTTAAGGCGGGGCATAACATCTTGGCTTAGAACAAAGCTACCGGTATCCATCATGGTTTTAAGGGATTCTATCATATAGTCTGGCCTACCGAGCGACTTATTAAATTTAGAGATAAAAATTAGCTCATCCTTGCCCTTATTTTGTGTTATGAATTGATTAATAAAAATCTTGGCGAAAAAATGCTCATTTAATAAATAGAGCAGATTTATAGCCTTTAGCAGCTCCTTTTGCTCGAAATTAAATTTTAGGTTAAAATCTCTGCTTCTTCTGTAAAAAAAAGACTTGGGAATGGTGTCAGCTGGTTTTTGCAAGATATTAAAAGCCACCTGCCCGTAAAAAGAAGTATAATATTTACTTGCCTCATTAAACCAGTTTAAGGCAACATTGTAATTGCCTAGTTTTTCGGCACTATGCCCCGCCCAGAAAGCCCCTCTAGCTTTTGAGCTATTGGTTTCAGCTGATTTATAAATATTATAAAAATGACGATAGCTTTTTTTGTAATCTTGCAAGAATCTAAAACTTATCCAGCCCGCTAACCACTGGGATGCTATGTAGGAATCATTATCCTCCAAAGAATAATTCGTGTTAGATGCCAGCTCATAAGCCAAAGTATAGTTTTTTTGCTTGATAATCTTATCTAAAAACTGCCTTTTTATTTGCCACCACCTATTAGAATATTCAGAAATTTTGGGCGAATTTTTTAAATGTTCTAAAATTTTTTCATCAGATTCGCCATTTTCTATCATCCACTCGGCCGTATCATACATTAAGCCATCGTCATTTTTTAGCCATTCTGGCACTTTTTTTAAAGAAAGGGCAACATCTTCACGATTGTTTTTTAAAGCAATCCTTGTCTTAAAGAGGTTTTTATAGTCATCATTTACCAAATGAAATATTCTCTGCGCTGAGGTTAATTGATTATTCCAAAGAAGGCGGTTAATTCTGGCAATAGTATCATATTGTTTTATATCATTTTTATTTGCTTTAATGAATTCTTTTTCTTTCTTTAAAGAGTGGTTAAAATCGTGATTAATCCAAATATCGCTTAAGAATTTTTCGTTATTGCATTGAATGTTGTTGGCCTTTTCAGTAGTTTTGGCACAGGCATCTATTAGTTTTAACCTTCCCAGATAGGTTTTTGGTTTACTATCTACCGCTTCTTTTCTATCCCCTTGATTTTCAAACCATTTTATTACTTCACTTTCAGAGATTTCGCTAAGCAAGCCTTCTGCCACGATATGAATTTTATTAAGTCTAGGAAAATGGGGGTTTTTTTCTATAAAATCAGATACTTCCTTAAAACTAACCGACTCTGGGGAAGAGATAATTATCCGCCATAAAAACACCTTAGCAATAGCTGTTTCCTTTGCCTTCATTGATTCTAGCAGAGCCTCCTTAAACTTTTTTTCCTTCATTAGTTTATTAGCATTTTCGGCGAATATTAGGTCTGGAATATCAAAATAAAGGTTATTTTTAAACTTGGCTTGGTTTTTTAAGTCTTCCGCCTCTTTCGCCGTTAGAATGGACAAAACCTTTGGCTTGGTGTAAAGTATTTTTGGCCTTTCAAACTTTTCTAGAGTGGGGGAAAGTTGATAGGTTTCTATACTTGAATATTCATCCAGCTCTACTTTTTTTGGCTTATTTTTTACTTCCGCTATTATGGGGATTATATCTTCTTCAGCCTCTACTTCATCTTCTTGTTCTTGGGTCGCCTGTTCTTCCTCTTGTGCCTTTATTGTAAGGGGGGAAATTACTAATAAAATTGCCAATAAAGCTACAATTAAAAATATAATTCTGCCCATCATACCTTGATTTATTAATATTGCTCTTATAACTTAGCCTTGATATTAATTCGTTTCTACAATTAGTAGATTTTCCTCTATTATAAAGTTATAATTTTTTTTGATTTAAAGCTGTGAAGAGAGATATTTCTAATAACATATACAATAGTTCAAAGGAGAGTGAAAGATACTTTAATAGGGAAGTTTCTTTAATAAAATTTAACTATAGGGTGTTGGAAGAGGCGTTAAACCGCTCTTACCCAATTATTGAGCGGTTTAAGTTTTTGCACATTACGGTAAGAAACATAGATGAGTTTATTTCTGTAAGGGTGGGGAAATTAATTCACGATTTAAACTCTAAAGAAAAAACCCTAGACGGCTTAACTGCTAAAGAACAGCTACCAATAGTTTTAGGGCATCTGGCAGATTTCTTTTCTAAGCAAGAGGCAGTTTTTTTAAAACTAAGAAAAGAATTTGGCAAATATGATATTGAATTTGATGAGCCGCACGAGGCAGATGAAGCTACCCTACAGGGTTTTATTAAACAGCTAAAAGAAAAATTTTCTAATGTAAAACCAATAAGATTTCCCCTTTCTAAAGAGATAGACCAAACCAAGCTAACAGGCATAAAAGATTATTTGGTTCTAAAAACAAAAACTGAGGCACTTTTTTATCCAATAGAAACCGCAATAGAAAACCCATTTTTTGTTTATAGGGATGTAAATCTAAACTTTGTTTCGGCAAAAACCGTTCTTTGCAAATACTTTAAGCAAATTCTAAATAGTAATGCAGAAAACGCCTTTACCATAAGCCTTATTAGAAATGGCGATATTGATTTTTCTAACAATCCCAATGATTTAGATTCCTTGGAAGATTACGAAAAGTTATTTAAATTAAGAGAAGTGGGCAAGGTATTATTTATAAAAACAAATTCCGATGTAAACGAAGATTTTTTAAAATTCATTCAAGAAAAATTTCACTTATCTCCAAGGCAGATTGTAAAATATCGCAATCTATCATTTATTAAAGATGCGGATAACATAATAGATTATGATTTTGAAACGGCAGGTCTAAACACTAAAAGGCTATTTTTTGAGCCAATAAAAATTCGCTTTCCAGAAAGGATTGCCGATTATGATGGTAATTACTTTAAAGCCATTGAAGCAAAGGATATTCTAATTCACCATCCCTATGAAAGTTTTGATATGGTAACCGAGTTTATAAGGGTAGCCGCCATTGATAAGGATGTGGTTGAAATAAAACAAACCCTATATAGAACCACTAAAGATTCCCCCGTAGTAAAATCTTTAATTGAGGCACAAAAAAATGGTAAAAAGGTAACCTGCTTTATTGAAGTTAAAGCAAGGTTTGATGAGGAAAGAAACATAGAGTTCTTAAAAACCCTGCAAAAGCATGGGGTTAAAATTATCCACACCAATCCAGATATTAAAACCCACCTAAAGCTCACCCTTGTAAAAAAGGTAATTAAGGAAAATAATGTAGAGAAGGAAAAAATATACGCCCACTTTGGCACAGGCAATTATAATTCTGATACAGCCCGAGTTTACTCAGACCTGTCACTATTTACCTGCAATCAATCCCTTTGCAAAGAGCTAGATAAGATATTTGATTTTATAAAAACCAGAAAAATAGATGGCCTGCTAGAAAAGGCATTCTTAAGCCCCATAAACCTTCGCGCCCAATTACTAAAACTAATTAACCGTGAGATAGAAAACATAAAGAACGATAAACCAGCTGGAATTTGGTTAAAGGTTAATTCTATCACAGATAAGTTAATAATTGATAAACTTTATGAAGCCTCAAAAGCAGGGGTAAAAATAGAGCTAGTGATAAGGGGTATTTGTTGTTTAAGACCTGGTATTGTAGGTTTAAGCGAGAATATTCGGGTAAAATCTATAGTTGGTAGATTTCTAGAACATACCAGAATCTACTGTTTTGCTAATGGCTTTCCCATGGGGTCAATCAATAACAAGGTGTATATTTCCTCTTCCGACCTAATGACTAGGAATATGGACGCAAGAATAGAAGCTGCCATTCCAATAGAAAATGATACTGTATTTGAGCAGATTTTAGGGCAAATTATGCAGGCAAACCTCTCTGACCTAAAAAACAGTTGGTATTTGCAAGCTGATGGTAAGTATTTAAGAACAGAATATGATGCCAATTCAATTTCAGCCCACGAATATTTTGTGCACAACCCAAGCCTTTCTGGCAGAGGCTCTGCCATCCATTCGGTGCGGCATTTAGAATCAATTGCCAAAACCATATATGCGGAAAAGGAAAGAACCGAAGAAATGGCAGTGATAGATATTGGTTCCAATTCAGTTAGAATGGTAATTTATGATGGTTTAAAAAGGGTTCCTGCCTCTATTTTAAATGAAAAGAAGCAATGTGGCCTAATTCGTGATTTTATAAGCACCGGCAAGCTAAACCCTAAGGGCGTGGAGGAGGTTTTTCAAATAATCCCTAGGTTCTTACGCATTATTGAGGCGATGAAGGTAAAAAGAATCTACGCCTTTGCTACCTCTGCCGTTAGAGAAGCGCGGGATGGCAAATGGTTTGTAAAGGAAATAAAAAAACGCTTTAATTTAGAGGTTCATATAATTTCTGGAATAGAGGAGGCAAAACTTTCAACCCTAGGGGTAATAAGTGGTTTGCGGGTTGCGAAAGGGGCGATAGGGGATTTAGGTGGGGGAAGTTTAGAGCTGGCAGAGGTAGATTATGCGCAAGGCTCCGAAAATATCTTCCACGAAAATAGCTTTTTTGATAAGCTAGTATCTTTGCCTCTTGGTGCCTTAAGGCTGGCAGACATTAACAGAACGCAAAAACACCCTGAAAAAATTATTAGTAGCTTTATTGATGAACATCTTGATAAGTTTCAACTAAAAAAGGCATTAGAAGATAAAACCTTCTACGCGGTGGGGGGCAGTTTTAGGGCAATAGCAGCCGTTGACATGGCTTTAAGAGATTACAGCCTAGATATTATCGATAACTATCAAGTAGAGGCAAAAAAACTAATACCAACTCTAAAAAAAATTATTTCTAATAAAAAGATAATCCGCAAGGTGAGTAGGGCAAAAAAAAGGGAAGAGATGCTACCATTCGCCGCCCTAGTTCTTTTAAAAATTATCGAAACAGGTAAGCCAAAGGATATTATATTTAGTGGCAGTGGGGTTAGGGAAGGGGTTTTATTTAATGAACTGGCCCCTGCCATTAAAGCACAAGACCCTTTATTTGTAGCAGTTTATGATATGGTGGGCAGCTTTACTCCGATTCACTTTCACACCGGCATAAATAAGCCTTGGATAGATTTTAGCCTAGAGCTAGCCGCTTGGATAAATAATCTATTTAAGAACGAGAGCCCAGAGCTACTTAGAATAAAAAACTCTGCCTGTATTTTGGCTTGGATTGCATGGCACGAAATTAACTCCTTTAGGGCAGAGGTAGCCTTTAGATGGATTATAGATTCTAAATTGCCATCCCTAACCCATAGGGAAAGGGTGTTTTTAGCCATTTGTGTTTACTTTCGCTATAGTAATAAATATTCCAAAGTGTTGGATACGGTTAAAGAAATATTATCAGATGAAGATTATAATAAGGCATGCTCAATAGGTTTAATGATGCGGCTTGGCTTTAAGCTAGCAGGCGGTGCTACTGGTATTCTAGCTAGAACTAAAATTGCCGTAGAGCAAAAAAAGCTAGCCATTACCTTTCACCCAAGTGATAGATGCCTAGTATCAGATGAATTTAACGAAGCCTTCGAAAGCCTAGCAAAAAGCATGGGGCTAAAGGTGGTGATTAGGTAGTTAAGGAGCTATGTTTCTATTTGCCCAGCGATAAAATGCACTAGATTTCTTAAATCAAGATTGTTTTTTATTAAGCGATGAGTGGCAAGGTTTTCAACTAGACCCCTTATCAAATCTTCATCTCTAGCAATTTTTTTATCCACCATATCATCTACCAGTTGGAAAAGATTGCCAATTTCATAGCCAACGGCTTCATATAAAACCTCCTCATTGGTGGGAAGGCGCATCATAATAGCAGGGGCTAGGGTAGAAAAGGCAAACAAGGCACCAGTTTTTAGCTTGTTAATTAGTTCAAGGGAATTTTGCTCGCCCCTTTGCTCATTGCCAATATCTAAAGATTGCCCGCCAATTAGCCCGCTTAAACCACATTTTTTGGCAAAGGCAGAAAGTAGCTTTATGCGAACATCTGGGCTTAGGTGGGTTTTATTATCCGCCAGTATCTCAAATGAAAGCCCATATAGGGCGTCCCCCGCAAGTAGGGCGGTTGCCTCATCAAACTTCTTGTGGCAACTTGGTTGATTGCGGCGGTAGTCATCATTATCCATACAGGGTAAATCATCATGAATTAGGGAGAAGGAATGGGTAAGTTCAATCGCCATCCCAACCCGCAGTGAATTTTTTGCATCAATTTTTAAGGAATCAGCTAGAATTTTTAGCAAAAAAGAGCGGATTCTTTTGCCTTCAGATAGGGTAGAATATCTTATTGCCTCTAGAACGATAGAATCATTCTCTATATTTTTTAAAAAATCCAGCGTTAGCGAGTCTATTTCTTTAATATGTTCGGCTAGCTTTGCTTTAATATCATTACTGGTGATATTCATCTTCCCACCCCCCACCTAAAGCCTTAATAAAGTTCACATAAGAATAGATTTCCGCCCTTTGTGCCTCTAAAGAGTTAATTCTGGCATCAAATAGATTTCGCTTGGTGGTTAAAAACTCTAAATAGCCAACCAAACCATTATCATACTTTGCCTCTACTAATTTTTCAGCCTCTTTTAAAGCATCCACCTGTGCCTTTATAGAGCCTGATATTTTCTCTGCCTTATTTAGGTAAATTAAGCTATCTTCCACCTCTTTTAGCGCGGTTTTTAAGGTTTTAGCATAGTTGTATAGAGCCTCATCCTTTTTAGAAAAGGCAATATTGTTTTGGGCTAAAAGCTCACCCCTATTAAATATGGGTTGCAGTATTCCACCACCAAAACTATTTATATAGGACCCAGACTTCACCAGTTTTTCTAAAGAACCTGCTTGAAAGCCAAACAATGCATCTAAAGTAATTGATGGGAAGAAACTTGCCCTTGAGGCATTTAAATCTGCCTTGCTTGCAATAACCCCAGCCTCCGCCATTTTTAAATCTGGGCGATGTTTTATAATTTCTACCGGTTGTTTTAGGGCGGGGATAATAAAGGATTTATCTGCTATAAATTTTAAGTTTTCAAACTTAGAGCGAACAATTTTTTTAGGGTTAGAGCCAATTAGTAACGAAACTTCATTTTGCAACAGGGCAATTTTTTGTTCTAACTCATAGACCCTAGTTTTTTCCACCTCTTTTTCCGCCTCTATCTGCCTTAAATCAAGCAAGGAGGTTGAGCCAACCTTATTCCGCTCACTCCAAATGCTGTAAATTTCTTCTAATGCCTTATGATTATTTTTAGCAATTTTTAGCTCTTCATCTAACAAAACCAAATCGAAATAAGATTTTGCTACTTGCGAGGTTAAATTTAGCAAAACCACATCCTTGGCATATTTGCTGGCTAACAAATCATTCTTAGCCTTCCACCTAAGGCTTGAAATTCTTCCCCAAACATCTAGCTCATAATTTAGTTTTACATTTAGGCTTTTGGTATCGATAGTTTTGTTAGAATTATTTGTGTTTTTAGAGAGCTTTTCTTTTTTGGAATTAAACGATCCATCTATTTTTGGTAGTAGAGCTAATTGCGAGGCATCTTTTATCGCTTCATTTTGATTAATCTTTTCAAAGGAAATTTTTACATCATCATTATTTTCAATAGCTTCTAGAATAAGGCTATCTAGATTTTCATCACCAAAATTACGCCACCACAGGCTAGTTACATGATTCTTATGGCTTGGCATTTCATTATAGATATTTAGCCACTTTTCAGGAATGGGGTTTTTTATCTCTGCCCTATTAAAATTAGGTTCAAAATAACAGGAAGTTAAAATAAGTAGGATTATTAACAATAGATTAGCTTTCATTTTTTCCTCCTTTCTTTTCCTCTTTAGGTCTTAACCAATAATAGAATATAGGGATAAAAATAATAGCAATAAAGGTGGCAAATATCATACCGCCCACAACGCCTGTTCCTATAGAATGTCTTGAATTTGCTCCAGCCCCAGTGCTAAATACTAAGGGCAATACGCCAAAGATAAAGGCAAGAGAGGTCATAATAATTGGTCTAAACCTTTGATTGGCAGAACGGATTGCCGCTTCAAGTGAGGCAAAACCTTCTTTTCGCTTAATTTCCGCAAATTCTACAATCAAAACCGCATTCTTGCAAGCTAACCCGATTAAGGTAACTAACCCTATCTGAAAGTAAATATCATTTTCCATACCAGTAATAAAAATGGCAAGCAGGGCGCCTAAAAAAGCAAAGGGAACGGCCATTATAATAACAAAGGGTAATCGCCAGCTTTCATAAAGGGCTGCTAGAATTAGAAATATAGAAATAATGCCAAAAATAAAGGCACTATTGCCA
>JBKCHH010000091.1:0-11119 GCA_046302855.1 Alphaproteobacteria bacterium
TTTTAGGTGTGATAAATAGCTTTTTATAAATATCACTTATTTCTAAATTACTTGCAAGCACTTCTCCACTTTCAAAATAGTTTTCTGTGCCTAAAAAGTCACTCACTATACCCTTAGCCTCCCTCACCATTAAAATTCCAGCTGAAATATCCCAAGGCTTTAGTTTTCGGTGGAAAAAGCAATCAAACTTGCCAGCTGCCACATATGCCAAATCTAAGGCAGAAGACCCAGTTGCCCTAAAGTTATAAAAGTTATTTTTTACCAAATCTAAATCGGCGTAATTATCAATAGAACCTGCTACCATGCAGGTTTTAAGCAGATTTTTTCTGGAACAAAACAGTTTTCTTTCTTGGTTTTGCACCTCTACAAAGCAACCCTTGCCCTTTTCTGCCCAGTAAAGCTCATCTAAAATGGGGCTATAAATTACCCCAGCTAATTGATCCCACTTGCCACCCTTTACCCTTTCTTCAAAGCCAATGGAGATGCAAAAATTAGGCAGGGCATGCATAAAATTATTGGTGCCATCTAGCGGATCGATAACAAAGCGATGGTTGAAATCTAAGCCCAGCTCTTCGCCACTTTCTTCACTTAAAATACTGTATTTAGGGTAATGTTCTTTTAAGATTTCAATTATTACCTTGTTAGAACGCATATCGGCAGAGGTAACAAAAGAGCCACAGTTTTTAACTGAAACTTGCAGATTTTCTAGCTCTCTAAAATCCCGCACTAATCCTCTAGCTGCCTTTAAAACTGCCTTTTCTAAAACTGCAATTAGCGATGATTTCATGTGTGCCTAGCTTTTTTTTACCCTTTCAACATATTCATCATTTATGGTATTTACCACTACCATATCACCTACTTCAATAAATGGGGGAACGGTAATTCTAATTCCATTATCAAGCACAGCTGGCTTGTAAGAGGCACTAGCGGTTTGCCCCTTAACGGTAGTTTCAGTTTCCACTATTTTTGCCTGCACCTGTTCTGGGATTTTTAGCCCAATAATTGCCTCATCGTAATATTCTACAGCAATAGCTAGGTTATCTTTTAGATAGGCTACTTGGGTGCCAAGCAGTTCTTTGCTTACTTCAATTTGTTCAAAGGTTTCATCGTCCATTAGAGTAATAGCATCACCACTATCATATAGATATTTAAAACTTCTTTCCTCAACCCTTGCAATGCTTACATCTTCAGAAGAACGAAAGCGATGCACGGTTTTTGTGCCAGTTTGAATGTTTTTTAACTCAGCTTGAATAAAAGCACCACCTTTGCCCGGTTTTGTATGCTCCCTTTTAGTTACAAGCCATAGACCATTTTCAAACTCTAGAATATTTCCAATTCTAATATTATTAGCTATTACTTTCATTTATTTTAATTTTTGGAGTTTAGAATTTTTTAGCCTAGATATATTATATGCTTGTTTTTAGCAATATTTTAAATTTTTTTGTGAGGGTTGTTTGATGAATGGGGGCGAACTATACAAACAGTAATCCAACTAACGGATATTTTGCTAGCCAAATTATAAAACCTGATTAACCTTTGTTAACTTGAACCCAAGTAAATCACTTTTTATCTTTTTCCAATTCAAATGCTTGATGCAATGCTCTTAAAGCAAGTTCTTGATATTGCTGTTCTATTAGAACTGAAATTTTAATTTCTGAAGTAGAAATTACCAAAATATTTGCCCCAATGGAAGATAAAACACTAAACATTTTAGCGGCAATGCCGGGGTTGGTCTTCATCCCAATTCCAATTAGAGAAATTTTAGCAACATCTTCATTAATTAAAATTCTGCCATGCTCAATATCGCACTCCTCAATGGCTTTTTTTGCCTTTGAGAGGTCATCTTTTGTTACAGTAAAGGTGATGTCGGTTTTTTTACCCTTTTCAGAAATATTTTGCACAATCATATCAACATTCACCTCATATTTTGCCAATGAGACAAATATTTTGGCGGCAACACCAGGTATATTTTCTACCCCTATGATGGTTATTTGCACCTCATTTTTATCTAGCGCAACCCCGGTGATTATTCTTTTTTCCATAATTTCATCCTCCTTTACTAAGATTGTTCCTGGAATATTGCTTCCTAATTCATCCACAAAGGTTGAAAGAACTTGCAGATGAACGCCATGATTCATAGCCAATTCTACCGAGCGTTTGTGCAGAACCTTTGCCCCAAGTGAAGCCATTTCTAGCATCTCTTCATAGGCGACTTTTTTTAATTTTCTAGCATCTTTAACAATTCTTGGATCAGTTGTGTAAACGCCATCAACATCGGTATAGATATCGCACCTATCTGCCCTAATACTAGCGGCTATTGCTACGGCGGAAGTGTCTGACCCGCCCCTGCCAAGAGTAGTTATTCTACCAGTTTTTTTGTCAATCCCTTGAAAACCGGGGATTATTGGAATAATACCAGATTTTAAAGCATCCGCGATTGTTTTTCCATTAATTTCTAGAATTAACCCCTTAGAGTGTTTGCCCTCTGTTAAAATTGGAACTTCCCAATTCAAAAAAGACCTTGCCTTATAACCCTTTTCTTGCAAAACAAGGGCTAGTAAACCAACCGTGATATTTTCACCCGTTGAAACAATTACATCATATTCTGCTAGGCTAGCATCGGTAATTAAGGGGGAGGCCTCTTTAGCAAAGCCAACTAAAGTATCTGTAACGCCACTCATGGCAGAAAGAACCACTACCGTTTTGTTGCCAGCTTTAATTTCTTTAATTACCTTTTCGGCAACATTTTTAATCTTTTCAACGCTTGCAACCGATGTGCCACCAAATTTTTGCACTATTAACATAAAAATTATAAAATAAGGGCTATAAAAAATAGAAACCCTTGATAAACATTGGTCTTTAAAAATCAATATTATTCTAGAACTTCATTTAAAATGACTTTTTCTTTTTCCTTTCTAAATAGGGCGATTTTCTTTTTTAATTCTTCATTATTAAGGCTTAGAATTTGGGCAGCTAAGATGGCGGCATTTTCTGCCCCAGCCTGCCCAATGGCAACTGTTGCTACCGGAACGCCACTTGGCATCTGCACAATGGAAAGCAAACTATCAATGCCTTTTAACACTTTGCTTTTTACTGGCACACCGATAACCGGCAATGTTGAGATAGAAGCCATCATACCGGGCAAATGTGCCGCCCCGCCCGCCCCTGCAATTATTATCTTCACCCCTCTTTTGTCTAACGAGGATGCATATTCATACATAAAATGGGGGGTGCGGTGGGCAGAAACAACCTTTACTTCATAAGGAATTTTAAAATAATCTAGCTTTAAAATGGTATGTTGCATGGTTTCAAAATCGCTTTTGCTACCCATAACTATAGACACAGTGGGGTTTTTAGCGTTTTTTACCTTAGCTATGATAATATTTTCATTTTTTTCCATACCATTGTAATATATAATAAATTTTTAATAGATAAAGACAAAATGCGAAGGATATTTATAACCGCTACCGGCACAGAAGTTGGCAAAACCTATATAGGCTCAAAGCTAATAGAAAATCTAATAAAGGATGGTAAAAAAATAGAAGTCTATAAGCCTATAATTTCTGGCTTTGTTGATAGGGATTATAACGATTTAAGGCTACTATTAAAATCTTGGGGGAAAGATTACACGCAAGAAACTATAAGCAAAATGGCAAGATATATTTTCGCCGAACCTTTATCGCCTGATATTGTGGCAAGAAGGCATAAAAAAACTATTTCTACTAAAGAAGTAGTGAAATTTTGCACTGCAAAAACTATTGCAGATTTTCAAATTATAGAGGGAGCAGGTGGCGTAATGACGCCAATTAACCATAACCAAACCATGTTAGATTTAATCAAAGAATTGCAATCTGAAGTTATTTTAGTTAGTAATAATTATTTGGGAATGTTAAGCCATACACTAACTTCACTAAATGCTTTGAAAGCAAGCAAAATAAAGGTTCTAGCCATTATAATTAATAAAATTAGTGTAAATGACCTAAAAATTGAAGAGCTTATAGAATCATTAAAGAATTTTTATAAAGGTGAAATTATTGTGGTTGAGAAAAATGGCAATCTTGCCCTAAATCTTAAAGCAAATTTAGGCTGAAATAATTAAGCCAGAAGAGTAGTTTTGCTCAACACCTAACGGCTCTACTTGTTTGTTCTCTATAGGCTTTTGCTCCCTTGATGCCACTTCTTGCCAAGAATTTAGCACTGGGGTTATTAGTCCTATTAGCTTATCATACTCGCCTTCATCTTCAGTATTGTGCAGATAAAATACCTTGGCTATTACCCCTTGATAGAATTTCTTCAAATTTTCAAGCTCTTCCCCTTCTACTGAATCCTCCAGATTATCTTGCAGTGCAGTAAAGATTTTACTTACCTTGTTTAGATAGTTATATTTACCCTCTAAATCTTTATTTTGAAAATAGGCAAACTTTGCCTTTTTTAGCAGGTTAATACTGCCCGCATATAGCTCTACTATAATATCCATTCCAGATACCTGTTCGCTAGCTATTTTGTATTTTTGAATAACCATAGTTTAAGTGCTGCTATTACTGTTGTTGTTATTGCCAAAAATAGCGTTTATAGCATTTATTGATGATTGGGCATTAGACTGGGCTTGGTCTAGCAGGGCTAACTTTTCAGATTGAGTTGCTACCACCCTATCCCTTTGCTCCTGCGCTCTTGTTAGATTATCTGCATCTACGCCGTTAATGGAATCTTGAATTCTGGCAATCTCTTCGTCTATTAAGCCGCTTATTTTCGCATAGCTTTGCGAAAAATTATAAACCTGCTCGGCTAAGCCTTGCTCTTGCTTTACTGTAATAGAGGTATTGGTTGTATCTACCTCCCCCCTATAGGTATAGACCGCCCCTTCTAATGGCGTGCCTTCTTTCCCTACTATTCTATAGCTAACATTGCCGTTAATATCTAAACTTTTACTAATATTGGCTTGATAGGTTTGAATACCATTTTTGGGGATAATCGCCACCCCGTCTAAAAACCCACCCTGCTCTACATTTATAGATACAGCGGGAACGGCACTTCCATTAAATTTATACACTGCCCCCTCTAAGGTAGAGCCTGCTTTTCCAGTAATGGTATAGGTTGAGCCACTTTTGGTAATGTTCAAAGGAAAAGAGGCCGCGCCGCTGTTTGGTATAGCAGTTGCCCCATAATTACCATTACCATCATCAGTTAGCACAAGCGAAAAACTGTTTAAAGAGGTGGCGGAGGTTCTGGCCACATTGGTAAGGTTCACATTATTTGAAGTAAAGGGGTCTTTAAACTGCAGGGTAAATTCATTAAGACTGGTATTAGAGCTTCTTGAAGTGTTAACCAAGTTAGGGTCGCTAGTAATATAGGTATTTTCAAAAATAGCCCGCACGGCACCTATATTTTTAGTTACTTCATCACGAAATATTTTTTCCCCATCGGGAAGTAGCTGAATTAGGTTTAAAATTGGGTCTGGTAGGCCATCTTCGTTTAAATCACTTTCGGTTTTTTTGCTCTCAATACCAACTGAGCCGATACCTAAGCCCACCCCATCTATGCTAGAGGCAAAACGAATAGTGCCGTTTATTTGAAATTCAAAGCTATTTAGTAATGAATTTCCGCCCAGTAATGCCTTTTCAGCATCAAAATTGCCATCTGATTTGCGAACATTTTGCTCGGCATAAAATAAACGATAGGAGTTATAATTAGTAACAAAATCCTTCACCTTTGTGGTTATATTATCAACATCTGGCGTGAAAGATACCCTTACCCTGTCTGGGTCTGGCGCACTATAGTTAGGCGTGGCTTGGGTTAGGTTTATGGTAATGCCAGAATAAACATCTGTTATCACATTGCTATCCCGTGTTAGCTCTAAAGAATTATCTATTTTAAAAATTGCGTCCCTTGCAATTACGCCGGTAGAAAAGTTTAGAATGGTTTGCGGGTCGCTTAAGCCACTTGCGGTAAAAAAGCTAAGGCTTGTGTCTATATCATTATTAGCGCCGGTTTTGTTGGAATAGAGTTGTAGCTTAAAATCATTATCAGATATTTTTATTACGGAGGCGAAAACCCCACTTGTGCCAGTTACGGTATTTATTTTGCTGGCTATATTATTTAAGGAATCAGTGGTTTTTATTTTTATGGTTGCTTTAGAGCCATTTTCTAAGCCAATTTCATAGTCAGTTCCGCTACCACTACCAATACCCAAAGCATTAGTATCTGAAGTTATTACATTACCAGAGGCTTGCGTGCCAGCAAGGGCGGTTTGTTTTATGGCAATATCAAAAGAAACTGGTTTAGAATTGTTAGCAGCACTAATGCCTACAAATTTGCTAGCATCTGCTATGCCACTATAACTACTACTTAAAACTGCGTTTTTGGAATCAAAGGCATTGTTATCTAAGCCGAAAAGACCCGGATCTTTGCGTAGATACCTAGCAGAATCTTGCAGTGCATTAATGGTGCTTTTTAGCGTTTGCAGGGCAGAAATTTGCTGATTTTTAATGTCTATCTTATCTTGAATAGCCTTTACCTTGGCATCTTCACTTGCCTGCACGCTTTCTAATATGGCATTTAGATTGGCTTTAGAAAATATGCCACTGGCCTTCACCACGCTGGGGTTATTTTTATCTATGGTAACATTTTTTATTTCGCCCGCCATAAATGCCTATATTGTGGGATGTTTCTTAAAAAACTACAATATATAGTAGATAATAAAAAAGAGGGAAAATGCAACCGTTTTTTTATTAACGATTTATTTTCCCTCTTAAAGAAATTCTAAAGCTACTCTTTTTTAGAGTTACCTAAGAAGCTGAAGAACATTTGTTAAGCCCTGTAGGTTTTTAGATAGGGCAGATAATCCCGCCTGTTCTAGAACCTGTTGAGCAGCAAGCTCTGATGCAGCTGAAGTAAAGTCTGTATCAAGTAGTGGAGCAGCAGCCGCATTGTTGTTTTGGATGCCAGTTCTAATATTTTCCTCTACCTTTTGGAAGCGAGTGTAGGCAGCCGCAACCTTACCAGTAATTGAATCTAGCTTTCTAATGGCAATGGCTAATACATCAACCGCTTCTTGCGCACCAGCATTGGTAGAAATGTCTAGGTTTCTTGCCTGACCATCAGCATTTTTATAAATCTGATCAGTTGTTACCCTTCCAACAGTAATACCAATATTATCACTGTTATCTAACCCTACTTGGAAGCTAATTTTGCTTTCTCTTGTAGTATTAAAGGCAAGGTTTAGAGCATTTTCTAAAGTAGTGGCAGCAGCCTCTGTATCTAAATTAATACCAGAAGATTTAGCCCTGAAAAGGTCTATAGTAAACCTTTCATTAGCATCCCTTTCATTCACCAAAGTGATTTCAGCGGTTCCATTGCCTGTTGGAGGAGTAAAGGCAGTTTTCAAATCTGTATTTTTACCATCAAAGGTTCCAATAGCAGTTCTAAATACTTCGCCACCAATAGTTACCTGTATGGCACCATCTAAGCCCTTAGTAGTATCTTCCGCTGTTACTTTAAAGCCTTCAAAAGTTGGGGTAGTATTTAGTGGAACACCATTGTCATCCAAAGCAAGCGAGAAGGATGAGCTGGTTAGTTTTAAGCTAAAGCCATCTAAGCCACCAAGAATGGTATTATCAAATGCTTTTGGCTTGAACTGGTCTAAAGAACCACTTCCAATTTGACGAGTTTGGTAAACCTTAATACCATCCAAATCTCCTTTTAACTTAGCAAGAGCCGCGTCTAAAGTAGCTTGGTTTGATAAGGCAGGGATTTTAGTAACATCTCTATTTAAAGTAATGGTAGTTCCAGTTTCTGCATTGGTAAGACCTAGTGTTGTCTGAGCAACATCGGCAAAATTATAAGAACTAACCGAATAGACCTTACCATTTATTACGGCAGATATATCAATGTCATTTGCATCAGTTCCATATTTACCAGAAAGCTGTATAGTAGATAAATCACCCACTAAAAAGCTATCACCTTTTGCACCAGCGGCAACGGTTACAACGAAGTTTGTTCCAACTGTTAGCAATTCTGTTCCAATGGCACTAGTATCAGCAAAAACGCCACCTAGTTTCTTTTGGTTTAATACAACCTTACTGGCAGAGCTGTTTATGTCAGCAGCCAATCTAGTTTCGAAATCAGTTGCACCAAGAGCTGAGTTAAAAAATTCATTAGTTCCTAATTTGAATGTTATACTAGCCGTTCCAGTTGCGTTGTTTCCAGCCTCATACAAGGCTATTGTTTTGGAGGTTTGTATGTTTTTTGCAACATCAGTAGTAAAAGTTACGCCACCAAGGTTAACACTAAGCGTTAGGGCTGCACTATCAGTACCAGTAGTAAAGCCTGCAGCAGTTAAGTTGGTGCCAACATTAAAGGCATTAATTACAGCATCTATTTCAGCTGCATTTAAACCATTGCCTCCAAAAGTACCAGCATCAAACACAACCGAGTCAGTAGCCCCAGATAAGGCACTAGTTCCAACATTTAAAGAAGTAGTAATATCATTCAATCTAACATCTGAATTTAGCGATGATTTAGTATCTAAATTACCGTTTAGAATTTTTACGCCATTGAAAGAGGTTGAATTGGCAATACGGTTAATTTCACTAGTTAGGTTAGAAAATTCATCTTGTAAAATAGCACGAATATCATCACCTGAAGAAGATTGTGATTTTCTTGCTAAGGTAGATTGGCGGTTAAGCAAATCTTGAACTTGTTGTAAGGCACTAGTGGCTGTGTTTAAAATGCCAGTTGCCTGTGGAATTCCATCTAAAATAGCTTGCAGGGCATTTTGCGCTCTTTTTAAGCCACCACCGATAATAATATCAGATACATTGTTACCAAGTATAGATTTTTTGCCAGTAGATAGTTCATCAAGCAAAATACCACTTTTGGCTTTTGACCTGTTTACGTTATTGCCAACTACTACGGCATTTTCGTTTGTTACAATTGAATAAACCATTTTTCCCTCCTACTTGGAAATTTTATTTGTTTTTTGTTTACCTATTATAATTATTCTATTTGAACAATTCTAATTCCGCCCAGTATATGCAACCATAAATTGTATTGTCAAGCGTAAAAACAAAAATATTTATTAGCTTGCAAAATATATGCCAAGTTTCGATTTTTTATTTTTCATTGCTTGCAAGCCTGCCTAAGCCTGATTTAAGTGTTTTTAGATGGCGGCTGGGGTGTGGCTTTTTATACACAGTTTGTTAAAATAACTGTAGTTTCCGCTGACTATCTAAAACAAAATTTTTTCGTCATTGCGAGGAGCGAAGCGACAAAGCAATCCATAAACAAGGTTGGACTTGGGTTTCAACCTATTTGTTGCAAGAAACATAATTTTTGTGGATTGCTTTGCCAAAAATAAATTTTTGGCTCGCAATGACGGCTATTCTATCTTTTCCCACTTTACAAGACGGTTTTTACTAATAAAACGCCGTCTGCCTTCTTCTCATAAAGAACAGATAAGAACTTAAAACCTTGGTCATTATTAATGATAAAATAAGGTTAAGCTGGGTGAAGGTTATACCAAATATTATTACGGTTTTATCTTCACACCTTACTACTGGAGCATTTATAATTTGAGTTCTTAACTCATCAACAGTTTTGGCGGTAATGGTTGCGCCACATTCATCTGTTCCCTTCCACCATTTGTTTTCAACCCCTACATGGAAAAATGCCAGCAGGCCATTAACGCCGTAAGTAAGAATCATTAGAATAATTATAGTTTTGCGGTATTTACTTATGAAGAACAGCGAACCTAAAACTATCGCCACGCCAAATACTATTCTTTGATAAATACACAAGATGCAGGGCTTTAGCCCAAATCCATATTGAGCCACAAGGGCGAATACTATAGCAAATACCGGAACGCCTATAATTGCGGTGATAGCAATTTTTTTATTTGATAAAATCTGTTTGAAAAATTTATTAAACATAGTAGCAACCATATAATCATTTATAATTTTTTGTAAAGATGACAAAAAAATTCGCCAAGGTTTTTTCCACCGCCGAAAAGGCATTGCAGGGCATTTTGAAAGATGGCATGGTGATAATGGCAGGGGGCTTTGGCCTGTGTGGAATTCCTGAAAATGCCATAGAGGCTATTAGAAAAAGTGGCGTAAAAAACCTAACCATAATTAGCAACAACTGTGGCGTGGATGATTTTGGGCTGGGTTTACTATTAAAAAATAGGCAGATAAAAAAGATGATTTCATCTTATGTGGGTGAAAATAAAACTTTTGAGCAACAGTTTATTTCTGGTGATCTAGAGGTTGAACTGGTTCCGCAAGGCTCACTGGCTGAAAGAATTAGGGCGGGCGGGGCTGGAATTCCAGCCTTCTATACTGCCACGGCTTACGGCACAAAACTGGCAGAAGGCAAAGAGGTGAGAGAATTTAATGGTAGAAAATTTGTTTTAGAAACGGCTCTTAAGGCAGATTTATCGATAGTAAAGGCATATAAGGGGGATGAGATTGGCAATTTAATCTATCGCAAAACGGCTAGAAACTTTAACCCCATTATGGCAACGGCTGGAAAATTTGTGCTGGCAGAGGTAGAAGAAATTGTTGAAATAGGCTCACTTGGTGCCGATAACATCCATACACCCAACATATTTGTTGATAGGATAATTCAAGGGCATTTCGAAAAAAGAATAGAGAAAAGAACGGTTAGGGCGTGAGAGAAGTCATTGCGAGGAGCCTTGGCGTAGGCGGGTTGCGTAGCAATTCAGTAAATAAAATTCAAAAAACATGGCTTATAAACAAGACCTCTGCTAAAGCTTTAAATTTGTGATGGGTATGGTAGAAGTATTCTGATCAACCAAAAATAAAGGAGGCAAGGTATGGCAAGTTTTTTTGAGCTGGGTTTACAAAAGCATTTAGGTTATGAAAATCAACTGGTTAAGCTAGATGGTTTGCTTGATTGGGGCAGGTTTTTGGATATTTTAAAAGGTGTGCACAAGGAAAGTGGTCCGACGGGATATTGTACGCTGAAAATGTTTAAAGCGTTGCTGCTGGGGCAGTGGCATAGTTTGAGTGATCCTGCGTTAGAGCAAAGTTTATGCGTAAGGCTTGATTTTTTGCAGTTTACGGGATTTGCCTTAGGTGATGATTTGCCAGATGAAACCACT
>JBKCHH010000092.1:0-8842 GCA_046302855.1 Alphaproteobacteria bacterium
ATTCTTTTTAGCACTCTTATTTTTGCACTTTACGCATGTTTTTTTTCATAATCTTATAATTTATTTATAAGTTCCACCCTATAAACCACTGCCACCCTACTTGATACTACTTTTTTAGCACCACACTTATTTAATTATGCCGGCATACTTCAAGCATAATGGAATAGCACAAGCCCTTTAGCTATTTTTTATTTTTATCTGGTGTTTTTTCCTTATTATTGTCTTTACTCCTGTCTTGTCTGTTAGCAGGTAAAGGAGGGACATTTTTTTCAATCAATTCAGTCTTATCTCTTTTATTTTCCATAATACTCTAATAATAATTAATTATTACAGAAATTGCTAACAAAATAACCCCAAAAATTGTCAAAATAAGTACAGAGTTATTTAACCACTGCGTCCTTTTTGCAGATTTGCCGCCTAGTTTTTCTTTGTTTAAGTAATAATACTCTGCACTTTTAGCGGATGTAAGAAAAGCAATTAACATAAAAATTACCGAAAAGGCAAAGAATATTAAAGAAGCGTGCAGAAGCCAAAGGCTATAAGTGCCTGAAATCTCTTTATATAAATTAACTACAAAACCTAAGCTAACAGACGAGACTATACCGATCATTTTTGCAAAATTTTGGTAGCCCTCTTTATGTATTGTTTTAAAATATTCAATATCCTTCTTTTCCATAACTTCTATAATCTTTTCTTTAAAATTTCGTTTATAGCACTTGGATTTCCTTTTCCTTTCATCTCCTTCATTACCTGCCCCACAAAAAAGCCAAATAGCTGTAGCTTACCGTTTTTATATTCTTGAACCTTATCTTTATTTTCATCTAGAACTTTTTGCACTATTTTTTCTATTAGGCTATTATCGGTTACCTGCTTTAAACCCTTTTCTTCTACTAGTTGAGATGCAGATTTATTAGAATTTTCAGGTAGCAACAACAGGTCTAAAATATCCTTAGCTATTTTGCCAGAAATGGTGCCATCCTTTATTAATAAAATAAGTTCGGAGAGTTTTTTTGGGGAAATTAAATTATCCTCTATGGTTTTTTCTAGTTTGTTTAAACGCCCAAGCAACTCTGCCATTAACCAAGAGGAGGCCATTTTCGCCTCCACCCCATATTCCAAAATTTCTTCAAAAAAGCTAACCAACGCCCTATCATTTACAATAGCATCGGCTTCTAAATCTAGAAGGTTTAAACTGTTGATATATCTATATTTTTTGGCATCTGGTAATTCTGGCAGTAATGCTTTTATTTCCTCTATTTGCTCTTTTGTAATTACAAGGGGAAGTAAATCTGGGTCTGGAAAATAGCGATAATCGTGAGCATCTTCCTTGCTACGCATTACTTTTGTAAGGCCAGTATCTGGGTTATACAATCTGGTGGCTTGAATTACCTTGCCACCTTGTTCAAGCAGTTCAATTTGGCGATGAGCTTCACTTTCAATGGCAGAAATAATATGTTTTATAGAATTTAGGTTTTTGATTTCATTTCTAGTGCCAAGCTCTTTTTCCCCTACCCTTCTAACTGACACATTGGCATCGCATCGCAAGGCTCCCTTTTCCATATCACCACTACAGGTTTCTATAGATTTTAGAATATTACGGAGCTTTTTTATATATTCCCCTGCTTCAAAAGCAGAAGAAATATCTGGCTTGGTTACAATCTCCATTAGGGCAACGCCGGCACGATTTAAATCTAACAAAGACTTATCCTTTAGTTGATCATGCAAAGATTTTCCGGCATCTTGCTCTAAATGTATTCTTTCTACCCTTATTCTTTTCGCAATAGAATTTTCATTTACAATGTCTATATAACCATCTGATACTATTGGCTCTTTAAATTGAGAAATTTGATAACCATTTGGCAAATCTGGGTAGAAATAGTTTTTTCTATCAAATACTGAGTGTTGATTGATGGTAGCGTTAATGGCAAGCCCACTTTTTATTGCCTGCTCCACACATTTTTTATTAATAACTGGCAACATGCCGGGAAAACCAGCATCTATAAAAGATACATTACTATTTGGCTCTGAGCCAAATTCGGTAGAACTTCTTGAAAATAATTTAGAATCGCTAATGACCTGGGCATGAACCTCTAGCCCTATTACCAGCTCCCACTCACCTGTTTTACCTGTTATGGTCTGTTTCATAAGTTATAAAAATTAAAAACCCCCACCTTTCTATAAAGAATTTTATAAAAAGTTAAGGGGGTTTTTTAAATTATTTAAAAGATATTATTTTTTAACAGAAGTGTTAGCTAATTTAAAGGCTTCTGTTTTATTTCCAGCTTTTTTCCAGCCCTCAACCCCTTCCGTATATTCTAAAATATTAGTGTAACCAAGTTCAATAGCCTTTTGTCCACCAATTTTAGAAGCTGAGCATGTAGGACCAGAACAGTAGAAAACTACATTACCATTTTTGTTGGGAGCAACTTTAGCTAAAGACTCTGCATTTATTTGATCCGCTGGAAGGATTTTAGCATTAGGAATAATACCAGTTTGTGCAATTCCATCAACTTTTCTAGCATCAATTATAACTAGAGTTTTATCAGTAGCTATTAGTTTTAGCACATCAGCAGTTGAAACTTCTTTAGCTTGAACCTTTACTTGGTTTTGAGTTTGAGCTTTGCTTGCTACTTGAACATTTTCATTTACCGCATCTGGAATGTTTTGCTCATTTTTTGCAACTTCAGTGTTGTTTTCGGCTTTTTTGTTTTTTATAGAAGAGTTAAAAGCAACAGCAGCTAAAACTGCAACTAAAACTCCAAATATTACTACTTTTTTCATATATTATAAATGGTTTAGGGTTTATTTGTGTTTTCATATAAGCTTTAAAATACTATATTCAATAGTAAAAAATTTTATGAACTTTAAATATATTTTAAAAATCACCTGTGAAGATAAAAAAGGCATAGTGGCAAGTATTACTAGTTTTATTACCAAAATTGATGGCTTTATTATAGAATCTGCCCAGTTTGGTGATGAAAAAAGTAATAGGTTTTTTATGCGGATTGTTTTTTCTAGCGATACTGACCTTATAGAAAATGACTTCTTTAAAACCAACTTTGCCTCTATTGAAAAAAACCTTGCTATTGAATATGAAATTTTTCCACAAGCCTATAGACCCAAAATGCTTATATTGGTATCTAAAGAGGGGCATTGTTTGCATCATTTGCTGTATAAAATTGAAAGTGGCATGCTAAACGCTAACGCCACCATAATTGCCTCTAACCACAATTCTTTAGAAAAAATTGCCACTTGGTATAATATTCCCTTTGTTTATTTGGCGGATAAAAATAAAAGGGAGGGGCAAATTCTAGAACTAATCGATAGGCATAAGATAGACCTAACTGTTCTGGCAAGATATATGCAGATACTTTCCCCACAAGTTTCTAAAAAACTTTATGGCAAAATAATAAACATTCACCATTCTTTTTTGCCTAGTTTTAAGGGAGCAAAGCCCTATGAGCAAGCCTATGACAGGGGGGTGAAGCTAATAGGGGCAACCGCCCATTATGTAAATGAAGAGCTAGATGAAGGGCCAATTATCACGCAAGAAGTGGTTGCAGTTAACCATTCCCACAATCCACAAGATTTAAAACAGTTGGGGCAAGATATTGAAAGTAGGGTTCTTTTTTCCGCTATCCAGGCACACAATGAACATAGGGTGTTTTTAAATGGCAAAAAAACTATAGTTTTTAAATGATGGTTCTGGGAGTGTTTACTAAAAATGGATCATCATTGCGATAAGCTAAGCGAAGGAACAGCCCATAAGCAAGGCAGGGTTTGGATAACAGACAAGTTATTGCAAGGAAAATCATTGTATGTTGGTTTTTTCATTGCCTAAATAATAAATTATATCTTCCCCTCAAACTCTTCCCACTCTCTTTTGCTTAAATTAGAAGTTTCGAAAGAGATTTTTTCGCCTTTAATTAGCTGTTTTACCAAGGCAATTTCTTTGCCAGAAAAGCTAACCGCATTTTGGCGATAATCAATAAAGGCTTGATAGGTAAGTGGCACCCATTTTTTCATAATATCTTGCAAAATTTCGCCGTAAACCCTTATTTCATATTGCGCATGCGCGTCATTTCGCAAGAAAACAAAATGCATAAAGTTATGCAAATCTATCTTCCAATAAAATTGCGTATAGGTGTTAAGGGTTAGATTCATTCTGGCTAGCTCTCTAGCAATGCCTTTTTTTGACTCATCTATTGGCTCACCCTTTTCGTTTTTATTCATTAATTTTTCGTAATTATTATAACACTGCTCGGCATCATTTTTAAGGATTTCTAAAACCTCTTTTGCCTCTGCCTTGGTTAATGCCTCTTCACTTCTACCTTGATGATTTTTTTTAGATTGTGGGGCAAGAAGCTCTACTGACGGAATATAAAATTCTCTATCCATTACGGAATATCTGGCTGAATATTCATTAACATTGGCGGTTCTATGCCTTATCCACTGCCTTGCTACAAAAATTGGGAGCTTTACATGAAGTTTAATTTCGCACATCTCAAAAGGGGTGGTGTGCCAGTGCTTTATTAGATAGTTAATAAGCCCCCTATCTTCATTTAATTTTTTTGTTCCCTTACCGTAAGAAACACGTGCTGCCTGCACAATGGCAGAATCATCCCCCATATAATCAACTACCCTTATAAAACCGTGGTCTAAAACTTCAAATGGTAGATACAAAATATCTTCCATTTCCTTAACCGTAGGGCGAAGGGTGGTGTGGCTTTCTTTTCTTTGCTCTAGATACTGTTCTTTTTGTTCTTTATTTATAACCATCTGGTTTTTTCTTGTGCTTATTTTTTGCTAACATTCTTAATAAAAATAGTAATAGATTTCAATTACTTTGTTTTTTATACAAAAAGGAATAAATGAATAGAAATGTCCATAGCTAATAATTTTAAAAACGAGTTTATATTAAGCCTATCGCAATTAAATAAAATTATTGGCTCTTTAATTTTTGCCATTACCCTACTGCTAATTTTTGCCTTTGGGGCGAAATCTTTTGATAATATTCAAGATTTTATAGTTGCAATTATTGCGATTATTACTTTCATTTCAGTTGTTTATAATGAGAGTTTAAGGTGTGGTAAAGAGGTTGAAAGTGGCTTCTACCAACAACTTATTTTAACTGCCAGTAGTGTGGAAAGTTTCTTATTAGCAAGAATATCCTTTGGTTTTTTAATAACCCTGCTTATTTGTTTTGTTGCTATTATTTTTGCTCAAATATTTTTCGATTATCTATTTGCTTGGCAAAATTACCTTTGTTTTATTCTATTCTGCCTGCAAATTTATATAATAGCACTAGCCTTTTGCTTGCTTACAAACTTGAGTGAAAATAGCAATATAATAGCAATATTACTTAGCTTTCCCGTTGTTATTCCTGTGATTATTTTTTTGAATAACTTTTCTTTTTTACATCTGCTTGGGCTATTTTTTATCTATACGCCAATTTTGTTAGTGGTTATTAAAAACGCCTTAAGAACGGCTTAATTATTGGGATAGGTTCATATAACTATATTGCTAGATAGATAAGATTTGATTTCAAAAGATAAAATAATAGAGTGCAGAAATAGTTTATACAAAAAATGAAATCGCAAAAACTAATAGAACTTTTTGAAAAGGAAGGGGCAATTTTACGGGGGCATTTTATCCTCTCTTCTGGTTTACATTCAGATACCTATTTGCAATGTGCCCTTGCCCTTTCTAACACTAAGCTGGCAAAAAAAATTGGTAAAGGTTTGGCAGGGTTGCTAGAAAAAACAGAGGCTAATTTAGTAGTTTCCCCCGCTATGGGTGGCGTGGTTATTGGTTATGAGCTTGCAAGACAACTTGGCATAAAAGCCATATTTTGCGAAAGGGTGGAGGGTAAATTTCAGCTAAGAAGGGGTTTTACAATTCCCAAAAAGGCAAAAATTATTGTAGCGGAAGATGTAATTACCACAGGAAAATCTTCCAAGGAAACCTTTGATGTAATTAAAGAAATAGCCCCAGATGCTAAAATTATTGCCTTAACTGCCATTTTTAACCGCTCTGGTGAGAAAAAACTAGATAAGGTGCCAATTATCGCCCTGTCTGATATAAAAATAAAAACCTTTGCAAGTGATAAGGTGCCAGCAGAACTACTCGGAGTTCCTGCTATTAAACCCGGTAGTAGATGGCTTAAGAATTAAGGATACCATCGCTTAAGTTCTAATTTCCCAGTCATTGCGAGGAGGGCTATGCCCGACGCGGCAATCCACAAAAATGGTTTTTCTTGCAACAAATATCTTGAAACCCAAGCTCTACCTTGTTTATGGATTGCTTCTTCGCTTCGCTCATCGCAATGACAGTTGGAGGGCTGGTAAAAATTTTTAGATCGTCTGCCGTAAGCCGGATTCTGTTTTTCATATAATTATCTATCTTGAATATTTGTTGCCAAATATTTCATGCAAGCTACCCGAATATCCCTTGGAAAGCAGGTGAATAAAGGTTTTAACGCCTTTAATTCGCATATTCCTATTTGCTTTTGCTTAAGGCGGGGTTTATCATGCCCTATAATTTCTTATAGGCGGTGGTCTCTTACACCTCCTTTTCACCCTTACCAACCTTTTTAAGAAGCTGGCGGTTTGTTTTCTGTGACACTTTCCCTTATGTTACCATAGATGGCCATTAACCATCGCCTTCTTTCCTTTAAGTCCGGACTTTCCTCTCTAATCAATTAAGACTAAAGCAATTATATCACAGACGATCTGCTGTTATTATAGGGGGATTTTTATTGTTTTAAAAGCATTTTTGCTAAACACCTGGTATATTTGTTAAATTCTTCCATATATCCAGCCTGTTTAAACCCCATATTTTTGTAGAATTGATATGGGCTGTAGCCTTTTGAACCCTCTACTATAGAGCTTGCCATTAGGGCGTAGACTATTACTGTTTTGCCCTTAAAATCATTTAGGGCAAAGGAAATTAGCCTTTTGCCAAGCCCCATTTTTCTATATTCTGGTAATAGATAAAAATTGGCAAGCAGAATAGTTTTTTTATCAACTTCAGTGGCGGATAAAAAGCCAATAGGCTCTTGGTCTTTTAATAAAAGGTAAAAGGTGAATTCTTCTAGCGGAAAATCAAAACCATTGCTTAAATCAAACTCCAAAATACCATTTTTTTCATAAGAAAAGCCAAAGCGGTAAATTGCCTTTATTTGCTGTATATATTGCTTGTGCAGGCTTGCGGTGGATATTTTTATTATACTGATTCTCATATTTTAAATTACTAAACTAAAAGAAAACCGTCATTGCGAGGAGCGAAGCGACAAAGCAATCCATAAACAAGGCAGAGCTTGGATAACAGACAATTTTTTGCAAGAAACGCTTTTGTTGTGGATTGCCGCGTCGGGCTTTGCCCTCCTCGCAATGACGGCTTTCCTTGTTTGTTCTTTTATAAATGAGAATAGGTATTATTTCCATGCCACAAAAAACTACACGGCTATTGGATATTCGCCTGAAAAGCAGGCATCACAATAGTTAGAGGTTTCATAATTGCGTTTGCCTTCCCCTATTGCCCTATACAAACTATCTAAAGACAAATATTGCAGGGAATCTACCCCTATAAATTTGCGGATTCCTTCTAAATCTAGCTTATTGGCAATTAGGTCTTTCTTTGAAGGGGTATCAATGCCATAAAAGCAAGAACCTATGGTGGGTGGGGAAGAAATTCTCATGTGTATTTCTTTCGCCCCCGCCCTTTTTATCATATCCACAATCTTTTTAGAAGTAGTGCCACGCACAATACTATCATCTATTAAGGCTACCCTTTTGCCCTCTAAAATTTTGGAATTGGCATTATGTTTTAGGCGAACGCCAAGGTTGCGGATATTATCAGATGGTTCAATAAAGGTTCTGCCAATATAGTGATTTCTTATAATGCCTAGTTCAAATGGCACGCCCTTTTGCTCACTATAGCCAATGGCGGCTGGCACGCCACTATCTGGCACTGGCACAACAATATCTACCTCTGCTTCACATAGTTTGGCTAGTTGCCTACCCATTTCTTTTCTTAAATTATAGACAGATTTTTCAGCAAAAAAGCTATCTGGCCTTGCAAAATAGACATATTCAAAAATGCAGAACTTTTCTTTTTTGCTATCATTATAAATTTTGCTCTCTAGCTTACCATCGCTAGTGATTCTAATAATTTCCCCTGGTTTTACTTCCCTTACATACTTTGCCCCTATTATATCTAGGGCTACAGTTTCTGAAGTTAGAACAAATGAATCTTTTAGTTTTCCAAGAACCAGTGGGCGAATGCCAAGCGGGTCTCGCAAACCAACAATTTCATTTTCAGATATAGCAACTAGCGAAAAGCCACCTTTTATTTGATCCAAGGCTTCAATTAGGGAAGAATAAAAATCTTTTTTGTGGGAAGTAGCAATTAGGTGGATAATAACTTCTGAATCCATAGAGGTGGAAAAGATACTGCCCTCATTTACTAATTTTTGACGCAAATCATTAGCATTTACCAAATTTCCATTGTGGGCTATGGCAATTTTGCCCTTTGAGGTTTCAGCAAAAATAGGCTGAATATTGTTCACGCCATTTTTATCGCCACTGGTAGAATAGCGGTTATGCCCTATAGCAAAACTGCCCTGCAGCTTATCAATAACTTCTTTAGAAGAAAAGTTATCACCCACCTTGCCGTAGGCTAGGTGCTTATGAAAGGTTTCACCATCAAAAGATACTATCCCGCACGCCTCTTGCCCCCTATGTTGCAGGGCGTGAAGGCCAAGGGCGGTAAGGGCAGAAGCATCATTGTTATTAGATACTGCAAAAACGCCACATTCTTCTTTAAACTTATCAAATGCCAT
>JBKCHH010000093.1:0-2792 GCA_046302855.1 Alphaproteobacteria bacterium
TTCATGTTCATCTGGTGGTCAGTCAGCCACATGGCGGCTTCGGCAATGTGCGCGGGGAATTCTTCAATCTCAATGCCGTAAAACTGGTCAACATCCACTTTGGAAAGGTTTTTTACATCCATCTCAAGCTGGCGTTTAGGGTAGAGTGCTTCCAGCACTTCCAGCTCTAGCAAGCGCAGCTCGCGGTATGCCAAAATCAAAAAGTTTCCGCAGCCACAGGCAGGGTCAAAAAATGTGAGCGTGCCTAGTTTTGCGTGGAATTTTTCAAGCTGGCTTTTGCGCTGGGTGGATTTGCTACCCGCGATTTTCTCAAATTCCTCGCGCAACTCATCCAGAAATAATGGGTGGATGGTTTTCAAGATGTTTCGCTCAGATGTATAATGTGCGCCGCCTTTTCGCTGTTCCTCCGGCAACATCACCATTTGAAACAGCGAGCCAAAAAGTGCGGGCGACACCTTGTTCCACTTAAAGCGGCAGCATTGAAGTAGTGCCTGACGCATCGGCGAATCAAAGCTGGGCGTGCGAATTAGCCCAGCAAATAACTTGCCGTTTACATGCGGGAAATCGCGCAAATCTTCATCCAGCGTTTTCTGGCGTTTTTCGGGTGATGTATCCAAAATTTCAAACAGGTGAATGAGGTTTGAGCCTAAATCGCGACCATCCTCACTTGTTTTATTTTCGATGTAATTCAGGAAGCTATCGGGGTTAAAAATACCCGTATCATCCGCAACCAGGCAGAACATGAGGCGCACAAGCAACTTTTCGAGATCAACACCCGTGTATCTACTTTCTTCCAGCCGCGCGTGCAGATTGCCCATAAGCGTTGCCGCCTCGATATTCACCTCTGGCTGGTCTTTGTATTGTTCGAGATGATACCCAGCGATGAAGCCGAAATGACGGATATTGTCTGGCAGTTGCTGAAGCGAAAATGCATATTCTTCTTTTGTTTCTAGATCTAACAACTCAAAACTTTGAAAGTCGGAGAGCAAAATATAGCGGGGGCGTTCGTAATCTTTCAGGGCAAGATAGTAATCGGTGGCTTGTGCGCGTGCTTTGGCTAGGTTGCGCCCTTGTGATTTTTGTTCCACCAGCAAAGTGCCCGGCCAAAATAAATCAATAAAGCCCTGATTTTGGCTTGCGAGTTTCACACGCTTTTCAAAATAGATATTTACATCACGCGGTTTTTGTCCAAACACCTCGAAAAATTGATGATAAAACTGCCCCGTATCGCCTTTTTCATAGCCACGCCCCTGCCAATCCTTAGCAAATTTTCCAGCGCGTGAGCGTATCTCGTTCCAGCTTAAAGGCATTTACATTATTGGTTGATAATACCTTGTTTATCATACTAAACTTCTCTGGCAAGGTTTTGGTATAAATTGAAAATAAAAACTACTGGTTAAAGCCCTTCTAGCCCTGTTGAATTCTAACCTTGTTCAGTATATCCAACCTAAACCAACTTCTTTACTGCATCGCTAATTCTAACTAACGCTTTTTTTAATATTTCGTCACTGGTGGCGTAAGAGATTCTAAAAAAGCCGTTCATGCCAAAGGCAGTGCCGCTTACTACTGCTAGTAGGGCTTCATCTAAAAGAAACTCGCAAAAATCATTATCATCTTTTATTACCTTTCCTTGTGGAGTTTTTTTGCCAAATAGTTTATCGCACGCGGGGAAAACATAAAATGCTCCTTCAGGCTTATTGCATGAAATTCCTTTAATGGAATTTAAACCTTCCACCATAAAATCACGACGCTTTTGGAACACTTTGTTTCTATCTTGCAAAAAAGCGCTATCACCATTTAATGCACCCACACTTGCCGCCTGCGATACTGAAGAGGGGTTAGAGGTAGATTGCGACTGGATAACTGAAATTGCTTTTATTAAATCTGTATTATATGCCCCCGCATAGCCAATACGCCAGCCCGTCATAGCATAGGCCTTTGAAACGCCGTTTACAGTAATGGTGCGTTCAAACAGCTTTTTATCAAACTGAGCAATGGTGTAGAACTTAAAATTATCATAAATTATATGCTCATAAATATCATCTGAAAGTATGTGAACTTGAGGGTGGGCAAGTAGCAAATTAGCAATTTCTTTTAGCTCATCATAAGTATAAGTTGCGCCCGTTGGGTTAGATGGGCTGTTGAGAATAAGCCACTTGGTATTTTTGGTTATTGCCTTTTCAAGCTCTTTTGCCTTTAGTTTAAAGTTGTTTTTAGCAAGCGTTGGAACAATTACAGGCTTTCCGCCGGCAAGTAGTACCATATCTGGATACGAAACCCAGTAGGGGGCTGGAATTATAACCTCATCTTCAGCATTTAGCGTTGCCATAAATGCGTTGTAGATAACCTGCTTACCGCCGGTTCCAACCGTTATTTGATTGGTTTGATATTCAAGATGGTTTTCCCTTTTAAACTTTTCCACAATGGCTTTTTTTAGCTCAGGCGTGCCATCTACATCTGTATATTTGGTCTGCCCGTTATCAATAGCCTTTTTGGCGAATTCTTTAATATGAACTGGCGTATCAAAATCTGGCTCACCCGCGCCTAATGATATTACATCTTTACCCGCCCTTTTTAATTCCCCCGCCTTTCTTGTAACGGCAAGAGTTGGTGATGGCTTAATAACCGATAATTTTTTGCTTATGAATGACATATTTTTGTTTTTTCTTTGTGGCGGTGTAAAACAAAAAAACAAATTGTAAAGAAAGAATTTTATGGGGGATTTTTTAAATATTAAAAACAGCAAAGTTATTATTTTGTTCTAATTCTTCTTTTATATATTGGCTTAATGT
>JBKCHH010000094.1:0-19009 GCA_046302855.1 Alphaproteobacteria bacterium
AGGAGCCAGACCTTTTTTTAATCTGCACACCCTGCCTTTTTACCTCATCTGGAAGCAGGCCTTCCGCCACCTTTACCCGATTTGCCACATCAATGGCGGCTTGATCTACATCTGTGCCAATTTCAAAGGTAACAGTAAGGCCCACCACCCCATTGCTGGTGGAGGAGGAGTTCATATAAATCATATTCTCCACACCATTTATCTGCTCTTCTAAAACAGCGGCTACGGTTTTGGCAGTAACTTCAGAGCTAGCCCCCGGATAATTGGCGGAAACTACTACTTGCGGTGGGGTTATTTGTGGAAACTGCTCAATAGGGAGGGATGAAATAGAGGCAATACCAAACAGCACTATCAAAATAGAAATTACTGTGGCAAAAACTGGCCTATTTATAAAAAACTTTCCCATAGCTACTTATATTTACTCTTCAGTAGTAGAATTAGAAGAAAGCCCCTCAACCTTCTCCATTCTAGTTATGTAAACCCGCTTTACGCCCTTGCCTAAATCTTTAATTTCTATTTTAGAATCACCAGAAATAACTTCTTTTGGGGGAGAAATTTCTTCTGGATTTAAAATTTTTACCTCAGCCCCAGGCCTTATTTTGTTCTGCCCCTCAACCACCACCCTTTCGCCTAGCTTTAAGCCATCAACTATTTGGATCTTATCCTTATCAAAATAGCCAACCTTTACCTTTCTTAAAACCGGCTGATTACTACCATCTAGCACAAAAATGCTCCTTTCATTATTTGCCTTTTCATCACCCACCGTAGTGATTGCTTTTAAGGGAACGGTTATGGCGTTTTTAATTTTTGCCCCCTTTATTTTTAAATTAACAAACTGCCCCGGCAATACTTGATTTTTACTATTAGAAAACTCTGCCCTTGCTTCAATTAGCCCCGTTTCTTTATTAATTTGTGGGTCTGAAAAGGTAATTCTGCCATCATATTCAAACTTTTGCCCACCACTAAAATATAGCTCTATTTTAGTGCCAGATTTATTTTCTAAATTGGTAGAACCATTACTGCTACTACTTGCGATATTCTTTTTTAGCTCCAAGTAATCAGCCTCTGCCAAATTAAAATTTATGTAGATGGGGTCAATCTGCACTACTTGGGTTAGCAGGCTATCTTTATTTACATCTATGTAGGTGCCTTCAAACTTTAAAGCCTTAGAGGTAATGCCACTAATGGGGGAATTAACATTGGTGTATTCTAAATCTAAAATAGCGTTTTTTAAGTTTGCTTCGGCGATGCTTAAATTAGCCTCTGCCTGCTTATATCCGTAAAAGACATCATCATATTCCTTTTGGCTAATGGCCTTGATTTTTAGTAGCTTATCGAACCTTGCCTTTTCTTTTGAGAGCCTTTCAAAATTTGCCCGCTCTTTTTTTACAGAACCATCGGCGGAATTTAAATTGGCAGAAAACTTGCCCTCTTCAATTTTAAACAGCCTTTCGCCAACTACCACTTCACTTCCTTCTTGATAGAGCCTTTTTTCTAAAATGCCGCTAACCCTGCTTCTAATTTCCACCTCTTTAGAGGCTTCAGCCCTGCCGATAAACTCAAAATTTAAGGGAATATCCTTCTTTTTTACCGCCTCTATTTTTATATCCGCAATTTGTTTTGGTGGAACAAATTTGAAATTGGCAATCTTGATAATTTTTAGCACCGAAAATACACTCACGATGCCAAGAATTACTACTAAAATTAACAAAAACAGGTTTATTTGCTTAGTTTTTTCCACAGGACTTAGAAAAAGTTATTATTCCTATCCCTTGTAGCAGTTTTTCCTTTCTAATCAATAGATAGATTGGGGTGGTTAAAGTGAAAAAATGAAAGCTAGGGTTTAGCTAAACCGAAAAACAGTCATTGCGAGGAGTGCAACGACAAAGCAATCCACAAACAAGGCAGAGCTTGGATTTTAGGCGTTTTTTAAAAATGATAATTTGTCTTTTAATATTTTGGCTATTTTGCTGTGGTATTCATCTTCACCGAATTCTTTTTTGAGTTTTTCGTTCTGTTCAAAATAACGAACCAAATTATTTTCTAGCAATTCAAATTTTCTTTTATGAACTTCACCAGTATCTTTCAAACTTCCTTCTTTAAGGATTTTATAGTCATGCTTAACTGTTGCCAAGATATTATCTGCAAAATAATCAGAAATACATTTATTTAAGAAGAGTTTTCTATTGTCAAATATGTACATACATTCTTTTTTTTGGGTATCATCTTGAAAGCTTATGACTATTTCTAACAATTTAGCCTCCATTTCATCTTTCAGCCCCTTCTTTTCGTTTTCCTTATCTCTTTTTTCTTGAATATCTAAAGATTTTTTGAACTCATCTCCTTGTATTTTTAATTGTTCGTTTTGAACTTTTAATTGTTTTCCTAAAAACAGAACGGTAAGTAAGGTAGCAATAGACATTGATGCCTGCACCTTATCCACTTCACGCCAAAATAAAATTGTGTAAACAAAGACAAAAATTATCAAACCCTGTATCAACCAAGGTATAATATTTTCTTTACTAAACCCTAGTTTTAGCCTCATATTCATCTACTTTGGCTTTTTTTATGTTTTTGTGGAATTTGGGGTCTAGGGTCATTTCATAGTGGGCGGCACCGGCTGGAATCATGGGGTAAACATTTTCGCTTTTATCAGTTACCATATCCATTACTACCGCACCATCATATTCCAAAAATTCCTTTAATGATTTTTCAACATTCTTTGGGTTTTCGCACCGCATGCCTTTTAAACCGAATGCCTCGGCTAAATGAACAAAATCTGGCAGAGCGTCCATATAGCTTTCACTTTGCCTATTGCCGTGGAACATTTCTTGCCACTGGCGAACCATGCCCATATATTGATTATTCAAAATTAGCAGTTTTATGGGCAGGCGATACTGTTTTATGGTAGAAAGCTCTTGAATATTCATTAGAATTGAAGCCTCACCAGAAACGCAAATTACTAGCTTTTTAGGGTTAGCAATTTGGCAACCTACCGCTGCTGGCAAGCCATAGCCCATGGTTCCAAGCCCCCCACTTGTTAGCCAGCGGTTGGGTTTGCTAAAGTTTATATATTGCGCCGTCCACATTTGGTGCTGGCCAACATCTGTAGTAACATAATAATCATCTTTTTTTATAAGTTCGTTTAAGGTGCTAAGAACATATTGAGGCTTGGTATCTTCATCTTTTTTCTTAAAGCTTTGTTCAAATTTAAGGCTATCTTCCCCTCTCCACTCTTCAATTTCTTTTAGCCATGGGGAAATATTTGGCTTTTTGTATTTTTTTGCCTGCCACAGGTCTATAATTTCTTCTAGAACTAGCTTGGCATCGCCCACTATTGGTAAATCTACCCTAATGTTTTTGTTAATGGCAGAAGCATCTATATCTATATGAATTTTTTTAGAATTTGGCGAAAATAGCGAAACCTTGCCAGTAATTCTATCATCAAACCTTGCGCCCACATTTATCATAACATCGCACTTTGCCATGGCTAAATTTGCTTCATAAGTGCCGTGCATGCCAAGCATTCCTAAAAATTGCTTATCTTTCGCAGGGAAGGCACCAAGCCCCATCAATGTTGAGGTTATGGGAAAGCCCGTTAAATGAACTAGCTGTGTTAAAAGCTTAGATGCTTCAATGCCTGAATTTATAACCCCGCCGCCGGTATAAAATACTGGCCTTTTGGCATTGGCAATTAGCTCTACTGCTTGATGAATAGCTTTTGCATCTGGTGAAAGAGACTTTTTATAGGCCTGTTTTTTGAATTTTAGATCTTTTTCTTCAATTTCAATTTCAGTTAGCTGAACATCTTTGGGTAAATCTATCAATACTGGGCCGGGCCTGCCTAAGGTGGCGACATTTATCGCTTGGTTTACAATTTGGGGTAAATCTTTGGTAGCCTTTACTAAATAGTTATGTTTGGTGCAGTGCATGCTAATGCCAATGGTATCTGCCTCTTGAAAAGCATCTGAGCCAATTAGATGGGTTGGCACCTGCCCGCTTATGCAAAGAACGGGAATGGAATCTAGCAGAGCATCTGTAAGCCCAGTAATAGTGTTAGTAGCACCAGGGCCAGAAGTTACTAGCACAACGCCTAGTTTGCCAGATGACCTTGCGTAGCCTTCGGCTGCGTGAACGGCAGCCTGTTCGTGCCGAACTAGAATGTGCTTAATTTTGTTCTGTTTAAAAAGCTCATCATAAAAGGGCAGAACCGCCCCACCGGGATAACCAAAAATAGTATCTACCCCACTATCGGTTAAGATTTTTAAAATTATTTGCGCGCCGTTTAGTTTCATAATTACTACTCTCTATAGATTTTCATAAAAGTTGCAAGATTGCTTTTGAAGGGTCTAACCCCCCCACTTGCCATCTTCCTTTTGAATAAAGGGAGAAATTTTATAATTTTTACCCAAATCTTTTGATATTAATTGCTTTACATCATTAAAAGAATTGCTAGCCCTATCTAGAATAATAAAAATATTGTTGAACTTTTCTAGGTAAGAATTTGGAATATCTAACCCCTCCAAAATTATCAAATTATCAAAAATATAGGTTTGTTCTAGTAGCGAAATTTTGTTTTCAATTAGCAAAACTGGCTGTTTTTCATTTTCTAATTCACCCAGTTTACTATGGGGTAAAAAGCTACCCCGCCCGCTAGTCCATAGGCTATTATCAAGCAAATCAATAAGATTTTTATTCTCGCCAAATATAACTGCCCTTTGCTTCTGCTCCAAAATTTTTTTTACAAGGGAAAATACAATCTCATCATATTTGGGGAAATAGAGCTGATATAGATTTATCTTTTTTTGTATAGTGCTTTGCATGGTAAATTGGTTCTGTAAATTAACCTTGTAAATTAGGGGCTTGCTTGGTATAAGCCCCTTCATTTTTTAGCTATAATATAAATTCTAATGCAAATCTATTCATCTTTTAATAAATCGAAAGAGAATTATTTTGAAACTGACGCCTTAATTATTGGGGCAGGGCCAGTGGGGTTATTTGCTGTGTTTCAGCTGGGATTATTAAATATTAAAACCCACCTAGTAGATATTTTAGATAAGCCAGGCGGGCAGTGTGCTGAGCTCTACCCTGAAAAGCCAATTTATGATATACCCGCTTACCCAGTTATTTCTGGTCAAGAATTAACCGATAAGCTATTGGAGCAGATAAGACCCTTTTCGCCATCCTTTCATTTGGGTCAAATGGTAGAAAAAATCACCAAAACGGAAGATGGCTATTTTATAAGTGAAACCGATCACGAGGTAAAATTTAAAAGTAAGGTGATAATTATAGCAGCCGGTGGGGGGAGCTTTGTTCCCAAAAAACCACCCATTAGTGGGATAGATGAATATGAAGGCAAGTCTGTTTTTTATTCAGTAAAAAAAATGCAAACCCTTGAGGGAAAAAAAATTGTAATTGTTGGTGGGGGTGATTCTGCCCTAGATTGGTGCTTAAACCTGCAACCCATCGCCAAACATATATCTTTAGTTCATAGAAGGGATGAATTTAGAGCCGCCCCAGATTCTGTTCACAAGATGAAAGATTTAGTAGCAAGGGGTAGAATGGATTTAATCATTGGGCAAGTATCTGAATTAAAAGGAGCAAATGGGCATTTGAAAGAGGTTGTAATAAAAGACCTAGAAAAAAGGGAACTTAGCGTAAAGGCAGATATTCTACTGCCATTTTTTGGGCTTACTATGAAGCTAGGGGCGGTAGCCAACTGGAACCTAGCCCTGCATGAAAACCTAATAAAGGTAGATACCGAAAAATTTGAAACCTCAAGAGATGGAATTTTCGCCATTGGCGATATTAATTATTATCCCGGCAAATTAAAGCTAATACTATCTGGCTTTCACGAAGCTGCCCTTGCCTCACAAGCCGTGTTCAAATATGTTTTTCCCGATAAAAAACTGCGTTTTCAATATACCACCTCCTCCACTGATTTGCAAAAAAAACTAGGAGTGGTAGAAGAAAAAAGTGGGTATCAGATATAAGCGAATTATGCAGAGGTCTTGTAGCTTCAGCATCAATCCTTAACCAACACATTTCTAAAGGTTAGAGAAATTCTTCTACCCCTTTTTATAACTAGCCCTTGGTAATTATCTGTTTTTCTATTGGCTATTGAATGTTGCCAAAGGTATCTAGCATCATTTTGCATTAGCAAAAGGCTTTGTGGCTCTAATAACAAAGATGTTTTCTGTCCAGTTTTTTGGTGGGTAAAATCCATAAGATAAGGGCTTTCTAAACTTAAAGAAGCAATGGTATTACCAAAACAACCCTCACAATCAACATGCTTGGCTATGCCTTGCCCAGCTAAATATTCATTAACAATTACTTGATTTGGAATTTCATCAAATAGATGATCGTTTTTTAATTTTAAGCAATAATCAAAAAGCCAAGCTGGAATATTGCCCAATTTTAAATCTGTAGTAATTTTTTTTGCCTTGTAATCATACCTAAAACCATAATGTTGAACTCGTCTTTTTAAAGAGGTTAACCAAGATTGCTTATCTATAGTTTTTATTAATTCCAATTCTTCTTGCTTAGAAATATACTGTGGCAAATAGCTAAGCCCTGTAATGATGGAGGGTTGTTTTGTGGTAGAAAAAAGAGGCATTTCAAATAAAGAATTTCTGGGGCGAGTGATGGGATTCGAACCCACGGCATCAAGAACCACAATCTTGCGCTCTAACCAGCTGAGCTACACCCGCCATGATGAGAGACGCCCTTATAGGAAAAGAAAGGCAATTATGCAATAAGAATTGACAAGCAAACCAATATCTTGATTATTTGTAGCTATGCTAAACCATCTTTTACAATTTTCTGTTAGTATTCTTGATGTAATTGGCTATTTTTTAATAGCAGTCGGTGTATTTTTCGCCCTTTCTGGAGCGGTTGGCATTATTAGAATGCCAGATTTCTTTTCCCGTATTCACGCAGCTGGTATGATAGACTCTTCCGCCTTAATTTTTGTAGTAATTGGAGCTATTTTTTTACAACATTTTAACATTATCATAAGTTTAAAACTGCTAATCTTAATGATTTTTGGCTTAATTTTAAATGCTACTAGCTGTTCTATGATGGCGAAATCTTACCCCTTTGCCGCCAAGGAAGATGATTTTAAGGGCAAGAACTATAAGAGGAAAAATGATAGATTTTAATAAGGGGCTACTAATAACCTGCCTAACAATATTATGTGTTTTAGCAATCGTTACCATTTCTAGTAGAAATTTGGTAAAGTCCACCATTTATTTTTCCATCTTTAGTTTACTGATGGCACTTACCTATCTTTTAATGAATGCACCAGATGTAGCCATAACTGAAGCCGCCATTGGTGGGGGTATTACCACCCTTATTTTTCTTGCCACTATTTTACAGGTAGGAAGGGTAGAAAATTTCCATAAGAAAAACACCTATTCATTTTTGCTAATGGCACTTTTGCTAATGTTTTTGATATTTTCTACTACGGGCTTTCCTAAATTTGGTGATATTAATTCCATCGCCAACCAAACCTTAAGTGAATATTATATGAGCGCCACTAAAGAAATGATGGAAATTCCAAATGTAGTCACCGCCATTCTTGCCAGCTTTAGAGGCTTTGATACAATGGGCGAAGTTATAGTAATTTTTATCGCCGGAATTTCGGTTTATTTAATTTTGGCGAGGGATGAAGAGCCTAACTAATAGTAGTAAAATCACCGCTACCAAACACCACTCTTTTTAGTTCGCCCGGTTTTGAGATGGAAAAAACGGTTATGGGGAGCTTATTTTCTTTAGCCAAGGTAATAGCAGTGCCATCCATAACCTTTAATTCTTCACTAATTACAGTGCGGTAATCTACCGTTTTAAACTTAGTGGCATCTTTATTTTTTCTAGGGTCAGAGGAATAAACGCCATCAACTTGCGTTCCCTTTAGCATTATATCACAGTTTAGCTCTATGGCCCTTAAGGTAGCGGCCGTGTCAGTTGTGAAAAATGGGTTGCCCGTGCCACCGGCACAAATTACTACCCGATTTTTTTCCATATGCCTAATTGCCCTGCGTCTAATAAAGGGCTCGCAAACCGATTCCATTCTAATGGCAGAAAGAACCCTTGTATCTAGCTTAATTTTCTCAAGCGAATTTTGCATGGCTATAGAGTTAATAACAGTGGCAAGCATGCCCATATAGTCTGCATTTGCCCTATCGAAACCAGCCTTTGAAGCAACTTCCCCACGAATAATATTACCCCCACCCACCACCATACAAACCTGAATATCGTTGGAAATCAGTTCCTTTATATCTAAAGCTATTCTATCTAGAGTTTTTACGCAGTGACCATAGCCCAAATCTCCCATTAGAGCCTCGCCAGAAAGTTTTAGTAAAATCCTTTTGGGGAGCTTATGCTGGGTCATACAAGATTATAGAATAGTTTAGGCAGATTTCATTGTTGCCATAACTTCTTTGGCAAAATCCACCTCTTCCTTTTCTATACCTTCGCCTAGAACAAAGCAAGCATAGTCTTTAATATGAAGCTCTTGTTTTATATCGTGGGATAACTTTTTAACTATTTCAGATACTTTAGATTTATTATCTATAACAAAAATCTGCTCTAGCAAAACCACCTCTTCAAAAAACTTTCTAATTCTGCCCTCTACCATTTTTTCGATGATATTATCTGGCTTGCCAGATGCCTTGGCCTGGTCTTTAAAAATCTCTTTTTCTTTGTTGATAATGGTTTCATCAACATCTTCTTTGTTTAAAGAAATTGGTTTAGAGGCGGCAATGTGCATAGCTATCTGTCTGCCAACTTTTTTTACTTCATCAATATGACCACTTGCAATTTCTTTATCACTTTCAAAAGCAACTAGAACACCAATTTTGCCAAGATTTTCACCTAAGCTATTATGAATGTAAGAAATTACTACGCCATGTTTAGTGCTAATATTCTTTACCCTTCTTAGGTTTAAATTCTCACCAATTTTAGCAACAGCGGTGGTAATTGTTTCCTCTATAGACTTACCATGGATTATATCTTGCTTTAACGCCTCAATAGCTTTTGGGTGGTGAAGGGCGTGGTTGCCAATTTCTTTCGCAAGGGCTTGAAACTCTGGGTTTTTAGCAACAAAATCAGTCTCAGAATTTAGCTCTAATACAACCCCTTTGTGTTTTTCAGTAAGGGCTATTATTACCCCTTCTGAAGCCACTCTGGATGCCTTTTTAGCTGCCTTTACAATGCCTTTTTTGCGAAGAATTTCAGATGCCTTTTCAGCATCGCCATGTGCCTCTTCCAAAGCCTTTTTGCAATCTAAAATGCCAGCTCCGGTTGCTTCTCTTAAATGCCTTATACTTTCTGGGGTGATTGGTTTAGACATAAGTTCCTCTATTATTTTTTGGGTTTAGCGTCTTTTTTATCTGTCGGTTTGCTAGATGGTTTATGAGAAGGCTTTTTATGAGTAGGTTTTTTATTGTCTTTTTTCTCTTCCTCCTGCTCTACCTCAACTTCCCTTTTATTGCCACGCACTTTCATTTTTTGCTCTTTATTTTCGTTAGCAAGTTTAGTTGGAGTTGGGTTAATAGATTCATAAATACCAGAAATTATAGAATCTGAAAACAAGCGACAGTAAAAGTCTATTGCCTTAATAGAATCATCATTACCTGGAATTATATAATCAACCAAATCGGGGTCAGCATTGCTATCTACAATGGCAATTATAGGGATACCTAGTTTTTTTGCCTCTTGCACGGCAATATCTTCCTTAACAATATCTATGATAATAACAAGGTCTGGCACGCCACCCATGTTTCTTATACCACCTAGCACCCTTTCAAACTTTTCCATTTCACGGGTGATTTTTAACTTCTCTTTTTTAGTTAGGTTGCTTTCAGGATCATTCAAACTAGCTTCTAAATTCTGCAGAGTTTTAATTGAGGCAGAAATTGTGTACCAGTTAGTTAAGGTGCCACCCAACCAGCGATAGTTTACATAATATTGCCCAGATCTTTTTGCCACATTTGAAATTACATCAGATGCCTGCTTTTTAGTAGAAACAAACAGAATTCTACCATTTGCCTTTGCTACTTCCTTAATTTTATTTAATGCCTTGTATAAAAGGGGAACGGTTTTTTTAAGATCTATAATATGAACACCGTTGTTAGTGCCATAAATATAGGGTTGCATTTTTGGATTCCAGCGGTTTATTTTGTGTCCAAAATGAACGCCAGCTTCAAGCATTTGCTTGATGTTGTATTGTGGAAGATTACTCATTTTTTGCTCCTATTGGTTATTCCTCTGCAAAACTATAAGCCCAAATTTTGTTTGGGCCACCAATATCAGTTTAGCATGATGGTTTGTTTTAAGGGGGGCTTTATGTGCTAAAATAGGGCTTTTGTCAATAGTCTAGATAAACTTCATTAAGGTTTCTTTTAAAAAATCTAGAAATAAGGTCATGGAGGTTACTAAACTTAGTGCCATTACCAGCAAACTTAAAGCAATCTGCAAGGGTTGAAACACAAAGGCAACCTGCATGGTGGGCATTAGCCTACCCATTATGCCACCCATTATATTTATCGCTAAATTAATAACCATTATGGGGGCAGAGATTTTAAACCCCACCATCAAAACATTAGATATATGGCTAGAGATGGTCTCAGTTAGAACATTTAGCTTTTCTAGCTTACCCACATCAAAAATTTCATAAGTGTTGATAATGGCGGAAAGCATTATGTGGTGAGCATTACTGGCAAAAATTAGCACAATTCCTAGCATCATATAAAAACTACTTACTAATGCCGTTTGTTCACCACCAAATTGCGTCATAAAAGATGGGGCAAGGGATGATTGCTGAGAAATAAGGCTACCGGCAAATTCTAGGGAATATTTTACTAGGTTTATTATTAGGGCAAAAAAAGTGCCAATTAACACTTCAGAAAGTAAAAAAAAGCCAAGCCCTAAAGCTCCCTCAGGCATGGCGGGGATAAACTTACCCACAATTGGGGTAATAACCACCGCAAAAATAAAGGCGAAGGTAAGGCGAATTGGCACTGGAATATAAGATTCTGCAAAGCCGGGCAGAAATAAAAAAACCCCAACCATTCTGGCAAATACCGCCATAACTTGGAAAAGAAAAATAGTGCCAATTTCTATTATCATATTTAAAATATATAGCTAAAATTGCTTCATGGAAATAAAATTTAGCAAAAAACCTATTCTTTACAATAAAGCCCTAGAGCAGATGCAAAAAAGGGTGGAGCAGATAATCTCTGGCGAAAAACAAGAATGTTTATGGTTTTTGGAACATGAGGATGTTTTTACCGCCGGCACCTCCGCTAATGTAGATTTAGAGGTAAAAAACCTGCATAATATTCCATTAATTCAAACCGGCAGAGGGGGCAAAATTACCTATCACGGTCCTAAACAAAGGATAGTTTACCTTATGCTTCGGTTGAACAATCACTACCCAAATATTGACCTAAAAAAATTCATTTTTGATTTGGAAAGCTGGATAATTAATTCCCTAGCAAAAATTGGTATTAAGGCGGGCCTTAAAGAGGGTAAGATTGGCATTTGGGTGGGGGATGAAAAGATTGCCTCAATTGGCATTAGGGTTAAAAAAGGAGTAAGTTTCCACGGGGTTGCAATTAATGTAAACCCAGATTTAGAAAAGTTTAATTATATTATCCCTTGCGGTATTGCAGGCTACGGGGTTACCTCCATCCATCAACTAGGCGTTAAGATTTCTATTAGCGAATTCGATAAGATTTTGCTGGAGGAGTTTATGAAAGGAAAATCGTCATAAGTGTTTGTCGTCGTCATTGCGAGGAGCCAAAATTTATTTTTGGCGACAAAGCAATCCATAAAATATTATTTTCTTGGCTAAAAGTTAAATTTTGGTAGCTTTATTTCTCTTATGAAGATACCAACCGTTTACATAATGGCAAATAAAAAACACGGCACAATTTACACAGGCGTTACTTCAAATTTAGTGCAAAGGGTTTATCAGCATAAAAATGAACAAACAGATGGTTTTACCAAAAAATATAACTGCAAACTATTGGTTTGGTATGAAGTCCACGATAATATGGAATCTGCCATTTTAAGAGAAAAGTCTATAAAAGGTGGAAGCAGAAAAGAAAAAATAGACTTAATTCAAGCAAATAATTTTTTGTGGCGAGATTTATCAGAAGAGATAAATTAAGAAGACCTAGACATAATAACACTTTCCAGCCATAAGCCGAGCGATTTAGCGAAGAAATCCACAAAAATGGCGTTTCTTGAGAAAATACCTGAAACCCAAGCTCTGCCTTGTTTATGGATTGCTTTGTCGCTCCGCTCCTCGCAATGACGGTTTACCCCCCCAGAAAATTACAAAAAACTACCATTTGTTAATATATTCTTAACAATGCAAAGTTATTATTGGGCTGAATAAATGTGACAATAAAAGAAAATAAGGGAGAGAAAAATTTATGGCTTTTACTATTGATAAAATAACAGTTGGCAAGGCGTATAATAAAGATGGTCGAGAGGTTGTAGATCTTATTATTGATAATAATTACTTGGGTTCAAATGCAACTTTACAAAGTATGGTTGCTGGGGATGAAGAGCTTAATAATTGGCAGATTGGACAAGAAAATTTATATGGCTTACAGGGCGTAGAAAATACTCCAGAAGCAATAAAAGTAGCCAAGCAAAGATTGTTAGACATTGTTGTTGCTTATGAAGAGGAGCTTGCCACCCAAGCTCAAAGTGAGCTAGAAGAAGCAGCAGCAGAAACAATAGAAACAGGGGAAACAGGCACTCAAGTAGACGATACAGAACCCACCGCCCCAGTAATAGCACCAGCTGACACCTCTAAAAAACCCTTAACTGAACAAGATTTGGAAAGGGAAGGGTTTATTACTAAAAACCTTTTACAACAAAAACAACTGCACATAAAAGAACTTTTGGATTTTGATTTTTTAAGTGATGATGAAAAAAATGCCATCAAAAAAGCAATGATTGAAAAAGGATTTGCTTTTGATGATGAAAATTACTTAACTAAACGGTTTCAGTTAAGATCGCCAATGATACGTTGGAACGATACTACTTCTTCACTAATACTAGGCGCAGTAAATGAGGTGAGGCTTGGTAAGGATAACGCACAACCTGTTGTGGCAATTCCAATTTTAGGAGGAGCCGAACCACCCCCCCCCCCACCCCAAGGCCCAACAGGCACAGGAGCAGGAGCAGGAACAACAACCACAACCACACCACCAACGCCCCCACCAGCCCCAACCCCAACCGAAAAAACCTTCCAACAACTTGCTGATGCTTTTGTGGCAAATGCAAATCAAGATACATATAATGCGGTTGCAAGTAAGGGTGAGGTTATGGCTAAATTGTTTAATGAAGATGGAAAGTATCTGTTTGTTGAAAATACAGCAGATGTTGAAAGCCTTTCAAAAGAAATAAAAGGTGCTGATGATGCTAAATTAGAAACATTAGCCACAAAATATAAACTTGCCCTAAAGCGAGAAGGGCAAACAGCTTGGCACTATACAACCAACATTGATGAAATTGTAGTAGCCAATAAAAATGCAACAAAATTTACGGGTGCTGGTAGAGATTTTAATGGCGACAAGCTGATAAATGCAGGGGGTGATATTGAGATTTCAGATTTAAGAAAAGGCGATATAGAAATCATCAACGCCCTAAAAGCCTATAGGGATAATCATAGAACGCCAAATGCAGAGGTCGTGGCTCCAATTTTACCCAACACTCAAGACCAAAGCCAAGAGCAGGGAGAGGGCAGGTAGGGGCTAACCTCACCAAAAACCCCAAGAAGAACCTTCCAAATCAATGGTTTGTATAAAAACCCGTCATTGCGAGGAAGTCTCGCCGAAGCCTTAGCGTAGGCGGACGACAAAGCAATCCATAAACAAGGTAGAGTCTTAAGTTTCAGACAATTTTTGCAAGAAAAGCCATTTTGTGGATTGCTTTGCCAAAAATTTATTTTTGGCTCGCAATGACTTTATTTCCCACTAGCACAACAACTAAAAAAGCCTATCGCCACCTTCAATATTGGGCAGGCCTAAAAACTGGCGTTTTTCATTTACGGTCATAAAGGTTGATTTCTCTACCCTTTCCCACAGTTTGTGGCGTTTTTCGCTAACGGCATCAATGCTGTTTTTATCTATTGAGAGTTCAATATTATCATCTGGATAAAACTTTTGAAACCAGTTGTTTAAACTAGTGGTTAAGTTTTCCATTATGGGCAAAATGGTTTGCTCCCAAAGGGAAAGCCTTGCTTCAGAAAGATTGCTGTAGGTGTTATCCCCCGGAATGCCAAGCATTTGCGGTGGCACACCAAAGGCAAGGGCAATTTCTCGGCTGGAAAGATTCTTGCTTTCAATAAAATCCATGTCTTTGGGCGAAAGGCTCATTTCTTTCCAATCAAGCCCACCTTCTAGAATCATTGGCCTGCTGTTGTTAATGGTGCCAGAAAACTTTTGCTCAATTTCATTTTTAAGCCTAGAAAATTGCTTTTCGTTCAAATAGCTTTCATTCTTTACAATTAAAGCACCACTTGGCCTTGCTGAGTTTTGAAGCAGGGCTTGATTCCACTCACTTGCTTGGTTATGCTGGTCTATAGCAAACCTAGCCGATTCTATTTGCGAAATTCCATACCAATCAGAAAAGGGGTTAAAGCTCTTTAGGTGCAAAATTAAAGACTTGTAAGAGATTTGATCTAAAGGGTAAGAAAACTCCTTTTCATTTACCTTATACTTATATCCTAGAGGAATATTACCCTTACCTTCGATAATTTTTATTCTATCGGGGCGTAGGGTATAGATTTCTTTCAAGGCACCATCTACGCCCAAATTGCCCAGAATAAAGCTATTTCCAGAAAGTAATTTGTAAGAAACCACCCTTTCTATAAAGGCAGAGATGGAATCCATAGGGTTTGGTTCTAAAATAACCTTGTTTAGCGGGTGGTTATTGGCTATTTGGTTATTTTCCTTTAGCAAAAACTTTACTGAGCCACAGGCAGTCGCAATTAGCGAAACCGCCTTATTGGCAATTACATTTTTTAAGTAAGCTTCTTCCGCAAACTTTGTATAGTTTCTATCACTCCACACGGCTTTGGAGTTTTCTATTACATAGGAAGAAATATCATTATAAAATTCAGGCCTTGCCTTTTTGGATAATTTGAACATGGGTTTGCTACAAGAGTTGGTTTCTTGTAAGCTAGTGCAAGATTTTTTATTCAGGAAGGGGGTATTTTTAAGATTTTCTCTTCCTCAAACCCCTTTCCGCATAGAAAAACAGTAGCGGAACAATTAGGGTTAGGGCTATAGAGGTTAAGCCAATGGTTGGCACATTTACCAGTTTACTACCATCATCTACTAAAATTAGGGAGGAATAATAGGCGCCAAGGGCGCAGGCCATATGGGTAATTGATGATTGTAGCGACATATACGCTCCCCTTTGCTCTGCGGGCGGTATTTTACTAGAAAGGGTTTGGGCGCAAACGTTTCTACCTGTCATGGCAACCATAAAGCAAATGAATATTAGTAGTATGGGTATTGTTGGCACTATATTTTCATACCAAACAAAGCCGGCGGATATAGCTAGAACTAACAAGAGAGAAAAGAATAAAACCGTTTTAGTGGCGGAATATTTATCAACTAGTTTTCCGGCAAGTCGCATAGTAAAAAAGCTAATGCCACCACCAAAAAAGTATAGTAGCCCTAAATTTTCTCTAGGGTAATTAAGGTTTATTTGTAAATGAGCAGAAATATTTGGAATTATTATAAAGCCAGACATCATGGATAGTGCCATAAAAGCATAGGCAGATAGGGCAAGTTTTGATTCTAAAATTTTTAGCAAATTTTTGAATCTTACAAATAGGGGTTCAGATTTTAAATAGGGTTTATGATAGGGTAGAAACCTATAAGCAATTATGGTTACAATTATCCCCAGTATTCCGGTAGTAATAAAGGGCATATGCCAAGAAAATATTCTAGATAATTCTAACCCAAAGGGAACGCCTATTACAGATGCAAGCGAAAATCCGCCCATTACCTTGCCCATAGCAATGCCGCGCCTTTGTGGTGGAATATAATCTGCTATTAGGGAAATAGAAAGGGCAGTTAGTGGGCCACCAAAGGCGCCAGCTATAAGCCTTGATACAATCATAGATTCTTTATTCCACACAATAGCGCCAGAAAGGGTTGCAAGCGATAGGCCAATTAAGGTAAAAATTATGGCGTTTTTGCGGGGGAATTGATCTAAAAACAAGGCAACAAGCAGACCCACAATAGAGGCGGCAAAGGTATAAATGCCGCCAATTAAGCCAATATCATGCGCTGGAATATTTAGCGATTTTGCAAAATCTGGCCCCAGCGGCATAACCATCATAAAATCTAAAATATTTACAAACTGAATAAGGGCAGCAATTAATATAACCCTGCCTTCTTTTATAGACCCTTGCATGTATTTTTTGAAAACTTTGATAAGGCAATATAACCTTCAAGTAAAGTTCAAGTTATTAAGGTAGAAGAAATCTCAATATACAAACCCTCTCTTTATTATTTGGCCCTACTTGGTAAGCACCAGCATTAACACAGTCTGTAGGAGGTCTACCACCTGTAATTGGACCACCATCGAAACCTGTAATTGAACCACTAGTTGGCAATCCATCATCATACTTATTATCTAAAAAGAAAGAATCTTCACCACTAATTCCGGGACCCTGTCCATTTGGTGCCCCACCTCCAGACCATGAAGGTGGGCCTAATTGAATACTATGAATTTTTAATGCATTATGAGTTAATATAAGGTATCCTGCCCCCTGTATTTTTGATGCAGGTATGTTCCTAGTATTTTCATTTATAACACTAAGTTCCTCAGATGGAGAAAATATAGGGTTAAAATCGTTCAAACCGGCAATAAAAAGATGATGCCAGGCCAAAATTGATTCTGTCGTTTTGTTTGTGCCACTAATTAAAACAGTATCCCAATTAATTATACCATTGTTTCTAATAGTCCCAATATTATTAAAACTAGCCCCTGGAATATCTCCCAAATCACCCGGCAAGGCCTTATAAGAATCTCTAAAACTGCTAAAGGCGGTGGTGAAATTAGTTATATCATTATACACAGAAATTAATTTGGCATTTTTTATCATGGTTTGAGAGCTTAAAATGCCAGCTACAACAAGGGCTATAATTACCAAAACTATCGAAAGTTCTACCAAGGTAAAACCATTATTATTTTTAGAATATACCATTATTACCAATCCCCCTTATGTTTTTATTATCTATTGTTTCGTTAATGTCAAAGTTATCAAGCCAAAACTGTAATCTGCAAGCTCTTCTATCGCCAGCCGCGGCACAGGTTGGGTTAGAGCCAATAGGATCTACATTGCGCCCAAGCACTCTACCAGTTGCAAAATTACCATCATCCATTTTACTTTCCACCTTAAATGCTTCATTTTGGTTCAAGGCACCATTACCAAGGGTAGAGGAAGAGCTACTATTAGCACCAAGAATAAGGAAATTTGGGTTATTACCCTTTGCTGGCATTGATGCTTCATCACCACCAAAAATATAACCAACTGAACCTTTAGATAAATTGGCAGGGATGGCATTTTGCCCCACGGTAAAATTAGCATTTGCAACATAGGCCAAATCTATCATTTGGGTAAGGGATAGCTGCTGGATGGCGGAATTTCTTTCATCTGGTATACTAGCATTGCTATCATCATTTATAATAGCATTGCCATTACCATTTGTGGCTCCACTAATAAAGGTGCTTGCCCTAGCAAAATCACCCGGTATTGCAACATTTACGGTGTTTCTGCCTATATTTACTAGAATCCTATTGCTTTCAGGAACAATTGCTGGTGGGATTGGGTTTGGTTGCAAGGTATTTTTTGTATTATCAAAACAAGCAAAGGTTCTTATATTATCATAATTGGCGGTGTTAGAATTATCTAAACAGCCAGTAGTTGGGCAGGCACCATTATCATAACAGGGCAGGCAACTAATGCCTGTATTAGAACAATCGCATATTGGCCTAACAAGTCCAACTACAAAAAATCTTTTTAAGCTAGAATCACCCTTGCAACGATATTTTCTATTAAAATTCTGCACGGCCAAGTTTATAGCACCAACCTCACTTACTACTACATCTACCTTGTAGGCACGCAAAAAGTTAGTAATAGAAAGGCCAGCCCCAGCTATTAACCCTATAATAACTAGCACTATAGCCATTTCTGCAAGGGAAAAGCCTGAAGATTTTTTCATACAAATTTCTTTTTGCTAAAGTTATGCCTTGTTTCAATAAAGCGGATAGTGCCAGTTTTAGAACGCATTACAATACTATGGGTATAGGTAAATTCGCCCATTTTTCTAACCCCCTTTAACATCCAACCACTAGTTACTCCAGTGGCGGCAAACATTACATCCCCACTAGCTAGTTCATTTAAGGCATAAATTTTGTTAATATCTTTTATCCCCATTCTTTTTGCCCTTTCTATTTGAATGGCTTCATCTTTTCCAGAAAAAATTAGCCTGCCCTGCATCTGCCCACCGGTTGATTTAAGTGCCGCTGCGGCCAGCACCCCTTCTGGTGCACCACCAATCCCTAGATACATATCCACCCCAGTTTCTGGCATGGTTGTGGCTATAATGCCAGCTACATCACCATCTGAAATAAGCTGGATTTTTGCCCCAACTTCCCTAACCTTGGCAACAATTTCTTCATGCCTTGGCCTTTCTAATATTACCACTAGTAAATCTTCCACATCACATTTTTTTGCCTTGGCTAGATTTTTTAAATTCTTTACGGGGGAAGAATTAATATCAATTAAATCTGGCGGTAGGTTTGGGCCAACCGCAATCTTATCCATATAAACATCTGGAGCATTTAAAAAACCACCTTTATTCGAAATAGCAATTACCGATAGGGCATTTTGCCTGCCCTTTGCACAAATAGTAGTTCCCTCTAGCGGATCTAGCGCAATATCTACCTCTGGCCCCTTGCCACT
>JBKCHH010000095.1:0-3256 GCA_046302855.1 Alphaproteobacteria bacterium
CTAGATAGGTATTTATAAATTGTTTTCTCCATTTAAAACTTCTTTCATCATTTTCTTCTAAAAAACTATCAGGAAAGCCACCACGCAACCATAGGCGATTAATTGTTAGGTTAAGGGAATCATCTTCTGCAACCTTCTCTACCTCCTCCAATGAAAAGGTATTAAGCTCAAGGTAGGCAATTCTTCCCGCCAAACTTTCTGAACTCTGTTTTAATAAATTTGGCGAAGCAGAACCAAGTATTAAGTAATGACCCGCCTTATCCCCATTTCTACGCCTACGATCTATAATGCCACGCATTATGGCAAAAAGCTCTGGCACCTGTTGAATTTCATCTAAAATAAGCAATTTATCTGTATGTTGCTCTAACATTAACTGCGGATCATTAAACTTTTGCCGATCTTCCAATAATTCTAAATCAAGATAGAGGGATTTTTTATTAAGAAAATCCTGCACTTGATGGGCAAGGGTTGTTTTGCCGGTTTGGCGACAGCCTAAAATTGCCACAACCGGAAACTGCTCCAGATGCTCAATAACTTCTTTAAATAGATGTCTTTTTAACATATCTTGCAATATGACATTTAAAAAGTCAATTTGCAAGGTTTTTTTCTTAGAGTGGCTATTGCTTTGTATATGGGTGGTTTTTTGGGGCGGTTTTTGGGGCGGTATGTTAAAAATTGGTTAAAAACCAAAATTTTTCTTGCTTGAAATCAATATTTTATATTGACAACTCTCTCTCTCTATGGCATTATGCAGGCTGTTTCATTTTTGAACCATGTTGTCTATTCGGCACAGCTTTTTTTCTTATGACGTTCTCGTCATCGGTTTAATGGTGTTTCCTAACGACTTCCCCGATGAAATAAAGGGGGGGGTCGAAGAAAAAATAAAGAATATGAACATCACCAAAAACGTCATGGTGAGGGTTTTTGTCTTCGAATGTGTGTATTATCTCTCTGCACCTATCGAGCTTGTTTAAGGGTTCTTTCTTATAGGAAGGTTGCGAAAGCAACCTTCCTCAACCCATCCTCAAATCTTTTCTGCTACTTTAATAGCGGTTTTGCTAATCTTTTCAGTTATTGTGCCAAAGAATTTGTAGAAAAAGGCGGCCTTTGCCCCTTCCATTATTGCCTTGTCTTGGTGGTTTTTTTCATCATTTTTAAACTGCTCTATCTTTTCCGCCAATTCTGGTTCATTAAATTCCTTTAGCTCGGCAATTTGGTTAGAATAATGTTCAATTATAACCTCTTCAACCTTTTCTGTTAATTGCATGGCGTTATTTTTGCTAGTTAAGGCACTTACCACGCCCAATGCAAAGCCACCTGCCTGCCATAGGGGCGTAAGGAGAGATTTTCTAACCTTTCTATTTTTTATCTCCTCTTCAAAAAAGTTTAGATGCTCAATTTCTTGGTCTAGCATTTCTTTTATCTCCGCATTGTTTTTTAAAATAAATGCCTGCCCCATATAAATATATTTTGCCCCAAGTTCGCCGGAATGGTTTACGCGAAGGATTTCTTCTAGCCTTTTTTGTTTTCTGTAGTTGCCAATCATATCTATTTACTCTAAACTAATCTGGTATTTTTTTCAACTAATATAGATATGCAGGTTTTAAAAGTAGCAATTGCTGGGCTTGGAACGGTGGGTACTGGGGTAATTGATATATTACAAAGAAAGCAGGCCTATTTGTTAGAAAAAACAGGGGTAAAAATAGAAATAGTGGCAGTTTCTGCCAGAGATAAAAACAAAAAACGCAATATTGAAATTAATAAAAACATCGCTTGGTATGAAAATCCAGAAGATTTAGCAACCTTAAAGCAAGTTGATTTGGTAGTTGAACTAATCGGCGGGGCAGATGGCGTGGCTTATAGTTTAGCCAAACAAACTCTACAGGCAAAAAAGCATCTAGTTACCGCAAACAAAGCCTTGCTTGCTAAACACTGGAATGAACTGCATTCATTAGCAGAAAAAAACAAGGTTTTTTTATCTTATGAGGCATCCGTTGGGGGTGGAATTCCCTTAATAAAGCATTTAAAAGAAGGGCTAATAGCCAACAGATTTAGCAAAATCTATGGTATTTTAAACGGCACTTGTAATTACATTTTAAGCGAAATGTTAACACATCAAAAGGGTTTTGCTGAAGTGCTAAGGGAAGCGCAAAACAAGGGCTACGCAGAAACACCGCCGGATGTAGATACAAGGGGCATAGATACGGCACACAAGCTCTCCATAATAGCAAACTTAGCTTATGGCATTCAAGTTTCTTTAGATGATTTTTATATAGAGGGGATAGAAAAAATTACGCTTGATGACATCAACTACGCCTTAAGCATTGGTTTTGCCATAAAATTGCTTGGCATTGTGGAAGAAAAGAATAATGCAATTCATCTTAAGGTTCACCCCACCCTTCTTCCCATAAATGATGATTTGGCGAAAATAAACGGCGTATATAATGCCATTTCTATTTTTGGGGATGAGGTTGGAAAATCTTTTATAACAGGTGAGGGGGCTGGCATGTATGCCACAGCTTCTGCGGTTGTAGGCGATATTATTGATACTATTTCAAAAAAATCTGATAATGTTTTTTATTCCAACAAAAGGCCAAAATTTGGCAAAATTGAAAATGAAGAAAAATGCTTTTATTTAAGGGTTTCAGTTAAGGATAGGGTTGGAATATTGTCTAAAATAACGCAGTTACTTTCAACCAAGCAAATAAGTATAGATAATGTTTTACAAAAGCACAAAAGTGATGGTATTACAGATATTATAATCATTACCTACCCTACAAAAGAAAAGCTGATGCTCGAGATTTTTTCTAAAATAAAAGATTTAGTTGAAAAAGAGCCTCTATTAATTAGAATTGTATAAGTTATGGCGAAAGATTTTAATAACGAAAATTATTTTTTAGAAAGAAACCTTGCGTTAGAGGCAGTTAGAATTACTGAATCCGCCGCCCTTTCTTCCGCCCAATTTATGGGTAGGGGAGATGAAACCAAGGCAGACCAAGCAGCGGTTGATGCCATGCGAAAGGCTCTAAATTATTTAGATATTAGTGGCACCATAGTAATAGGGGAGGGCGAAAGGGACGAAGCCCCAATGCTCTACATTGGCGAGAAGGTTGGAAGTGGCAAGGGGCCAGAGGTAGATATTGCGCTAGATCCGCTAGAGGGAACTACTATTTGTGCAAAGGGCAGGCAAAATGCCCTATCGGTAATTGCTATTTCGAATAAAGGTGGTTTTTTAAATGCTCCAGATGTTTATATG
>JBKCHH010000096.1:0-3186 GCA_046302855.1 Alphaproteobacteria bacterium
GCGTGGCTCCGCGCACTGACCTTGTGCGCGTCAGCCCGAGCTACGCCGTTCCCGCTCCGCTGGCGAAGCGGGTCGTGGCCCAGGCGGCTGAAGAGGTCAGTCCGGTTCGCGCACAGGCAAAGGCTCGAGGTCGCGCAATGACTCGGGCGGAAGAGGTCGAAGCGCGTGATGTTGCTGTCGCGCGCGCAGCGCAGGATGAGGCACAGCGCCTTGATAAACTGGGGCAGTTCCAAGTTCTTCTCGATGGCATCGCCACCCCGCGGGTATGGGACGGCTCCCTCGTGCGTGCAGCGCGTGCATGGCAAGACCCCCGCGCTGCGATGAAGCGGGCATCAGTGACCGCGGCTGAGCAGGAAGTCGCGCGAAAGGGCATGGATGCCCTCAATGGCTTTCGCCGTGAAGTCGAGGCTGGAGCGAAGGCTGGGAGATCACTCGACTCCATCCTTGACGGCATCGCTTCGCGCGAACTCGGCGCCATGAAAGATGAGGAGGTGCTTCAGAAGGTAGTCGAGGAAGCGTTTGGTGGTGACCGCGCGAAGGCCATCATGGCCTCGCAGGTAGTCGAGAACGTGGCTGACCCGCGCGCACTTCTTCGTCCGAGCGTTGCCAACAAGTTCTATGACTCATTAATTGAGGCTGATGTTATTCCTCGTTCTTTAGTCAGGCCAAACTTTGCAGCTAATACTGTCAAGATAATTCTAGAAGAAGGTGTAAGAAAGCGTGTAAGTAAGCAGGCGCGTGTAGACTACGCGCGCCTGTACCCCGACGCCCCAGTGCCCACCCTCGCCATTAAGGGCAAGCCCGTCTCTGAGCAGGAGTTCAAGTTCTTCGAAAATGGTGCTGAAGATCTGTTCAGAACTATGGAGTCGATCCCGACCCGCGCTGCGGGCATCGGGCTTGATGTCCAGAAGGGGCTCGAGCGGCTGGCAACGGTGAACCGCAACATCGCCGCCAAAGTGCGCATCCCTGTTCTGGCTGAGGCCAAACTTCTCGCGGGTGAAAGCCTCGCAGCCCCCATTCGCGCATACCTGACTACCCGGTACAGGGGACTGCCGATCGGAAGCGAGTTCTCAGGGGTAGCTACACCCTTTGGCTACCTCGATCCGAAGAGCCTCCAGACCATGATTGATGACCTGGGAGGCTTCGGCCCGACCCGCATGGATGTCGAGCGGCTGGGCAACCTCACCTCTGACATCCTCCGGTCAGCCGCATCAACTGCTAAAGGTAAGGCGCTTGATCTGGTGGTGGGTAGACCCTACGCCTTCGCCACCGCCTCAGCAATCGAGGAAGCCTACAGGCGCGGCGTGTTTGTGAAGGCGCTTCAGCAGGGTGAGTCTCCTGAAGCTGCGATGACTCTCGCGCGCAGGTCGCAGTTCGACTACGGCTCCCAGGATGAGCCAATCATTCAGGCGCTCGCCCCCTACTGGGCGGGTGCCATTAGCTCTATGGCCGCTGGCGCTGAGTTCGTAGACCGCGTGGCTAAGAACCCCGCGGCCTACTCGAAGTACCTCCGGCTACTGCGCGAACAGCAGCGGATCAGTGATCCCGAGGGACTGACGGGTGATGCCCCGGTCAGGAACCTGCTTATTCCTGCGAAACTGACGGACACTGTTCTAGGTGAGCCCGTTGACATTCTCGGCCCTTCAGCCCCGTACCTCGCCCCTGTCGAGGCAGTCATCGGGCTTTCGCAGACGGTAGGTGCCGCGGATGACGTAGTGACCGCGCTCTTTGACAAGGGCGTCATCAACCTCGCGCTGGAAGGTAGTCAGGATGCGCTTGATGAAGTGGCTGAGAGCATGGCGCTCTTCAGCGCGGGCCTGACTGGCGAGGCGCCTTCAGCAACCGTGCAGACTAAGAAGCGCGGGCCTGGAGGCCCCTCCATTGACCAGACCTACATGGCCCTTCTCGCGCTGGCAAAGGCACTCGATCCCGACAGGACCACGGGCACTCAGGACGCCGTGCTACGCCTTCTGGCGCCTGATGCTGTAAAGCCGCCTAAAGAACTGGCCTATGATCCCGGCGATAAGTCATCGCTGCGCTGGGCTGTAAAGCCTCCAGAGCAGCCGGGTGCTTTCATCTTCAGCGATAAGGCTACACTTCCTGATGGCACTACCACTGACGTTTACTACTTAGTAAAGCCGTCGAAACAGGGTCGCCAGAACATTAAGTCTCTAGAGGCTGTACCTCTGGCAGACCGTGCGCTCACGCTCGCGCGAAGCGCAGGGACCGGGCTGGAAGAGGGCGTTGGCGAGGGCATCCTCTGGTTCCTCGGCGCCGAGACTATCGAGAAACCCACAGCTAAGGCTGTTGAGCAAGTGCGCCCCACTCCATAAACTCGCGGGGTATGTTTGCCCCACAGGAGAGCTTGATGCCTGCACACACCTCGTTCGCGATCTCGGACTCGTTCCAGGCTCCATCGCCTGCCCCGGCACTCGGCACCGCGTTCGCTGCGGCCGACGTTCATGTGCATGACATGACCGCGCTTCAGCCGAACCCCGCTGCCCCGTTTCGCGGCTGGGTAGAGTCGATTCATGTGCGGCTCGAGAACATCGCAGGCGGCGCCGCTACATGCACCATTCGGCTCTGCCTTGATGCCGATGGCGACTTCACGGTCATGCCCGATGTCGAGGCCGACATCGCCACTGGCATCACTACCACGGACTCGGGCTGCATCGCAGTGAGCGTGGGCATCCCCGTGTTTGGTGCTCTTCTGAACACGACCTCGCTGTACCTCTTCGCCAAGCTGGATGCAGGCACCGCAGATTTCGCGCAGTCCTGCATCACTTGGAAGCTGTGAGGAATTGAGCTAATGCCAATCGTTCCGGCATTTAACCCCGACACTGGAGCATCGGGAGGTCCGACTCCGGTCGGACCCTCACCAGTGAGCGTCTGGCTTGATGTACCCACACAGATCGAGGCACTTGCCGGAACGAGTGTCACAGCATCTATCACACTAAGCACACCCACAAATGGTACAGCACCATATTATTATAGAGTTATACCTACAGCGCAGTTACAAAATTCTACTCTTTCTATATCTGGTAACGTTCTAGAGATTAGTAATCCGGCAGCGCTGACTACGGCTGCGACCGTCACAGGCTCCGAGTGCTACCGCGTCATCGTTCGGGACAGCGCCGGGAACCTCGGCGTAGGCGCGCTAATCATCCTCGTTAAGCCAAACGCGGC
>JBKCHH010000097.1:0-4175 GCA_046302855.1 Alphaproteobacteria bacterium
GCTAGTAGATGAATTTAAAAACATCTACTATGCCGATAAGGCAACTATTAATGATACGCTAGATAGGGGTGAGATTAATCACCTAAGAGTAAAGCTAGAAAAGGGTGGCAATGTATTTGGTGAAAGGGCAGTGAAGAAAGAGGATGATAAGATTTCTGTCTATAACGGCACCTTTACCCCGTGCAAAATTTGCGATAATGGCAGAAAAGTTTTGCCCTTTTGGCAACTCCGCTCCACAAAAACTAATATAAATGAAAAGGATTTTTCGCTAACCCACTATAATACAAGGCTAAATATCTATGGCGTGCCAGTTTTATATATTCCCTATATTACCCACAATACCAACCTATCGGAAAGGAAAACTGGGCTTTTAACACCAAAATTTTCTCACTCAAAGGCATTAGGTTATACCTATTCGCAACCATTATACCTAAACCTTGCCCCAAATTATGATTTAACCCTAACCCCAACCTATTATACAGAAACTGCTCCACAAATTTCATCCACCTTTCGTCATTTAACGGAATACGGGAATTACAATATTACAGGTTCTGCCACCAATCCAGATATTAAGGATTCAACTGGCAGAAAGGTTGATACAAAATTTAGGGGTCATATTAATGCGGATGGCAATTTTGCCCTGCCAGATTATCGCACCAATGCCAAGTTTAATGTTTATAGAGCCTCTGATGATACCTATCTAAGCCTGTATGGTATAGACCAAAATACTCTACTTACTTCAAAAGGGGAGGTGGAAAAGTTTTTTGACAACGCCTATTTAAGCGCAAAAACCATTTTCTTTCAAGGGTTGGAACCTACCAACAAACAGGGGCAAACCCCTTATATTCTACCCCTTATCAATTTAGATAATGAAATTCTAAAAGATAAAAACGGTGGCACATTTTTTAATAACTTAAGCATTACCTCATTAAACAGAACGGAGGGGCAAGATTACTTAAGAACATCTGATAAAATTGGTTATTCAATTCCCCTATATTTAAGTTCTGGGCAGTTATTAAAAGCAAATGCCTCCATTAGAACAGATATATATTCGCTAAGTGATTTGCCGGCAAATTCTACCCAAGATGATCTTATTACTAGAGTAATTCCACAGCTTTCACTTGGCTGGGAATATCCCTTAATAAAAATGTTTCAAACATCCAGCCTGCTTATTAAGCCCATTATTAAAACGGTTGTTTCATCCTTTGGCGTGAATAAAAAAGCCATTCCCAATGAAGATAGTGAGGTAACCGAAATTTCAGACATCAATGTGTTTTCAGATAACTATTATACGGGCATAGATGTGGTGGATGAGGGTTTAAGACTTGCCTATGGTATGGATTCTACCTATACAGATGATAAACTTGGGCGATATGATTTCTTACTTGCCCAAATTTATCGCCCAAAAGAAAATACCAACTTAAAGCAAGGCTCTGGCTTAGATGAGAAGTTTTCTCACATTGTGGGCAGGCTTAGAGTTGATAATAAATATATTCCAGATTTTGCCTATCGCTTTAGAATGGATAAAGATTTGGTCTTAAGAAAAAACGAGTTTGAAACCACCCTTAACCCAAAACCCTTTACTATTAACCTAACCTACACCTTAATTGATCAAATTAACGGCGAGCCAAACACCAACCAGCTTTTATCTGGGCTTGGTTATCAAATTAATGAAAACTGGAACATTGCTCTAAATAGCAATAATGAATTTGGAGAGCAAAATAAACTAATAAGTGCTGGCTCTAACCTTACCTATAAAAATGATTGCGTTATTATAAACACCTATGTAACGCGTGAAAACTTTAACGATAGAGACATTCGCCCCTCCACCAAATTCGGCGTTGATTTTAGGCTAAAAGCCTTTGATTTTCAGTAGGGTAAAAGTGGCTTTTGCGTAAAATAAGCATTGATAATAGCATCATTTGATGCTATTATTGTGCCTACAAACAAAAGGTAAATATGAGAACTACAGTAGCCCTTGATGACAACCTTATGAAAAAAGCCTTTGCCTTTACGGGAATTAAAGAAAAATCATCTTTAATTCATGAAGCTCTTAAGGCATTAATTGCTCGTGAAAGTGCTAGTAGGCTTGCTTTGCTGGGTGGCAGTGAGCCAAAGTTAAAAACACCACCACGCCGTCGCCCCATAAAGAAATAATTAGCATGATTTTAGTGGATACTTCTGTGTGGATTAATCATTTGCGAAGCGATGATGTCCAGCTAAAATCTTTACTTATCGAAGGTCAAGTGCTTACCCATCCTTTCGTAATAGGAGAGCTTGCACTAGGAAATTTAAAACAAAGGGATGCTATATTACAATTTTTAACTGATTTACCAAGTGCCACCTTAGCAGATAATGATGAAGTGCTAAAATATATTAAGCAAAATTCGTTAAATGGCGTTGGAATAGGCTATATAGATACGCATCTTCTTGCCTCTGCTAAACTAAGCAAGGCAACACTTTGGACGGAAGATACACGCTTACAAAAAATAGCTACTCAACTAGGGCTTTCCAATATAAAATAGTTTTCTAGTTCCGCCCCCCACAAATTAACTTTGATTATTTTTTAAAATCTAGTATTCAAAATATCATTAAATAATAAAACTATGCAGACAGGAAATTTAACTCTAAAAAACTCAAAACTTTTTTGGCTTGCGGTTTTTGCAATTTTTTTGTTGTTTTTCTATTCAGTGGCAGAAATTTTATTTCCATTTGTGGTGGGTATATTCTTTAGCTATCTGCTAAACCCTCTTGTAAACCGTTTAGAAAAAAATAACATCAAAAGAGTAACTGCCTCTGCCCTTATAACCTCGTTTTTAACCCTACTAATATTAATTGGCGTAATTTTAATTATCCCCTCTATTTTCGAACAGTTGGTTGCCTTACTAAGGGATGTTCCAGCCTATGTAGAAAAGGTCAGAAACATTGCCACCCCTTCTATTCAAAAGTTTTTAAATGAAATAAAAATTTTTAACAGTGCAGATAAGCCAATAGATGCAAAAGAAAAGCTCTCAAGCCTAGTTAATAACTATTCGGGTGATTTAGTATATTTTATGGGCAATTTACTAAATAAAATTATTTTTTCTGGCACTTCTATTTTAAATTTCCTCTCTCTTTTGTTTGTAACTCCAATCGTTACCTTTTATGTAATGAAAGATTGGCCAAGTTTTGTTACCAACATCAAAAGTTTAATTCCAAGAAAATATTTAGCCGTAACGCTAGATTTAAGTAAAGAGGTAGAAAATAATCTATCTGGCTTTTTGCGTGGCCAAAGCAATGTATGTTTAATACTTGCCTTTTATTACGCAGTTACACTTACTTTGCACGGCTTGCAATATGGCTTGTTAGTGGGATTATTAACTGGCTTATTTTCTTTTATCCCCTATGTGGGCTTTGCTATAGGATTGATTTTAGCCTTAATTATTTCCATCTTCCAATTTGGCGATTTTGTTCAAATTGCAATTACGGCGGGAATTTTTGTTTTTGCTCAAATAATAGAAAGCTATTATTTGACGCCAAAGCTAATTGGAAAAAAGGTTGGCTTGCATCCAGTATGGATAATTTTTGCCGTATTTGCAGGGGGGGTAATGTTTGGCTTTACCGGAATTTTAATTGCCCTGCCACTCGCCACGGTTATATCTGTTCTAGTTCGCTTTACTATAAGGCAGTATAAGGAAGGGAATTTTTATCTAGGATAATAATTCAAATGCAGGAATATAAAATCTATCTAATGAAAAGGGTAGTAAGCCCTTTTTTGCTAATATGCCTAACCATTGTGGGGATTGCTTTACTTTCGCAATCACTAAAGTTTATTGATTTGATTGTAAACAAGGGTTTGGGCTTTGGCACTTTTCTTTATTTTTGCTTATTAATTACCCCATCCATCTTTTGGATAGCCATACCTGTAGCTCTTTACATTGCCATTATATTTTCTTTAAATAAGCTATTTTTTGAAAGTGAGCTGACAATTTTTAAAGCAAGCGGGCTTAGCGATAGGCAGATAATTTCCCCCATTTTGTTTATTGCCTTTATTGCCACGCTTTTTTGCTACTGCCTTTCCATTTATCTTTTGCCAAAATCGCAAGCATTAATTAGAGATTTAAAGGACGAAATAAAAAACAACTTCGCCACCTTGTTAATTGAAGAGGGGATATTTTCCTCGCCTGCCTCTGGTC
>JBKCHH010000098.1:0-9814 GCA_046302855.1 Alphaproteobacteria bacterium
ATACACTGCTCACCCATGCAAATCCAGTAGTTTTTAGCCTGCAAACTACAGGCTTTACAGCTTTGATTAGGGCATTTGTTAATTTTTATACAATCATTAAAACTCTTCCCATAATTTCTACATTGTGTTTTGCCATTAGAGCAGGGAACCTTGCCATTTGCTAACTGATTGCAACTATCTTGCACGCATAGCTTATAATTTGGATTACCACTTAACCTTTCGCACCTATTTTTGCCAAAGCTACATTCATTGTTAGAACTGCTTACTTTTGGTTCGCAGACATCTTTTAAACATTGTTGATATTTAGCGGAACTATCTTTTAAATTACGGCAATCTTTTATCCCCTTAGCACAGATGGCAAGGGCAAAATTGGGGAGCAATAATACAATCAACAATAATAATATTTTTTGATGAATTTTTTTATGGGACATCTTGTTTTATTTCTCTTATATAACTATATAGGTTTTATAACTTAACAAAAAAGGAGAAAATTATGTTAGGAGTAGGCGAAAAATTTCCACATTTCGATTTGCAAGCCACCGTGGGGCTTGATATAAAAAATGCTTTCAAGAAAATTTCCAACACCACTTATAAAAATAAATGGTTGGTTGTGTTCTTCTGGCCAAAAGACTTTACCTTTGTTTGCCCAACTGAAATTAAGGCATATGACGATTTATACAATGAGTTTCAAGATAGAGATACCCAGTTAATTGGTGGCTCTACTGATTCTGAATTTGTTCACCTAGCTTGGCGTCAACATAATAAAGATTTAAACCAACTAAAAATGCCAATGATTGCCGATGTGGGTGGCGATTTATCTAGGGAACTTGGAATTTTAGACCATAATGCCAAGGTGGCACAAAGGGCAACCTTTATTGTGGACCCTGAAGGTATTATCCGCCATGTTTCAGTAAATGATTTGAAAGTTGGTAGAAATCCTGAAGAAACCCTTCGCATTCTAGACGCTTTGCAAACAGATGAACTATGTGCTTGCAATCGTGATGTGGGCGGTGAAACCTTAAAAGTAGCTTAAATACACTTATGACAATAGAAACTTTAAGAGAATCCCTGCCAGAATATGCTAAGGATATAAAGCTAAATGTTAGTAGCGTTTTATCTGCTACGCAAGGTTCTAGCTTAAATGCAAAGCAGATTCTGGCAACGGCCCTTGCTTCTGCTTACGCCACAAAAAACAAAACCTTAATTAATCATTTAGAGCAAGAAGTTGAGGGCAAGTTAGAAGAGGTGGATATAACTGCCGCTAAAGGGGCTGCCACTATAATGGGTATGAATAATATCTATTACCGCTTTTTGGGCTTGGTAAAGGATGATGAATATCAAAAACTGCCAGCCAACTTGCGGATGAATTTTTTGCTAAAACCGGGGGTTGATAAGGTTGATTTTGAAATTTATGCTCTAGCAGTTTCTGCCGTTGAAGGCTGTGCTGGGTGCGTAAAGGCGCATGTGGGTGAGCTTGAAAAACACGGTATTTCTAAAACCACCATTCAACATTCCATCCGCATAGCCTCTGTAATCAATGCGTTGAACCAAGTGCTGGTTATTGAGAAGAAGTAGGTAATACTAATAATCTAAAATAACTTGGCAGTTATAGTGAATCGTAATGAGACTTAAGAAGCGAAGCGACGAATCAATCAATAAGCAAGGCAGAGCTTTGGTCTCAAATATTTTTTCAAGAAAAGACATTTTTGTGGATTGCCACGTCGCCCGCCTACGCTAAGGCTTCGGCCATGCTCCTCAGCTCATGACGGGTTTTTTTATTTATGATAATTGGTATAACAAACTACTTCTTCACCTTTAGCCCAGCGGTTATTTTATCCATAAGGGCAAGCATAACGCCAGAAAATACAAATACTAAGTGGATTATAACCATCCATTTTATTTGATTATCAGAAACCTTATCCACATCCATAAATACCTTTAAAAGATGAATTCCTGAAATGGCAACTATAGAGGCTATTAGCTTTAGCTTCATGGCAGAAAAGTCTAGCGTGCCTTTCCATTCTGGCTGGTCTTTGTGATCGCCAATATCCAGTTTGGAAACAAAAATTTCATAGCCAGAAAAAATTACAATCAACAATAGATTTCCAGCTAGTGATAAATCAATTAGGGATAAAACCCCCAAAACCGCATCATTTTGGGTGATATTTGGCAGCTTGCCAATTAAAATCAGCAGTTCACTAGTAAAGGAATAAAGTAGAACAATTAAAGCCAGCACTAGCCCCAAATAAAAGGGAGCCATTATCCATCTAGAGGCAAATAAAAATCTTTCGATAAGTTTTTCAGTGTTTTTCATAAGCCCTATTTTTTATATGCCCTTGTTATATTTTTTATTAAGCAATTTCAAGAAAAAGTATTTTCGCCCAAAGCCTCCCCCAAAACACTCTTCAAACTATTAATGTTAGAAATAGAAAAATCATATTTCTTATCCAAGTTCTGCTCAACAAATTCAAAGGCAACATCGTTAATTTTAAACTGAAATAGCAGTTCGGTTTTTTGAGCAAACTTGCTTTCTTTCTTGGCAATTAATAGTGATTTTATCTTAGCGAAATCATCAAAATTTTCTATTTTTAACGCGATGGTTCTTTTTTGATTATTTAAAAACTCTTCCAGATATTTAATTTCCTTGGCGATAATTCGGCTACCGCCTTCATCTTTTTTAAATTCAGTTAGAAAATAAAGGGGTTGCTTGCTTTCTATCATTTCACTAGAATTATTAATTAACTGGTTGTTAAATAAAGAAATTTCGGTAAAGCCACTTGGGTCTGAAATATAAAGGTAAGAAAATCTTTTATCGCCAGAAAAGCGATGCACCGCCTTTTGCACCACGCCAGATATTTTTAGCAAACTATTCTCGGTATTTTCTAGCTCTTCAACATCGGCAATTAGTTTTATATTTAGGTTTTTGAACTCATTTTGAAATTTTGAAATGGGGTGAGAATTTAAATAAAAGCCAACCGCTTCTGCCTCATAGGCTAGCTTTAGCTCTTCTTCCCACTCTCTATAATCATTTAGGAATATTACATTAGAATCACTAGAGTTTTCACCAAAAAGGCTGGCTTGTTTTTTATTGCCCTCACTTTCTTTTTCTTGCAGATATTTTACAATGTGAGTGGAATTTTCAAATATTCGCCTTCTATTTAGCGTTTTTTCTTTTTCGATTATAGAATCAAAAGCCCCTGCCTTGCAAAGGGCTTCTAGCATTCTTTTATTTAAATTAGCGTGGTTTATTTTCTTTAACATTTCATCTAGGCTTTTAAAGCTAGAATTTTCGGTGCGGATTTTAATAATTTCTTCAATCGCCTTTTCTCCCACACTTTTAATTGCCTTTAGACCGTAGCGAATTTTGTTATCTTCTACTGCAAAATGGGCTTCGGAAAAGTTAATATCAGGGGAAAGTATCTCTATATTTAGCTTTTTTACCTCAGCCACATACATACATAGCTTATCAGTATCGCCAATATCCATATTCATTAGGGCAGAGAAAAATTCGGTAGGGTAATTTGCCTTTAGATAGGCGGTTTGATAACCAATTAAAGCATAGCAGGCAGCGTGCGATTTATTAAAGCCGTAGCCTGCAAATTTGGCAAGCAGATCAAATATATAGGTGGCCTTTTCTTTATCGATATTATTAATTTTGCACCCTTCTATAAATTTACTTCTTTGCTTATCCATTTCATCTTTATTTTTTTTACCCATTGCCCGCCTTAGAATGTCTGCCTCGGCAAGGCTGTAGCCGGCAACAATTTTGGCAATTTCCATCACCTGTTCTTGATAGATAATTACGCCGTAAGTTTCTTTTAAAACTGCCTCTAGCTGGGGTAAAATATAATCTGGTTTTTCTTTGCCGTGCTTTCTTAAAATGTAGGATGGAATATTTTCCATAGGACCCGGTCTATATAGCGAAATAAGGGCGATAATATCTTCTATGGAATCTGGCTTCATTTTTCTTAAAACCTCTTTCATGCCAGAAGATTCCATTTGGAACACGCCAGTTCCCTTGCCTTCTGCTAGCATAGCGAAGGTTTTTTTATCATTTAAGGGGATGGTATTTATGTTAATTTTCTCCGCCCTAGTTTTAAAAATAACATCGCAAGTATTTTTAATCATGGTGAGGGTTTTAAGCCCCAAAAAGTCAAACTTTACCAGCCCTGCCAGTTCGGCATATTTCATGGAAAACTGGGTGATTGGCAAATTTGCTCCCTCATCCCTATAAAGTGGCACTATCTCTTCTAATGGTTTACAGCCTATAACAATGCCTGCTGCATGGGTGGAGGCGTGACGATTTAACCCCTCTAGCTTTAAGGCAATTTCGATTAACCTTTTAATTTCATTATCACTAACCATTGCCTCTTGCAGTTTTGGATCCATCTCCACTGCCTTTTCTAGGGTAATTGGATCTATGGGGTTAAAGGGAACCATTTTACAAATTTTGTCCACTTGAGAGAGTGGAATTTGTAAAACCCTGCCAACATCCCGCAAAACGGCTCTGGCTTGCAATTTACCGAAAGTTATAATGTGGGCAACCTTATCATAGCCATATTTGTTTGCTACATAGGTGATAATTTCTTCCCGTCTATCTTGGCAGAAGTCTATATCAAAATCTGGCATGGAGATTCTATCAGGGTTCAAAAACCGCTCGAAGATAAGCCCGTATTTTATGGGGTTAAGCTCGGTGATTTCTAGCACCCAAGCCACTAAAGAGCCAGCCCCTGAACCTCTACCGGGGCCAACTGGAATATCATTGTTTTTAGCAAACTTTACAAAATCAGATACTATTAAAAAATAGCCTGAAAAGTTCATTTTTGTAATAACCGCTAATTCATATTCTAACCTTTGATGATAAATTTCTGCCTCTAAGATATTTTCTTGGCTTAGCCTTTTTTCTAGCCCCTTAAGAGCTATTTGCTTAATTTCCGCCTCCTCATTATCACTAAATTTTGGCAGGGCTGGGTTAGATTCCTTTGGAAAAAAGGAGCATTTTTTGGCAATATTTATGGTATTTTCTAATGCTTCAGGAACATCTGCAAACAGGCTTGCCATTTCATCTTCGCTTTTAAAATAATATTCTGGGTTAGACTTTGCCCTCTCATCCTGTGCCAAATAAGCCCCGTTAGCAATACATAGCAGGGCATCGTGCGAGGGGAAAAGGTCGCTATATAAATAATAGACCTCATTAGTTGCAACTAGTGCAATATTTTGCTCAATAGCAATTTCTTTAATTTGCCCTTGCGTTTTTTCATCATTGTTCAAATTAAACCTTTGAATTTCAAGGTAAAAATCATTACCAAAAATACTTGTTAAATATTTTGTTAACTCCACCGCCGTAGTGTGAAGATTTTGCTTTAATAGAATTGGAATAAGCCCCACCGATTCGCCACCGCTTAACAAAATTAACCCAGCCCTATTTTCGCTTAAATCCTTTAAATCTATGGACGGTTTATGCGGGGTGGAGGAATTCAAAAAAGATTTGCTCACCAACTTTAGCAGGTTTTTATAACCCTGCTCATTTTTTGCAATTAGCTGAATTTTACCCTCAATCGCCTTACCATCAAATAAACTACTCACCATAAGGCAAACCCCTATAATTGGCTGAATACCTTGTTTTTTTGCCTCAAGAGCAAATTCTAAAGCACCAAATAAATTGCCCTCATCAGCAATAGCAAGGGCTGGAATTTTGTTTTCAACCGCAAATTCAACCAAATCTTCAATTCTAACCTCCCCTTGTGAAAGGGAATAGGAGGAATGGATTTTTAAATGTAGAAATTTCATTATTGTAGAGCATTAGCCGTCATTGCGAGGAGGGCTCTGCCCGACGCGGCAATCCAGAAAAATGGCTTTTCTTGAAAAAATATCTGATACTCAAGCCCTACCTTGTTTATGGATTGCTTCTTCGCCCAAAATAAATTTTGGCTCATCGCAATGACGAATTTTCAAGTTTAACCCTTTATACAAACAAATCTAATTACTATCAATAGCCCTAATAAAATCTTGAAAATCTTGCGGAGTGGCAAAATCTTTGTAAACCGAGGCAAAGCGAATGTAGGCAACCTTATCAATGGCCAACAGATACTTCATCACCTTTTCACCAATTAGCTTGGTTGGAACCTCGCCACTTACCGCCTCTTGCTCTAGCTCGCGAACAATATTATTTACGGTTTTTTCTAGCTCTTCTTCCTGCACATTTCTTTTTCTAGTGGCAATTATTAGTGATTGAGCAATTTTTTCCCTATCGAACACATCTTTAGAGCCATCTTTCTTCACCACATTTAATTCTTTTAGCTGAACCCTCTCATAAGTGGTAAACCTAGCATCGCAACTAGTGCAATGCCTTCTTCTACGAATGGAAATACCATCTTCTGAAGGCCTAGAATCCCTTACCTGAGTATCGTCATATCCGCAAAAAGGACATTTCATAAACTTACATTGTTATACATCAGTATATATAGGGAAGTTTTTACAAAGTTCCACAACTTTTTGATGTATTTTTTTCTCTACTGCCGAATTATTTTCTTTGTTTTTGGCAAGCCCATCAAACACATCGCCAATTAAATTGCCAATATATTCAAATTCTTTTTCTTTGAATCCCCTAGTTGTTCCAGCCGGCGTGCCAAGGCGAATGCCAGAAGTTATTGTTGGCTTTTCTGGGTCAAAAGGAATAGCATTTTTATTGCAAGTTAGCCCCGCCATTTCAAGCGAATGTTCTGCTAGCTTTCCAGTTAAGCCTTTGGGGCGTAAATCTACTAGCACTATGTGGTTATCTGTGCCACCAGTTATAATATCAACCCCCCTTTCAATTAGGGTTTTGGCAAGAACTCTAGCATTTTTTATTACCTGCTGTGCATAGGTTTTAAATTCAGGCTCAAGCGCTTCTTTGAATGAAACTGCTTTAGCTGCAATTACATGAACTAAAGGCCCACCTTGAATGCCGGGGAAAACGGCTGAATTTATTGCTTGTGATAGGGTTATATCTTTACCTTCCAGGGTTTTTCTAACCACCTTTTCACCAAAGGCAGAAATAATTATTCCACCCCTTGGCCCCCTTAGTGTTTTATGAGTGGTTGAAGTTACCACATCTGCATAAGGCACTGGGCTTGGGTAAGCCCCACCTGCAACAAGGCCTGCAATATGCGCCATATCTACCATAAAAAATGCTCCAACACTTTTGGCAATTTCTGAAATTCTTTTCCAATCGACAATTCTTGGATAGGCAGAAAAGCCAGCGATAATTAATTTTGGCTTGTGTTTGTGGGCAAGCTCTTCAATTTGAGCGTAATCTAGTAGAGAGGAATCTTTTTTTACCCCGTAAGAAATTGCGTTAAACCATTTTCCACTTTGGTTTGCCTTTGCCCCGTGCGTTAAATGCCCGCCTGCCTCTAATGCTTGCCCCAAAATAGTATCGCCCGGTTTAATAAGGGCGGTAAAAACGCCTTGATTTGCCTGTGAGCCTGAATTTGGCTGAACATTGGCGTAATTGCAATTATATAATTCTTTTAGCCTATCGATAGCGGTTTGCTCTATAACATCTGCAAATTCGCACCCACCATAGTATCTTTTTCCGGGATAACCTTCCGCATACTTATTAGTAAATACTGAACCTTGCGCAGAAAGAACCGCTCTTGAGGTAATATTTTCAGAAGCAATAAGCTCTATTTGGTTTTGCTGGCGGGCAAGCTCATGCTTTATGGCACCGGCTATTATAGGGTCTGCTTCATAAACGCTTTCTTCAAAGAATTTTTTGTTGTTTTTCATTTGTTCAATTTTTTAGATTTTTCCTATATTGAGTTTTGATTATTGTCAATGAAAGGTAAACTGAGTGGATTGCTGATTTTATTATATTTTTTTGATAGATATTTCTTATAAAATTGGGTAAAAATTAGGCAAATCAAATAGATGAGCGGTTCTAACAACATCACAGATCTTCTTCGTTGCAGGCATTATAATTATAGAGCTAATTTGACCAAACGATTGGGTCTTTCTTACTTTCGGCGACAAGATGAACGCCAAATAATCGCCGTTTTGATTTCTTATCTAATTTCGCCCTTACCCCTGAATATCGCCCTAAATAAGCACGGATTATCTTATCTATTTCTTCATCCATGTTTCCCAAGATCGCTTCTTCATTGCAGAAAGAATATTGGTTGCCCCAACCCTTGACCTTGTTGTCAATATCACGAAGGGTGGCAATCAATGAATGATCGCACTGCTCTTTGTTTTGGGGAACATCAAACTTTTGCTTAAAGGTTTCATCTGTCATGTCTTGCAAAGATTTAAGAAGCCTCTGCCTAGAATCTTTATTTGGCCTTATATTTTTGCCTTCTATTTCAACACCAAGAAAATCAAACCTATTTGTAATCCCTGACACAGCTTTTGTATTTTTCTCACCAAGTTTATAAACGCTTAAACCCAAGCCATCGAGTATTGTCGCCCCTTTATTGAAGGCCTCACGCACCGCTTTCCAACCTTTTCCAAGCACTATAAAGTCATCTAAATATCGAAGGCAAGTGATGCCATTTTGATTCATGGCAACATCGAAATCGTAAAGCAAAATATTTCCTAATAGCGGCGATAAGCAGCATCCTTGAGGGGTACCTATAGTGTTGTAGTCGAAGAACCTCCTGCTTTCCAAAGGTATGCGATCAATATTTTTTATCTCCAGATTCGTAGCCGCATCTAAAATACTAACAAAATCGTCATCTCCAGCATATTCTGCAACTTTAGAAATAACTTCTTTTCTTGGGATTTGCGTAAAAAAAGATTTGATGTCTGATTGATAAAAATGGTCAGCACCATTTTCGATGGCTCTAATCGCTGCCTGTATAGCAGGCTTAACTCCTTTCTTATTATCGTCTTGGCTTTTCAAAGCCCCATAACTGCCGGGTGCATTCAAATATTTTTCAGTTGATGGTAAGCCCTGAATGACATCTAAAATAGCTCTTTGAACAATTCTGCACTCGACAGATGCTAAAGCTATTGGGCGTTTTTTATCACCAACCGTAACGCCATGCGCTCCATCGAAAATTGGTTTAGTGCGCCTATTCTTGATAGCTCGATAAATTCTGCCGATATTTTCTCGTTCTTGCTCTTTGAATAGCCGGACAGATTCGCGAGTTTTATTCGAATCTGATTTCAGTCCGTTTTCATATATTTTTTGCCATGCATGATGCAAAAAATTTTCTGAACATAATTGTTCGTATGGACTGCAATTTTTCTTTTTTGGCATCTAGCTGACCCTGGTGGTAAACTCTATTCACTAATCTTGTGTCCGATTCTCTTGCTTCAAATTGAAGCTCGCCTACTACGATTTGCCGATTCGCCGAAGCGACGACACTACCTGAGCAGTGGCCACCATCAAACCACCCGATGCTTTGGTTAAGCATTGTTAGGTATGTAGCAACCAGATAGACACAATCAATATAGGTATTATTACAATAACATCAAGGGGGCATAAAATTAGGCCACCTCCAAAGAATTTGCTTTATGAAATAGTGTCCCAAACTCTGACATATATGCAACACCCCCCCCAAAAAAAACCAGCTCAAACTTTCTCCTCACTTGCACCATACGCTTTCGCTCCTTGGTACTAAAATTAACTAGCAATCCATAGCAATAGTGCTATCTAGCATTAAAAAATACAGCCTGGAATGCCTACCACCCAAACAAATCCACTAAAAAACTTCTTTAAAGTTTTGTTCTCTTTTAAAAAGGAGCTGGTTTTTATAACCATTGGCATAGTTTTGGTATCGATAAGTATTGTGCTAATAGGCTATAGCCTTAGGCATTTTGTGGATTCTGG
>JBKCHH010000099.1:0-5436 GCA_046302855.1 Alphaproteobacteria bacterium
CTACTATATATAGATATCCCTTATATTTTTTAAGTTAAAGGGGGGCAATAGTCAACTAATAAATCTTGCAAGATCTAAGCCAAATTTCTGCATAAAGAAACAAATTAGCAAAGAAAAGCACAGGGCGGGGGCAAAGGGAAATTTATTTTCTTTAAAAGCAAGGCTAAATACTATGCCAAAAACTCCAGCAAAAAAGAAAAACACTGGAATATTAATGGGAAAAATTAAGGGAAAGCCAGCCGTAATAAAAATTATATCACCGAAACCCAAACCCTGCTTTCCCCTTATTTTTTCAAAGGCTTTGCTTATAGAAAAACCTATTAAAAAACCAATAGCTGGCATTATAATGGCATTTTCTTTGCTATAGTAAAAAAAACAATAGGCTAGGCTTATAAGAAATAATAAAAAATTAAGCAGGTGCGGAATAATCATAAATTTTAAATCTACAAAAATTACTGTGATTAGAACAAAAAATAAGGCACAGGTTAAAAAAAACTCTAAATTTTCACCTGCAATTTTATAAGCTAGAACAAAGCTAAAACTCATCAATAGCTCAATAATAAAATATTTCTTTTCAATTTTTTTATTACAATGCCGGCACTTGCCTTTTAAAAAAACATAAGAAAAAATGGGGATTAAATCTTTTAAACCAAGCCTGTGCTTACATTTGGGGCAGTGGGAGGGTTTTTTTATAAAACCCTCACTATTCCCAAGCCTTTCCACCAAACAGGTGGCAAAACTGCCAAAAATTAAACCGTAGATGGCAATAATAAAAATCATATCAGGTAAGGTATTTTATAATAGAATGTAAAACAAACCTGCCTTTTTTGGAAACAAAAAATCTTGTTTTTTCCATAACTATTAGCCCTTCCTTTTCTATTGCGTGCAATTTTTTTTCATCAAAAACCTCTCTATAACTTTTAGAAAAAAACTTTTTTGTTAGGCTGTTGCTAATGCCTAAATCTATTCTTAAGGCAAAGATTAAAATTTCATTCTTAATTTCTTGTTGGTTCATTTTTAGCACCTCTTGATAGGTGGATTTGTTTTTTAACGCTAGTTCAAGCCATTTTTCAGGGGAGGAATATTCTAAATAGCTGGTTCGCTTATCATTTTTATTTATTCTGCCGTGCGCACCGGGTCCTATTCCCACATAGCTACCAAACTGCCAGTAGTTTAGATTATGCTTTGATTCAAACCCCTTTTTTGCAAAGTTAGAAATTTCATAATTAATAAAGCCTTTGTTTTCTAAACTAGCATTGGTGATAACCATTAGTTTCCGTGCCATTTCTTCATTCAAATTAGCAAGCAACCCTTTTTTAAAAGCACTATAAAATTCTGTGCCCTTTTCTATTGTTAATTGATAAAGGGAAAGGTGGGGCGTTTTAATTTCTAAAATTTCCTGCAATTCTTTCTTCCAATCTTCCTCACTTTGATTTGGCAAGCCGTAAATAAAATCTAGCGAATAGTTAGAAAAATTATTTTGCACTATCTCTATCGCCTCTTTCGCTTGTAAAACATTGTGCTTTCTACCAAGAAACTCTAAGTTCTTTTGTTGCAAAGACTGTATGCCGACCGAAATTCTATTAACGCCCGCCCTTTTAAACCCTATAAGTTTTTTATTTTCTACGCTGGAGGGGTTTGCCTCTAGGGTTATTTCAGCCTGATAAATATCGTTAATAGTATAAGAATTTATTTTTTCTAATATCGCCCCAACCATCCCTTCGTTCATTAAAGAGGGGGTGCCCCCGCCAAAGAATATAGATTTTATACCTACCTTACCTAATTTAGAAAATCTTTCATCTATTTGGGTTAAATATGCCCTTTGCCAATCTACCTGCTTTATAGAATCGCTCACATGCGAATTAAAATCGCAGTAGGGGCATTTTTTCTCACAATATGGCCAGTGAATATAGATGGAGAGCCAGTTATCGGCGTTTATGATAGTTTGCGGAAAAGTTTTTTGTTGCATTATATAAAATTAAACTGATTATAGCTTTTTTGCAAATTCTTAAAAAGTTTATTTGATGAAGAAGTCTGACCGCATTTTACCAGATCTTAGCAAATACAAGGTTGGCAACCTTTCTCTTCGCTTTACTAATGATCCTGAAGATATAGAAAAAACGCAAAAACTCCGCTACCGCTCTTTCTTTTTGGAGCAAAAAGAGGTTGGTAATACCGTAAATAATTTACCTGAAGAAATAGACGCTGATAAGTTCGATTATTATTGTGATCACTTAATAGTTATAGATGAATCTGCCGTTAGTTCAGAAAAAGTAGTGGGAACTTATCGTTTTTTAAGAAAATCTTATCTAACCCACGGTTCACAATTTTATACTCAAACTGAATTTGATATTTCAAGCCTGTTAAATAATTCTAGCAATGCTTTAGAGGTTGGTAGGTCTTGCGTTCATCCAGCCTACAGAAATGGCTTGGTAATCCAGCTTTTATGGCGTGGTATTGCGGAATATATTAGTGCCTTTGGGATAGATTATATTTTTGGTTGTGCCTCATTACCGGGTAATGACCCTAAAAAACATCTGCTTTCTTTATCTTACCTATTTAATTACCACTTAGCACCACAAGAAATCTGCCCAAAACCTTTAGAAAAAATAAAGGCTGATATAGATATACTACCAAAAGAACTAATTGATAAGGATAAAAAAAGAGCATTTGTTACCCTACCCCCCCTTATTAAGGGCTATCTTCGCATAGGTGGTATGGTTGGCAATGGAGCAATTATCGATAATGTATGTAATACTACTGATGTATGTATGATTGTGGATACTAGAAATCTAGCACAAAAATATAGCAATAAATTTACTGCAGAAAAACAAGTTTCTGAAAATAAGGCTGAATATTCCTTCGCATAAATGTTTCTTCTTGGCATCATAAGGCTTATACTAATTGTTATTACGATAATAGGTTTTTTGTTCCCCATTACCTTTTTAAAACCAATTAGTAGCCACACTCATATTTATCTAAAAAAACTACTCTATAGGGTTATTATTGCAATAATTGGGGTTAGAATAAAGATTCACGGAAACTTTACTAAAAGATCAAAGCCAAAAAGCACCCTGTTTATTTCTAACCATTCATCTTACCTAGATGTAATGGTATTAGGTAGCGTTATAAGAAATTTATCCTTTACCCCCAAAAAAGAGGTTAGAAAATGGCCCTTGATTGGCTTTTGTGCCTTTATTTCAGACGCTATTTTTGTAGATAGAATTAATAAACGCAACTCCATTAAAAATAATAAAGAAATTTTGCGGAACATTTTAAACGGCAAAAATGTGCATATTTTCCCAGAAGGCACTACTAACAATGGTAGAGAACTGCTTAATTTTAAAACCTCGCTAATAAGTGTGGTGGAAGAAAGTGAGGTAAATTTTTGTTCAATCGCCATTATTTATAAAAAAATAAATTGGCGGAAAATTAAGGGAGATGAAATAGACCTAGTGGCTTGGCACGGCACAGCCTCGCTACTTCCCCATATGATTAGATTGTTTAGTAAATTATCGGTAGAGGTGCATCTTTACTTTAAAATTTATGATAAAAAGCACACCCAGCTTTCACGAAAAGAATTCACCAAAAACGCTAGAGACTTCATTGCAGAAAAGTTGAGGTCTAGTTTTTAACCTCATTTAATAGTTTTAAATTTGGCTTTGGAATTGGTTCTGTAAGGCCTTCAGTTAGGCTTTTACATTCACCTTTTAAACATATCATTTTTATTTCTGGCTTATTGCAGGTTTCTGCCACGCAATCATTAAAGTTTACGCACTCTTCGTTAAACTTAGCTATTTGTTTTTTAACTAACTGATAATGTTGAAAGTTTTTGCTTATATAGTCAAAATAGCAATCTTTGCTGGCGTATTTTGGGGCAAGGGGGCAACCAAGATACAGATATTCACACTCTTCATCCACCCAACATTTTTTTGCCTGAACTAATTTTGTTTGAAGTTTTATCTTTTCGCTTTGGCAATCATAGGCATTGGCGATTAGGGGGAAAAGCAGTGCAATTATTATTAAAAACTTCATTTATTATCTGAATTTGGTTTAGAAATTTTATCTATATATTCCATCAATTCCTTATCTTCACTTATTTCTTTAGGGTCTATCTTTTCGCCATTAGCAGCCCTTTGTTGTAAGGCTTTGAACTTTGGTAGAACCTTTAGATATTCTTTTAATTCTTCCGTGTTTTTTGCAGGCAGAGGCTCTTTATTTAAATCGGCATTATCATCCGCCTGTAGCCCCATTTTTCTAATTTCCCTTTCTAACTCTTGGCTAGAAATAAGGTTACTTTGCGGGCGAAACTGGCCACCGAAGGCTTCGTGCAATAGTTTATCAGAATAATCATCTTGTGCAGGCACACCTAGGTGGCTTTCCACCGCTTTTTGAAAAAAATCTTGTGAGGTTTCATCACAAATTTCCATAAAATTTTCTTTTAGCTCTTTATTGAAATGCGATTTCTGCCAACCGCGGTTAGAGGTAATGGAATGATACTTATTGTTTTTCCCCGTTTCAAAAATTATTAAACAAAACTTACTTGGGTTACTAAAATAGTAAGAATTTTCCATATTGGCTAAATAGTCCATATTTTTTAGCAAAAAGGGTTTATCGGCTTTAACATCCAGCTCTTTTGGATACTTACCTGTTTCTTGATAATATTGATTGATGGTAGTAATTAATTTTTCAGCATAGTTTTTTGCCTGTTTAACATCTTGGTGTTTAAGTATTTTAGCCACTAAAATAGATGAAAAAATAAGTAAACTGCTAAAAATGGTAAGGAGAACAAACTTATATCCATTAGGTAATCTAATTTTTCCAGTTTTTACCCAGTGGCTTAACACCTCTAGTGATAGGGCAAAAAACAATAGCCCAAAAGCAAAAATTAACAGGTGCAGATACGCAATATCTTTTAGAGAATAGTCTATTAGCAAATAGTAATGTTCCCCCCCTTCCCTACCAAAATGGGCAAGTAGAATAGAAAAAATAGCTATCAACCCCAAATATGCCAAAAAAATAGTTCTTCTAAAGGCTTGAAATAAAAGGCTAAAGAATATTAATGTTATGGATATAATAAAAAATTGATAAAAAACTATCGTAGCATATTCATAGCCGTAGTTTTGCACCTCTTTAGAAAAATATAAGATATTTTGACGATACAAAAATAAGCTAACACTCAGAGAAAAAACAAACACTAAAAATAGCTTTAAAAAATTGGCTCTTTTAGAAAAAAAACGGGTGAATGCTATAAGGCTGGCAAAAATAATAAGAATAACATTCACCAACAAAAAATAACTGAAATTAAGGGTAAAGCATAAATTTCCATTATGCCCATCTTGAATTCCCTTTTCTGAAAAGCACCCGCTTTGAAAAATGGTGAAAAATTCCCTACCTGAAATTATCAAAACTAAAACAAAACCTAGAAATAATAAC
>JBKCHH010000100.1:0-23991 GCA_046302855.1 Alphaproteobacteria bacterium
GAACCATCACTTAAACAAAGCAAGGTAGAAATTGTAGGTGGCATTGTTTATGATAAGGATGAGGTTGGCGATATGTTTTCCTTCACCCAGAATCTTGCTAAAAAAATAAAGAAAAGTGGCGTAAAGTTTGTTTTTGGGCAAGAGGTTGAATCAATCCACAAGTTTGGTGGCAAGATAATTTCCATTAAAACCAACAAGCAAACCTTTTCACCTGATGCCCTAGTAATAGCAACAGGTTCTACTTCCACCCTAATTGCAAAAAAAGTTGGAGTTAAGGTTCCGGTTTACCCTATGAAGGGATACAGCATAACCTACAAGGTGGCGGGTGATGATTTATCTCCCCTTTATTCAATAATGGATCAAAAGGAAAAGGTGGTATTTACCCGCCTTGATAATAGAATTAGGGTGGCTGGCACGGCGGAGCTTAATGGTTATAATTATAAAATTACTAAAGGCAGAATAGATTATCTAAAAGAACTATCCAAAAAATACTTTGGGCAAAATGCTCTGCAGGCAGGTGAAATTGAAAAGGCTGATGCTTGGGCTTGCCTACGCCCTTCCACCGTGGATGGGCTACCTATTATAGGCAAAACCAAAATCCGAAATCTATATCTTGCCACGGGGAATGGCACTTTGGGGTGGACGCAAGGGCTTGCAACCGCAAAACTCACCGCCGATATAATTTCTGGCAAGACTCCAGAGATTGATACCAAGCCAATGTTGTTAAATAGATTTTAATATTTTAATCTCTCTCAAAAAACTCTTGCATTTATTCTTTAAAAGTAAAAGAGTTGTAAATATATAAAACACAAAAAAAGTGAAAGTAGAATATCAGCAAAATCAAGCTCCCAACGAAATTCAAAGGTGCATTCAAGATTTAATCTTGCATCATAAAAAGCTATCAGAAGAAGAGGCTGGTAGAATATTTCAGGTAATATTAAATGGTGGGGCAACGCCTCCGCAAACGGCGTCTATTCTTACCGCCCTTGCAATTCGGGGTGAAACTACCGATGAACTTCTAGGGGCGGTAAAGGCTCTAAGGGCAAAAACTAAGGCTTTTGAAATTCCCGAAGCGGTTAGAGATAGACTGGTAGATGTTTGTGGCAGTGGTGGCGATAAAAGATTTACCTTAAATATTTCCTCAACTGTGGGTTTGGTAGTGGCAGCTTGTGGCGTTTATGTTGCAAAACATGGCAACCGTGCCGTTTCTTCAAAATCTGGCTCGGCAGATGTGTTTTCTGCACTTGGAATTAACCTAGAGGCAAGTGATGATAAGCTGCTAAAATGCCTGCGGGAGGCGTATTTTTGCTTTCTTATGGCTCCCAAATTCCACTTTTCTATGCAACATGTTATGCCAATTAGAAGGGAGCTTGGCGTTAGAACCATTTTTAATGTTCTTGGCCCCTTAATTAATCCACTTAAACCTAAAAGGCAGTTAATTGGCGTGTTTGATAAAAAATGGCTTCTACCCATAGCCAATGTATTAAAATCACTTGGCACAGTAAAGGCTTGGGTGGTTTCAAGTGATGATGGGATGGATGAAATTTCGCTTTCTGCCGCAACGCAAGTAGTTGAGCTAAATAACGGCGTTATAAGGTCTTTCACTATAAATCCGCAAGATTACGGTTTTGAACTGCTTGATAACGATGCCCTAATAACCGGTGATGACGCCGTTTATAATGCCACTGCTATGCGAAAAATTCTCCATAACCAGCATTTTTCTGCCAATATTATAGCCTCTGGCCCAGAATCGCAAATTCGAAATGCTTACCTAGATATAGTGCTACTAAACAGTGCAGCTGCCTTAGTGGTGGCGGATAAGGTGGCAACTATTGGTGAAGGTGTAGCCCTGGCAAGGCAGGCAATAGAAAGTGGCAAAACTAGAACAGTTCTAGATAAAATTGTAGAAATTACCAACAGCTAAGCCTTGTTTTTGCACAAAAATAGTTGTTTTTTGGCAGTTTTTATAAGTTTTTTCACTTTTTTTGAAAAAGGTGCTTGATTTTAAATTTTTGCTAATCTAGCGTGAACCTCTATAACTACTAACCTTAACAACAAAAGGAGATCAAAATGGCTAATAAAGAACAACTAATCGATAAAATTGCTGCTAAAACTGGCAAAACTAAAAATGATACTGCAACTTTCCTAAATGCTTTTATTGATGTTATCCACGCTTCTTTAGTAAGTGGCGATGGCGTGCAATTAATTGGCTTTGGTAGCTTTAACATTGCTAAAAGAAAAGCCACAACTGGTAGAAATCCAAGAACTGGTGCTCCACTAAAAATTCCTGCTAAAAAAGTAGTAAAATTTGTTGCTGGTAAAAAACTAAAAGAATCTGTTAACAAAAAATAGTTTTTAGTTACATTCTATTAGACAAATTTCTAACTCAAGAGCCAATCTGCATCTTAAAAGTGTAGGTTGGCTTTTTTGTTATTGAATATTGTTTTATACAAGATAACTAAATGATATAAAAAATAACAAGGAAATCCGTCATGAGCCGAGGAGCAAAGCGACGCGACAATCCAGTTAATAAGCCATAGTTTGTGATTTTATTTTCTGGATTGCCACGCATAACTTCGTTCTGCTCGCAATGACTTTACCTAAAACCCTCTATGCTAACCCTAAATAGAAAATTAATTCCAACTAGAAGGAATACGGCTTTAGATAGGGAAAAGCTAATTGTTTTTAGCGAACTAAATGGCCTTACCGAAAAATATATTGAAAATTTTTCAGAAGAATCAAGGCTAGAAGAGCATGATAAGCTGGCAATCGCCACCAATCTACAAAAGCTATACCCCGCCGATATTGCCGATTTTATAAATCATCTACCTTATGATTTTAAAGAGTTTTTCGTAAATCAAATAATCACCGAAATTAAGCCAAAATTCTTGCTAGAATTTAAAGAAGATTTTAGAGCAAAAATTATGTTGGGGCTTGATGCCAAAACGCTCAAGCTAGTTTTTTCTGAGCTGGATGTGGGGGATGATGTCTATATTCTAAAAGCCCTTTCAAAAGAAGAGCAAAATAAAATACTGGTAAACCTGCCCAAAAGCATCAGCGAGCCTTTATTTAGAATCCTTTCCTTTCCCAAAGATTCAATAGGCAGGGTAATGCAAACTGAATTTGTTTCCGTTACCAAAAATTGGAAAATTGGTGAGGTATTAAACTATATAAAAAACTCCAAAAGCTCATCTGACTACTACTACTTAATAATTGTGGTGGATAATAATAATGCCCCCATCGCCACCATTCCAATCAGCAAGGTAATTCGCTCTAAGGCAGATTATACGGTGGAAGATGTTATGGAGCCTATGCGAAAAGTATTTACCGCCTTTACAGATAAGGAAGATGTTGCCTTCTACTTTCAAAAATACGCCCTAGTTGCAGCCCCGGTAGTAAATGAATCTAACGAGCTAATAGGCGTGGTAAATATCAATGACATAGTAGAGGTAATCGAAGAAGAAAGCCAAGAAGATATGATGCGTTTTGTGGGTTTAGGGCAAAGCGATATTAACGATACCGCCATACAAAAGGCAAGGCACCGCCTGCCGTGGTTGTTCATTAACCTACTTACCGCCATAATGGCAGCTAGCATTGTGGCCTTGTTTGCAGATGAAATAAATAAGGTGGTTGTTTTAGCGGTGCTAATGCCTATGATAGCCTCTATGAGCGGTAATGCCGGCATGCAATCATTAGCGGTGGCCGTAAGGGGCTTTGCCACCAAAGAACTTTCAAAAGCCAATGCCTTTATGCTTTTAAGGCGGGAATTTATCAGCTCTTTTTTAAACGGTATTTTTTTTGGAGTGCTAGTTTTTCTAGTGAGTTATTTTATTTATGGTGATATAAAAATTAGCAGTATTTTTGGCTTTGCGATGTTTGCTGCCCTTTCTTTCGCCGGCTTATTTGGCATTGCCACGCCACTGGTTTTAGTTCGACTTGGCTTCGACCCCGCCGTTGCCAGTAGCGTGGTTCTAACCACCTTTACCGATATGAGCTCCTTTTTTATCTTCTTAGGGCTAGCACATCTGTTGATTTGAATTTTTACTTTTAAGAAGTCTTCGCCTCTTTTATCAAGGTAGAAACCAGTTCATCAAAGGAAATGTTGTTGTATTTCGCCATTTTAGGGATGAGCGAAGTTTCGGTAAAGCCCGGTTGTGTGTTAATTTCTAAAAAGAAAAGCCCCTTGCTTTCACTATAAATAAAATCGCTTCTAGACAGGGTGTTGCAACCAATTTTTGTATGAGCAATTTCTGCCCAGCTTTCCGCCTGTTTATAGATGTTTTTAGGAATGTGGGCTGGCATTATATATTCACTACCACCACTTGTATATTTGGCGGTAAAGTTATAGAAATCTTGCTTAGGCTTTATTTCAAGCACTCCTAACGCCTTGTTTTGAAACACGCCAACCGTTAGCTCCCTTCCTTCAATAAATTCTTCCACCAAAAAAACCTCCTCTTCATTTTTTTGATGCAAAAAATTTTGCAGTTCATTATTATTTTTTATAATCTCAATGCCAAAGCTAGAGCCTTCGCTGTTTGGTTTAAAAATTATGGGTAGAGAAAACTTTTTTGTTTGTGCTTGTTTTATAGAAAGAACCTCGCCCTTAGCCGAATTTACGCCATATTTTTGCAGGATTATTTTGCATCTATCCTTATCCATCGCCAAGGCAGAGGCAGGAAGAGAAGAATGGGTATAGGGAATTTCTAAAATATCTAGCAAACCTTGCACTCTGCCATCTTCACCATAAGTGCCGTGTGTGGCGTTAAAAACTACGGTCGGCTTGAATTCTTGCAGAATAGTTGGTAGGTTTTGATCAAGCTCTGCCTCTATAAAATTTAGCCCTTGCCTTTTAAGGCTATCACTAACCGCCTTGGCGGAGCGATAAGAAATTTCCCTCTCCCTAGACTTTCCACCCTTTAAAAGTAAAATTCTTTTCATTTGAAGTTAGATGCGTAAGAGCGAAGAATTATTTTCTTTTGTTTTGGTTCAGATATTTCAAACTCTAAAGAGTTTTTGTGAGCGTAATCAACAGCCTTTTCTTTAGTAGAAAACTTCAAGCGAACCTGCTTTTTGGTATTATTGCTTGCCACCCAGCCCATTATAGGATCATTATAAAAACCATCTTCCTTTGCATTTTTCTCATACTCAATAACCCAAAAGTTATTATTCCCCTGTTTGCCAGATTGCATAGCATTTTTGGTGGGTTGATAGATGAGTGCTTTCATACCTTCCATTATATATAGTAAATTATAAACTCAAGTTATAATTTTACTATATTGCGATGCGTTTTTTGTTGCAAAGTATCAAGTGATACTTTATACTTTATGTATATGAACTATTTCTTACTCGCACAAAAAAAACAACGGCTTGATGGCTTTAGGCCTTTAAATTCAGCCTTGTTAAAAAATTTAGAGGAGTGGTTTAAGGTAGAGCTTACCTATACTAGCAATGCTATTGAGGGCAATACCCTTACCAGAAAAGAAACTGCCGTAGTAATTGAAAAGGGCTTAACCATTGGTGGAAAAACTATAAGAGAGCATCTTGAAGCTAATAACCACGCCAAGGCATTAGATTTTATTCACTCCCTTGTTAATAAAAAACCAAGTGAGCTTCAACAAAAGCATCTGCTCTCTATTCATGAAATTATTTTGCATGGTATAGATGATGCAAATGCAGGGCATTATCGTAGCATTCCCGTTCGCATCTCTGGTTCAGCTGTGGTTATGCCAAACCCTCGCAAGGTGCCAGATTTAATGGATGAATTTTTTCTATGGCTAAATAATCAAAACAATATGAATGTTGTGGAATTTGCCGGCGAGGCTCATTATCGCTTAGTAACCATTCACCCTTTTGTTGATGGTAATGGCAGAACTGCAAGGCTACTAATGAATTTGCTATTAATGATGGCTGGCTACCCTCCAGCTATTATTCGAAATAACGATAGATTAAAATACATTAACGCCCTTGAAAAGTCGCAGTTGGGCGGTTCAAAAGAGGCTTATAATAATATTATTATAAATGCGGTTAATCGCTCCCTTGATATATATTTAAAGGCAGTAAATGGAGAGCCTGCAAGTGATCTAACAGAAAATGCAACTCTATTAAAAATTGGGCAACTGGCAAAACTGGTGGGGGAAAGTGTTTCTACCATTCGCTACTGGACTGAGCAAAACTTGCTAGAAGTGGCAGACTCTAGCGAATTTGGTTATAGTTTTTATGATAATGCTATGGTTAGGCGATGCCAACAAATAAAAGAACTGCAAAAACAAAGGCTTAGCATAAAAGAAATTAAGCAACACTTTAACAAGTCTTAGCGTTAAACTCGCAATAGCTTTCTATCACGCAGGTTTTGCAATCTGGCTTTCTTGCCTTGCAGGTGTATCTGCCATGCAAAATTAGATAATGATGAGCGTTTATTAGATGTTCTTTGGGGATAATTTTTAAAAGTTGCATTTCAGTTTGTAAAACATTTTTTGCCTTAACCAAGCCAATGCGATTTGCCACCCTAAAAACATGCGTATCCACTGGCATGGTGGGGAGCTTATAAACGCAGTTTAGCCACACATTGGCGGTTTTTCTGCCCACCCCTGCTAATGATACTAACTTTTCAAAATCATTTGGAACTTTTCCATTATAATCTTGAACTAAGGTTTCGCACAATTTTATAATGTTTTTCGCCTTAGAATTAAATAGTCCAATGGTTTTTATGTGATTCTTTAAACCCTCTAAGCCTAAATCTAAAAACTCTTGCGGAGTTTTGGCTATTTGAAAAAGTTTAGCTGTTGCCTTGTTCACCCCCTTATCTGTGCTTTGTGCCGAAAGAACAATGGCAACCAGCAGGGTAAAATCATTTACAAATTCCAGCTCAGTTATTGGATTTTTTATGGAATTAGCAAGAATATCAAAAATTGCTTTTACTTTTTCCCTATTCATAATATTATGAATCCAAATAATTTATATGACACAAGATTACAATATTAAGGCAAAAGAGCTAGCAATAGATTTAGCAAACGCTACCGCTCCGGTTGCAAACTACATTCCCTTTGTGGTTTCTGGAAAAATAGTATTTATTTCTGGGCAAATTGCGGTTGAAAAGGGGCAGATAAAATATAAGGGCAAGGTTGGAAAAGATTTATCTTTAGAAGATGGCAAAAAGGCAGCTGAACTATGTGCTAAAAACATTGTTGCACAGTTATACAAGGCTACGGGTGATAATCTAAATAAGGTTAAAAGATGCATTAAACTTGGCGTTTTTGTAAATTCTGGCGGAGATTTTATAGAACACCCAACCGTTGCTAACGGCGCATCTGATTTAATAGTTCATTTATTTGGAGAAAAGGGCAAGCATGTGCGGGCTGCAGTTGGTAGCTACTCCCTTCCACGCGATACTGCTGTTGAAGTAGAGGCAATTTTTGAACTTGAATAATTTTTGATAGGGGAAAATATGCAACAAAATAATCAATTTTATTTCACCCTAAACCTTTACCTTTTAGTTATACTAATAGTTATTTTAAGCCTTAGCTTTACCTTTGTAATAGCCTTTTATTTCGCCCTTATTGCCACCCCTTTAGTTCTGCTAGCCGTTAGCCTTTTGTTAGTAGAAGAACCTTTGGATAAGGAAGAAGAGGATGGGGATTTTAAGGGTTAAAAAATATTATTTCGCCCCAAAATACATATAGTTTTTAACCGCCTTGGCTATAAAATTGCCTTTTGAATCTATGCCAATAAAGCCAGCGTAAGATTTGCTTGCCTTCAATTCTTTTATGGCAAGATTTCCTGCCTCTTCTAAGCTCATACCATCTTCCACTCTGCAGGCAATTTTGGCACAAAGGGCGTTGTTTACAATATCTTCACCCACTCCAGTTGAAGAAAGGGCAACGAATTTACTGGCGTAATTGCCAGCCACCGTGCAGCTATCACTAACCCTACCAGCTAGTGTAAAGCCCTTGCCTCCAGTGGAAGTTGAGGCAGATAAATTCCCCTTTTCATCTAACGCCACTGCCCCTACAGTGCCAAGGCGTTTTTTACCCTTATTTTTTATAAAGTTTTGAAAGGCATCAGCAGTTTCAGGATTATAAAATGCAAAGCCATTTTTAATAGCAAATTGGCTTGCTTCCAACCCAGACAAAACCTTATCTGGCAAGTTGAGTAGTAATTTGGCAACCGCAACTGGGTTTTTTACATTTTCTATATTTACTATCCCGGCAAAATTCAATCTGCTTCCATCCATAATACTGGCAGACATTCTAATTCTACCATCTTGTTGAATAACTGAGCCTGTGCCGGCATTAAACAATGGATTATCCTCTAGCATTTGAACGGCATAGGCAACCGCATCTAAAGCAGAATTGTGTTTTAAAAACTTGTAAGATTTTTCTAGAATAGAATTAATAGCCCCCTGCCTTTCTTCCTTTTTATAGTGATAATTTTTTGGGCCGTCTATGCCACCGTGGATGAGGAGTTTTATCATTTAAAAGAGTTTTAATTGTCTTGAGCCTATTTTATGCTCTATAACCTCTTTTAACTCATATTCATTTTTTAAACCATCTTCTGTATTTATTTGCGTTACAAGCATTCTGCACATTAAAATATCACCTTTAGAGAAAGAAACCTCGTTGCTATCTACTCTCTTTTTAAAATAAGTATCTGTTATTGTAACATTTATAGTTCCACTTCCATCATTTAAACGCCACTTATTATCATCTTTAAAAGATAAAGAGATAATCGAATATGCTCCCGTAACTTCATATTGGTTTACTATTTCAGTAGTTGTTTCTGGATACTTAAAATAATTAACCTCTTCTTTGTTTATGGAAAACACCTCACTATTATCGCTTTTATAAACGGTAAACTTGTCTATTCCTTCCTTACTTAAAGGCTCCACAATTTTTTCTATGGATTTTCTTACTTCTATATTTGAATAAAGTTCTATAAGAGAGATTGGAACTACTATAACTTCGTTTTCTATAGTTATATGAACTGTAGAATTATTAATTTTTTCCACCTTATCTAACTTTCTTCCTTTAATTTTTTTAAATAATGATATAAGGGAATAGACGCTAGGAATTCCTATAAAACCCAATATAGCCAGCAAATTAGCGATTGAATTGGCATTTTCGCTTTTAAAAAAACTAAAAGTATCGATAAAAATATTTTTAAACTCTTCAACAAAAAGTTGAACTTCAAACGAACCAGCTAACAATCCCTTCACTTTCAATTGTATAGGGCTTGTGTTTTTATTAACAATTTTGTTGCTAGCTTCTAAAAGTTGACCAATTGAAAGTAAGGCTGGAGCTAAATCTCTAACATCCATTAAATGGCTATCTAAAGCACTACCATCATAAGATATTTTAAATTCAGCAACAGACATGCTATAGTTTTAATAGATAAGTTTATTACTTTTAACTATAAAATATAGTTAATAAAGTCAAACCACCATAACAAAAATTTTTAGCTCATTTGCCTTGTCTATAAAGGCTTGCCTTTCTAATAGGATGGTTTTTTCAGCTTCAATAACAATGCCTTTAACGCCACTTTGAAAGCAGTTTTCTAGGGTTTGTAAGCCTATTGTAGGCAGGTCTATCCTTTCTTCTTGATTAGGCTTGGCTAGCTTAATCAAAATGGGGTAATCTTTCTTTTTTATTAATTTGGAAGTTCTTTTTATCATTTCATCTGTGCCCTCCACCCCCTCTACTGAAAGCACCCTTTCATTTGAAACCACTATGGCTTGACCAATATCAAAAGAACCTATTTTTTTGGCAAGCTCAATAAAATAGGGGAGCTTTGCTAGATGTTTTTTGGCGGGCTTAACCTTGCCAATAAATTCAGTTCCAGCCTTTTTTCGCACGATAATTTCTGGCATAATATCCTGCACGCCAATTAGGGTAAAGCCCTGTTTCTTTAGAAAAAAGCCAATCGCCTTTAGCAAATTATCATCCCCCTTATTTTTTAAACGCAAAATTTTTAGCAGCAGAATAAGCCCCTTAACATCTGGCTTTAGCTCTTTTAGATTGGGGCGATTTATGGTTCCAGCCATTACAACATGGGTAATTTTTTCTTTTTTTAGCAAGTTTATAATTGCGCCAATTTTTTCTAGACTGTGCGGAAAACTTTTATATTTACTAAAATCTTTTTCTTGGGCGTGCGAAATAAGTGGGATAACAATAAAATCTTTCCCCTCTTTTAAAAGTCGCTGGCAAAGCATTTGGGGCAGAAGCAAGCCACCTGCAATAATAGCGTATTTCTGGGCATATTTGATTTTATATTTAGATGAAATTTTATCTTTAAAAATCATTTAAAAAATAGCTTGTAATTCAAGAAGTTATATTTTAAGTAGAATTAAATTAAAAGAAAATAACTTATGCTAAAATCTGAAATCACCAAAAAAATCAAGGCACACTTTGCTGATTTGAACAATGAGGAGATAAAATTTATCACCACTTTAATTTTTGATGAAATTGCCAAAACCCTAAAAGGCAAGGGTAGGGTAGAGCTAAGAGGGCTTGGTTCTTTTTCAGTTAGAAAAAGAAATTCGGTGCAAGCAAGAAACCCCAAAACTGGTGAGAAGCTAAATTTAAAAGAAAGGCATGTTATCTACTTCCGCCCTGGGAAAAAACTAAAAGAAGTTTTAAAGCACAAAAAATAGATGCGAAAAATTATTTTTTTAATTCTTGTCTCCCTTATTCTCTCTAACTGTGGCACTACTGGTAAGTTGTATTTACCAAAAGACGCGGTGAAGAAAGATGAGAGTAAAAATAAATAAACTAAATCACCTTATAAACACTGCCTGCAACTCTATTTATCTCGTCCATTCCTAGCCAGAAGGGAAGGCCAAGAACTCTTTTACATAGGTTTTCTGTATTATGAAGGGATAGTTTTGGCAGGTGATTGTAAGCTGGCATATTATGGCAACCAGAATGCCACCATTTTCTAGCCTCTATGCCATCTTTTTCTAGGTTTAAAATTGCCTGTTCAACTACATCCCTTTCCCCATCCTCTGGCAAAATAATATTTAGGGTAGAGGTGGCAAAGTTATTTCCTGCACCCCAAATATCCAAACCACGCAGAGTTTCTGTAAACCTTAGTTTTAAATTTAGCCACGCCTCTTTTTTACCTGCCCAGCCATCAAGTTCAGCATTGCCAACTGCTGCCGTATATTCACTAATTTTGGCATTCAAACCTATTGAGTTAGAAATTCTATTATGCCCAAAACCAAAGTTGGTAAGTTTTCTTATTTTATCAGTAATATAATCATCTGTAGAGTAAACAATTCCGCCTTCCCCAACCCCAAAAGGCTTGGTGGCGTGCAGGCTAACTATTATGGGAATTTCGCAGGCAAAGGCTTGTTTATCTATAGCGAAGGAATCAAAACAGCTAGCGGCATCTACTATAACCTTTATACCTGTTTTTTCGCTAAACTCGCTCCAACTTTTCATATTTAGCGAAGAGCCAAATGGGGCAACCACCAAAAGGCTAGAGACATTACCGCCAATTTTTTTGATAGCATCTAAGGCTATTTCTGGCGTTATTGCCATAGAGTTTTTTTCTACATCTATAAAATATGGCGTAAGCCCAGCATCCAAAATAGCTGCCACTGAGGCGGTGAAGGTAAAAGATGGCACTAAGCAGTAAGATTTTTTAGGTAGCTCATAGGCAAGTAAACTTAAAGTAAGCCCACTGGTGGCAGAATTGCAGGTTACAAGATTATCTTTTGAAACCTTAAATATTTTAGCCAGCCTTTCTTCCAGCTGTAAATTCAAAGGACCAAAGTTAGAATACCAGCGGTTAGAATCAATTTGCTTTAAATAGGGAATAATCTTATCTGCACTTGGCAAAAGTGGCCTCATAATGGGGATTTTTTTACCCACCACCATATTGGCAATTCTTTCTAACTCTGGGTGGAAAACTTGCGATATTTCTGCTGGGCTATAATCTTTTTTTATAAGTTGCGATTTCATATCTTTTACTTTCAATATCTACAACCTATAGTAGGTGAAAATAAAAAATCAACTAAATATATAGGTTTTGTTAGTATATGACCCCCACCAAATACAATCCACAGGCGGGGGCGGTGATTCCAGCTTTGGTTCTATCCTTTGCTTGCAGAATTTCTGCTATTTTTTGCGGAGGAATTTTGCCCTTACCTGCTAAATATAAGGTTCCCATAATGTTTCGCACCATGTGATGCAAAAATGATTTTGCCTTAATTTCTACCAGTATTTCGCCCTCTTTTGGAATAGAAAAATTAATTTCATCTATAGAGCGAATGGCGTGTTTTGCTTGGCAATCCTTGGCTCTAAAGGATGAAAAATCATGCTTACCAAGCAGATATTTTGAAGCATCAACCATTGCTTGAATATCTAGCTTTTCAGGAATGTGCCAAGCCCTGTTTTCATCTAAGGCGAGGGTTGCCCTGCGGTTTACTATTTGATAATGATATATTCTTTGCGTGGCAGAGGTTCTGGCGTTAAAAGAATCCTCAACCTGCATAGCAGAAATCACCCTAATTTTTTCTTTTAGCAGATAAAAATTTATCCCTTGCACTATTGAATTTTCATCCCTTTCGTTAGAAACTGCATCAAAATGAGCCACTTGGGCAATTGCGTGAACGCCAACATCAGTTCTACCAGCAACATATAGTTCTATTTGCTGATTAAAATATTTGCTAATTGCATTTTCTAACGCCTCCTGCACGGAAATCTTGTGTTTAGGGGAAAGGCGTTTTTGCCTCTGCCAGCCATTATATGGCGTGCCATCATATTCTATTGTTATCTTATATCGAATTTGCACAAATGAAAATTTGGCTTATATTAAGGACATGGCTTTATCATTTATTTTACATAAAAAACACAAATTTTCTAACGCCAGAGTTGGTGAGATAAAAACCAAGCACGGTATTATTAAAACCCCTACCTTTATGCCAGTTGGCACGCAAGGCACGGTAAAGGCAATGAAGGTGGAGGATTTGAAACAGGCGGGAACGCAAATTATTCTTGGCAATACCTACCATCTTATGCTTCGCCCAAGTGGCGATTTAATAGAAAAATTTGGCGGGCTACATAATTTTATGAACTGGGATAGGCCAATTTTAACCGATAGTGGTGGTTATCAAGTAATGTCTTTAAGTAATCTTCGTAAATTAAAGGAAGATGGGGTGGAGTTTAAATCGCACATTGATGGCACTAAATATTTTCTAACGCCGGAACTTTCAATCAACATTCAAAAACAGTTAGATAGCAATATTACTATGATTTTTGATGAATGCACCCCTTACCCAGCCACCATGCAACAGGCAGAAGATTCTATGAGCCTTTCGCTAAAGTGGGCAAAGAAATCTAAAGATGCATTTGTGGAAAGGGATGGCTATGGGCTGTTTGGCATAGTGCAGGGGGGCGTTTATAAAAATCTGCGAGAGAAATCTGCCCTTGCATTAAACAAGCTAGAATTTGATGGTATGGCAATAGGCGGGCTAGCGGTGGGGGAGGGGCAAGAAATTATGTTTCAAGTTTTAGACTTTACCCTTCCATTTATTCCAGAAAACAAGCCCAGATACCTAATGGGCGTGGGCAAGCCAGATGATATTATAGGAGCCATAAAAAGAGGGGTAGATATGTTTGATTGTGTTCTGCCAACTAGATCTGGCAGAAATGGGCAGGCATTTACCTCTAACGGCACGGTTAATATCAACAATGCCAAATATAGGGAGGGCAGGGGGGCATTGGATGAAAATTGTAATTGCAATACCTGCCAAAACTACACTACGGCTTACTTAAACCATCTATTTAAAGCAAAAGAAATGCTAGGGGCAATGCTTCTAACCCAGCACAACATCCACTACTACAACCACTTTATAGCTGAAATTAGGGAAAAAATTTTAAACGATGAGGAGTTTTAGTAAAAGTTGTCATTACTGTAAAATTTCAATAAAACCCGTCATGAGCTAAGGAGGGCAAAGCCCGACAAAACATTATCCAGTTTAAAAATACAATTTCGCAATGACTTTTTTAAATAAAATCCCTTCTCCTATAACTCCACATGTATCTACCGCAGTAGTCGGCAGCATCTTTCCAGCCCTTGTAGTAGATTTGGTTTTGAGCCTTTATAGGGTCTTGCGTCCAGCCATAAAACTGCTGATAATATAAACTTACATAGCTTCCAAACCCAGTTCTGCAACCATCGTGCCAACCCTCTAGATATAACTTTGGAATCTGCTGCCCTTCTGTATTAGGCGGTCTTTCCAACACGCCCCTTTGCCAAATGGGCATGGGGTTGGTTGGAGAGCAACCTACTATCAAAAAACATATAATTATTATGCAGTTTTTCATAGTTCAGATCTGTTATTGGTTTCGCTTCGAAAAGTGCAGTAATAAAAGGCATCGCTCCATACCTGCATATACATTTTATCATTTAATAAATTAGGATCTTGTTTCCAAGTAGTGCCACCGGTCCATATAAAGAGGTTTTTCGACTGGGCATTTACACCACTTTCGCAACCGTCTTTCCAACCCTGTTGATAAACTGGCGGACCGGGTGGTGGTTTATCGATAGCCATAGTATAGGAGGTTCTAAAATCATGCCCCAATATTTTTCCACTACAGGCGGTTAAGAAAAGTAGAAGGGTGAATATTGCTATTTTCATACTAGTTAATACCTGGTGATAAGTAAAATACGCAGGCATCTGTTCCCGCCCTAAAGCCAGCATAGTATTCTTTATCTTCAATTCCACGGTTTACATCATATTGAAATTTATTGAACCTAACTGCCCCTTCTCCGGGTATGCCAATGGCACCCTTGCAACCATCCCGCCAGCCATCGCCCCAGGGGGATTTATCCTCGATCATTTTCATAAATAAAGGCCTTGGTTCATACCAGTGAAAGCCTCTGCTTGAGGCATTATCAATCAAACCACAGGCATTCAAAAATGTAAAACAAGAAATGAAAAAAACATTGCGCATGTTAGATTTATATTAAAAATCTGTTAAAATAGTGTTAAATAAATACAATATTTTATCATCTATGATTTTTAAAACTCCAAAATTTTGGCAGAAGAAGGGAATAATAGCCATTTTATTGCTTCCCCTTTCCCTTATTTATTATTTCATCTATAAGATTAATAATTTAAAGTATCTATCTGGAAAAAAACAGGTTTTTGAGGCAAAAATTATTTGCATAGGCAATGTTGTAATAGGTGGCAGTGGCAAAACCCCAACCTGCATTAGCTTAGCGGAGTTTTTTAAAAATAAAGGCAAAAAAACAGCATTTGTATCAAAGGGTTATAAAAGAAAGTTCAGGCGAACTATTAAGGTTAATCCATCTTTCCACAAGGCAGATGAGGTAGGGGATGAGCCATTAATTTTGGCTAACCACGCCCCCACCTTTGTTTCACAAAATAGGGCAAGGGCTATTGCTCAGGCAATAAAAAATGGGGCAGAAATAATAATTTTAGATGATGGTTTGCAAGATGAATCCATTAAAAAAGATCTGTCATTTTTAATAGTGGATGGGGTTTATGGTTTTGGCAATGGTTTTTTATTCCCCGCTGGCCCCCTTCGCACTAAATCTCATAACTACGATGAGGTGATTGTAATAAATAATAGCCACAAGCTAAAACTTGCTCATCACAACGCCACTTCAGTTAGCACCTTGCCACCCAAATTTGATTTTTCCAAAAACTATATTGCCCTTTGTGGTATTGCTCACCCAGAAAAGTTTTTTAATTCGCTAAAGCAGTTTGTTAACTTGAAAGTTATTAAAACCATTTCCTTTCCAGACCATCACCACTTCACCAAAAAAGATGCCAACAATTTAGAAAAAATATGCAAACTACACAGGGCTGAAATTTTATGCACAGAAAAGGATTATGTAAAAATCAAAGAATTTTCTTCAATAAAAATTCATTTTGCAAACTATGAGATTAAGTTTAAGAAAAAAGAGGAACTATTTACCATCCTAAAACAATATAGCATCTTATGAAAAATTCTCTATCAGGAAAAACGGCGCTAATCACAGGTTCTACCAGTGGCATAGGTTTAGGAATTGCCAAAAAATTTGCCGCAAATGGGGCAAATATTGTTCTAAATGGTTTTGGTGAACAAAAGGAAATAAATGAGTTGGTTGCAAAGATGCAAAAGGATTACAAGGTTAAGGTTATGTATTCAGATGCAGATGTGTCAAAGCCGCAGGCCATTAGAGATATGTGCAACAAGGCAATCGCCACCTTTGGCGGGGTGGATATTTTGGTGAATAATGCTGGCATTCAAAATGTGCAACCAATTGATGAATTTAAAGATGAGAAGTGGGATGCGATAATTGCTATTAATCTATCTTCCGCCTTTCACACCATAAAAAACACGGTTAAGCACATGAAGCAACAAAAATGGGGCAGGATAATAAATATGGCGTCTGTCCATGGTCTGGTAGCTTCCCCCTATAAGGCGGCCTATGTAGCGGCAAAGCATGGGATAGTAGGGCTAACTAAGGTAGTAGCACAAGATTTGGCTGAATTTGGCATTACCTGCAATGCCATTTGCCCCGGTTATGTAAACACTCCCCTTGTGCAAAAGCAAATCCCTGAGCAGGCGAAAGCCCATGGAATAAGCGAGGCGGAGGTTATAAAAAAGGTGTTTTTTGAAAATCATTTCATCAAACAGTTTATAGAGGTTGATGATTTAGCCGAAATTGCCCTGTTTTTATGTAGCGATGCTTGCAAAACCTTAACTGGCGTTGCCTTGCCTGTTGATGCCGGCTGGACTTCACATTAGTAAAGCTTGACATTTTGTCTTAAAATAAATTCAATTATTGCTATTTGTTAAGAATTGCCTTATTTGTGCCGAAAATAAAATTCCTAAATAGTTGAATGGATAAGAAAGACACAGGAAAACTAACCCTTTCTATTAATAAGCCCCTTACAATAAATGTCGGGAAGGTTGATGGAAATCGTTTTAAACAAAATTCTATTAGGGTAGAGGTAAAAAGATCTAGATTTGTTGGTGGTAATGAGGCAAGGGGCAATCAACCAGAAGGCCTTTCTGAAGAGGAGAAAAAAAGGCGTTTAGATGCCTTGCAGAATAAAGACCAATATAATTCAGTAGTTGATAATTACAAAAAGCAGGTATCGGAATATGATGCCAAAAAAGAAGCAGAAAGGTTGGCGGAAGAAGAGGCTAAAGCAAAGCTAGTCCTTACTCAAAAACCTATACATAAAGATGTAGTTAAAGATAACACTCCCTATTACGCAAAGCCAAAATTAGGCTTTAATAATGATAGTTTTAATCGCACCCAGCAACATAATAAGCAATTTGCGGAAAGAAAATTTGATAATAGCAAATTTTCTAGTTCCACAGAAAAATCGGCTGAAAATAAACCCTCTTATGCTCCAAAGCCTACTGGCCCTTACAGCGAGCGAAAGTTTAATGAGCAGAATTTTAAAGAAAGGGGCAGAAATTATACGCCAGAAGAAAATGCTTCAAATTCTAATACAGAAAAGCCAAGGCCATCATTTGCTCCCAAGCCTAGTTTTGGTCATAAACCTGCCCCAAGTTTTATTAAGCAAAGGGATAACGATGATTTTTCTACCAAAAAAGGCATTAAGGCACCTGAAGGAAAGCTGGCAAAAAAGGGCTATGAGGAAGATTTTGCGAAAAATAATCTAACGGTAGCTGGCATTATGAACCATGAGGAGCGGGTTCGTAGCCTTGCTTCCATGAAAAGGGCTCAGGCTAAAGCTAGAAGAAAAAATTTAGGTGATGATAATCAAGAGAGGGCAAAAATTGTTCGTGAAGTATTAATTACCGGCAAGCAAAAGGTGGTGGATTTGGCAGCCAAAATGTCGCTTAGGGTCACCGATGTTATAAAAGAACTAATGAAGCTAGGGATGATAGCCAAGCCAGATGATGAGATTGATCCAGATACTACTGAAATTATCGTTGCCGAGCTTGGGCATAAATCAAAAAGAATTGAAGAGTCTGATATTGAAAATAACCTTCGTTCAGCGGCACTAGCAGAAAATCTACAAAAAAGACCGCCAGTAGTTACCATTATGGGGCATGTGGATCACGGTAAAACCTCGCTCCTTGATGCTTTGCGACAAACAAATGTGGTGGCAGGTGAAGCGGGTGGCATTACGCAACATATTGGTGCTTATCAAACCAAAACTGCCTCAAATGAAATAATAACCTTTTTAGATACACCGGGCCACGCTGCCTTTACTGAAATGCGTTCAAGAGGGGCAAAGGTAACGGATATTGTAATATTAGTAGTAGCGGCTGATGATGGTATAATGCCACAAACTATCGAGGCAATAAACCACGCAAAACTTGCTAAGGTGCCAATTATAGTTGCCATAAATAAAATAGATAAGCCAGAAGCAAATATCAAAAAAACAACCGAAGCCTTACTTTCGCATGATCTAGTGCCAGAAGAATTTGGTGGCGAGGTTATGGTAGTGCCAATCTCCGCTAAGCAAAAACTAAATTTAGATAAGCTATTAGATGCAGTTATTTTACAATCAGAAGTTTTAGACCTAAAGGCAGATGAAACCTGCAACGCCTTTGGCACAGTGGTTGAAGCCAAAATGGATAAAAATAAAGGGGTGGTTGCAACCGTTCTTATTCAAGGTGGCACTTTAAACAGGGGCGATATTATAGTTGCTGGCAAACACTGGGGCAAAATAAGGGATATGAGGGATGATAAGGGGGTAGCCCTAGCACAGGCCTTGCCTTCACAACCAGTTGAAATCTATGGTTTAGATTCCGTTCCCTTTGCAGGTGATGCTTTTGATACGGTAAATGATGAGCGCACCGCTAGGGAAGTTGTTTCTTATCGTGATAAAAAAGATAAAATTGAGAAGGAACTTAGAGTTCAAGAAGGTGGCAAGATTTCAATAGAATCTCTGCTAAAACAGGCATCTTCTGGCAAGAAAATACTAAATGTTATTATTAAGGGAGATGTGCAGGGTTCAATAGAAGCCATTATTGGCACTATTAACAAAATTACTCACGAAGAGGTTGGTTTAAAAATAATCCATTCTGCAACGGGTGGCATTAGCCCATCTGATATAACCCTTGCTACTGCAAGTGGAGCAATGGTTGTTGGCTTTAATGTGCGTGCTAGTAGCGATGCTATAAAAATAGCGGAAAACGAAGGTGTGTCTATAAAATACTATTCCATTATCTATAATTTAGTGGATGACATTAAGGCTATAATGAGCGGAATGTTATCACCCACTCAAAGGGAAGTCTATTTGGGCAAGGCAGAAATTAGGCAGGTGTTTGATATGTCTAAATTTGGCAAGGTGGCGGGCTGTATTGTGCGTGATGGCGTTATTAAAAGAGGGGCTAAGGTTCGCCTAATTCGTGATAGTGTAGTAATTCACGAAGGCAAGTTAAAAACCTTAAAACGCTTTAAGGAAGATGTTCAAGAGGTAAAAGAAAATACTGAATGTGGTGTGCAGTTTGAAAACTACGAAAACATCAAGGCACAAGACATCATCGAATGTTTTGAAATAGCCGAAGAAAAAAGAGAGATTTAATTGTGCTAAAAAAGCCGTCATGAGCCGAGCGAGCCTTGGCGAGCGTGGCAATCCACAAAAATGGAGTTTCTTGCAACAAATATCTTGAGACCCAAGCCCTACCTTGTTTATGGATTGCTTCGTCCCCAAAAATAAATTTTGGCTCCTCGCAATTACGGTATGTGTTAAAATTTGGTTAAAACTCTAAAAAAATCTTGCTTGAAATCAATATTTTATATTGACAACTCTCTCTCTCTCTCTCTGGTAAACTGCTATTGTTCTTTGTTAAAGCCTATGGTTTAGTTTGGCTTCATTGTTTTTTGTCTTCCTTTGGGAGACACCAAACCTACACCTGAAAAACACCATGGAACCGCTTTACGCTTTATTCCGTTCTGCAAAACCCCTAGCACCCGAAGTGCTAGACCAGATTAAGACTGGAGATTTCTCCAGATGCGAAGAAGTCGATCTTGCTTCCAGCCAGAACGCGGACTTCGTCCTATTATTTTATGATGATGATGATGATGATAAGGTAAGGTACTATACTTACCCCAAACCGGTGACACCTCCTGTTTCAATCGATTACGCCGCTAGCGGCGTTGATCTAACGCAGGAGGTTGGTACTGTACCCTTATTTGGGTATTTTAGGACTCAAAAAAGCATATCACCAGATATGCTAGACCTGATTAAGAGTGGAGATTTCTCCAGATGCGAAGAAGTCAGGGCGTTTCAAGCGGACTTCGTCTTTTTCGGGTTGGTGAAACAGTGTTATACGGGACTCTTCTTTACTTACCCCGAAGCAGTGACACCTCCTGTTTTAATCGATTACGCCTCACTTCGCGGCGGCGCTGATTGAACCGATTGATTTATCAATCTATTCGTTAAGAGGGGGCCCGCAAGGGCCCTTTTCTTTAATTATGCCCCCCCTAATTATGCCCTAATTACACCTTTACCCCTATAAAAACTATAGCTTATAAACTAGATGGCCTTATAGCCCAAAAATAAAAATTTGCTTCATTTTGCAATTAAGGAAAACACTTGCAACGCCTTATACTGATTTCCATATTTCAAATTACTAAACTAAAAGAAAACCGTCATTGCGATAAGCGAAGCGAATAAGCAATCCATAAACAAGGTAGAGCTTGGATAACAGACAAGTTTTTGCAAGAAACGCCTTTGTTGTGGATTGCCGCTGTCTAAGCTTTGCCCTCCTCGGCTCATGACGGCTTTCCTTGTTTGTTCTTTTATAAATGAGAATTGGTATTAAGCCCCAGCTTTCTGGGCTTTTTCTAGCTCTAGTTTTTCGTTGAATACTCTTTTTCTATCTTTGTAGCCCTTAGCGTTTATGTCTCTATCCACAAACTCAATTACAGCTACAGGGGCTGAATCTCCGTAGCGATAGCCCGCCTTAATAATGCGTAGATAGCCACCATTCCTGCCCTTATATCTATCTGCAATGGTGCTAAATAGCTTATCAACCACTTCTTTGGGAAGAATTGATAGGGCTCTTTTTCTAGCAAACAAGCCACCCTTTTTGCCAAGGGTAATTAGCTTTTCAACGATTGGACGCAAATCTTTAGCCTTAGCCACGGTAGTAACAATTTGTTCGTGCTCTATTAAAGAAGCAACAAGATTTCTAAACAAGGCTTTTCTGCTACCTTGATTTCTGCCAAACTTTCTGCCTTTTATACCGTGTCTCATAATTTACTCTCTAGTTTTTATCAATTATAGGGGTCTTCATATTTTTTTGCAAGGTCTTCTATGTTTTTTGGCGGCCAGCCATCAATTTTCATATCGAACCTTAAGCCCATTTCACCTAGAACGAATTTTATTTCATTCAAAGATTTTCTACCAAAGTTTGGCGTTTTTAGCATTTCTGCCTCTGATTTTCTAACCAAATCGCCAATGTAAATAATATTATCATTCTGCAAACAGTTGGCTGAACGCACAGAAAGCTCAATGTCTGAAACTTTTTTTAGCAAGTTAGGGCTAAATGGTAGTTTTTCTTCTTTTAGCTCTTTATCTTTATGCTCATTTTGCTCAAGTGTAATAAAGGCACGCACTTGATCTTGCAAAATGGCAGCGCCAATAGAAAGCGAATCTTCTGGAGTAATTGCTCCGTTAGTTTCAACCGTTAAGGTTAACTTATCATAATCAGTAACCTGCCCAACCCTTGCCTCTTCTACCTTAAAGCTAACTTGCGTTACGGGAGAAAAAATGGCATCAATTGGAATATAATCTATTGCCAAACCTTCAGGCTTGTTTTGTGAGGCTGGAACATAGCCCTTGCCAGTAGTAATGGTTAGCTCCATATTTAAATGCCCGCCTTCTTCCACATGGGCAATTATGAAATCTTTATTCACTACAGCAAAGTTAGTGCTGCCTTCTATCATCCCCGCCTTTACTACGGCTGGACCCTTCACATTTATTCTAGCCTTTTGAGGTTCAGACACATAAGAAAGAATTGCAACCTGTTTTAGGTTTAAAATAATGTTAACAATATCTTCCCTAACCTTATCCACAGTAGAAAATTCGTGCATTGCCCCTTCTATTTTAACTAGAGTAATTGCCGCCCCCCTAATTGAAGAAAGCAAAATTCTGCGAATTGAATTGCCAAGAGTAGTTCCAAAACCCCTCTCAAGAGGCTCAACCACAAAGGTTGCCTTGTTTTTAGATTTTGATTTAACATCCACCTTAGAAGGTTTAATTAAATCGCTCCAGTTTTTAGAGATAACTTTTTGAGATACTGCCATAGTTTAATCTACAAGTTTTAAGGTTAAATTTAAACTCTTCTTCTTTTTCTAGCTCTGCAACCGTTATGAGGCACACCAGTAACATCTCTAATAGAAGCAATATTAAAGCCAGCTAAGCCGAGTGCACGGAGCGAAGTTTCCCTTCCAGAACCTGGGCCATTAACAATTATATCAAGCGTAACTACGCCATGTTCCTTTGCAACAACGGCAACCCTTTCACCTGCAACCTGCGCAGCGTAAGGAGTAGATTTTTTTGAACCCCTAAAGCCACAGGCACCGGCTGAAGACCAGCAAAGAGCATGGCCATTAGGATCCGTAATAGTAATAATAGTATTGTTAAAAGATGCATTCACATAGGCAATGCCACGGCTAACATTCTTTTTTACTTTTTTTACTTTTGGCTTGTTTTCGGTAGGCTGAGGTTTTCCAGAAGCCTTAGCAGATACCTTGGCATCAGATTTTTCTGCACCTTTTTTCGCCTTTGTTTTTGTTGCTAAATTATCGTTCATTATTATTACTTAGTTATTTTCTTTTTACCAGCAATTGAAACCGCCTTACCCTTACGAGTTCTAGCGTTAGTGTGGGTTCTTTGCCCCCTTACTGGTAGTTTTTTTCTATGGCGAATGCCACGGTAGCAACCCATATCAACCAGTTGCTTAATATTTAGCGATACTTCCCGCCTTAAATCACCCTCTACATCGTAGTTTTTGGCAATGAATTCAGTAATTTGGATAATTTCTTGATCAGTTAGTTTGTTCACCCTTTTGTTTACATCAATCCCAAGTTCGGCACAGATGAAGTCTGCACGCGTTTTCCCCACCCCATATATATAAGGTAAAGCATAATTAATTTTTTTATTCACTGGGAGGTTAACCCCTGCAATTCTAGCCACAGATTTATATTACTTATTTAAGGAATGAGCCTTCTATAGAAGATTTTTTTTATAGTCAATAGGTGTTTTAAAAAAAATTACTATAAGTAAAATTCTTAAGTTATGAAAAAAAGTCTCTTCTTACCCAACATATTTAGTTGAATAAATTTCTTCTATTAGTTTATCCCATTTTCTTTTGTATTCTTCTTTTATGTTTTTAATATCTTTTTCAATTTCTAATTTTATAGTATTGAATTTTAATTTATCCTCTTCACTTCCTTTTATAAGTTCTAACCTGTATATTAATTTAGCTTCAGGAGTTAGTCCATAAGGATTATCAAGTTTATAATGAAATAAAAAACTTGGGAACTCTAAGTCGACATGTTCGACTGGATATGTTGTATTTTCTAAGATGAGCCAAAAAGTCTGAAATAAGGTTTGCAAACCTTTCGTAATTTTTTCTATATATGGCAAAGCGTTATCTTTAAAATCTGAATGATCTTTTTGATTGTTATCTCTATGGGCAATATTGTTATTTATAAATTTTCCGGCTTTTTTAATAAGATATTTTATTCCATCATATTCTTCAAATGTATGTTCATATTTATCAAAAACATTATTTGATATTGCATACATTTTTATAGGGTTAACAAATTTTTTTAAACTTATGTTATTGCCATCTGGATGATCAATAAGCCTTCTTATACAAATAAGAGATGCGTTATAAAAATTATCCTTAGTTAATCTAGAAAAATAATCACTAGTTGATGAAAAGTATATACCCCCTACTCTTCCTTCTTTTATAAATTTTTCTTTGCACTCTTTTTCTTGAAACTCATATAATTTTTCGTATACAGCTATAT
>JBKCHH010000101.1:0-10273 GCA_046302855.1 Alphaproteobacteria bacterium
AGCCAAGCACCGACATTGGCTTTTTTATGCTAAAAAACGAAGTTTGTTTTGGTAAAAAATTAACCCTTTTTTTCAACCGACAATTAGCAAAAGTTTATGAGGATAACCTTAAAAAAGGAATTTGAGAGGGTAAAAAAAAATCCCTTGATGCGACAACATCAAGGGACTGAAAGCCGACAATTAACCCCTAAGGAAATAAAGGTAAATGCCTATGGAAACTAATAAACCAAATATAGAAAATAATCAAATGGAAAATTTTCAAATCCTATACAGCAATTTTGATAAATTACAGATGGCGTTTAAGGCGAACTTTTTAAAAGAACATCTTGATTTACTTGAAGAAACAAAAAAGAAGGCTCAAGAAACACACGAAAAAGAGTTAATTTTTTTAAATGGCGTGCCAGTCCATGTAGATGAAAAAGGTATGCAACGCTATAAATACAGCTTTAAAACTGAGGAAGAAAATATCTATTTTGTTAATGATAGCAATAAAGAGGATGCTTATAACCTGATTATTGCCATTAGTAGCAAGTCTTTTATGCTTTATGGTTATAGTGAAAGCATAGCAAGGATAAAAAGAAACCTTCAAATTTGGGGTGTAGAAATTAAAAAGGAAGCCCTTAGCCGTGTTGATTTTTGCGTAGATTTTTTAGTGCCAGATAATTTTGAAATAGAGCCAAATAATTTTATAAGACACCAAAACACTTCGCTACACACCTACGGCAAAACCGCAAAAATAGCGGAAGAACCAGCCGAGCAAGATGACACCTATATTGCTTATTACGGCGGAAAAATCGAAACCTGCACTGTAGGCAAGATGCCAAATAAACAAATCACCATTTACAACAAAACTAATGAAATTAAGAAAAGGAAAAAAAACGAATGGTATGATGTATGGAAGGTAAAGGAAGGCTCAAGGGTTTTCCGTGTAGAAATAAGAGCAGGCAAGGATTATCTAAAAGACTACTGGAATATGAGAAGTTTTAAAGACCTTGAAGAAATGGCAGGCGATATGTTTTTAAAACTCACTCAAACTATAAGATATACTCAGCAAGCAACTGAAAAAAGAGACTATAAAGCCCTGCATCCAATTTGGGCAATGGTTAGAGAACAATTACAAAATGTTTTTTCTTATTCAGTAAATGGCTTAGATAACAATAAGTTAAAGGAAGTAAAGCGAGAAGAAAAAATCAATCTATTAAACAAGCATTTAGAAGGGCTTGGCACTACCCTTGCCTTTTTTACCAATGCTAGTGCTGAAAAGGTGAACCAGCTTAGAAACTTTATTCAAAGGGTGTTTTTTAACAATACTAATGGAGCTTATGATTATCAAGAGCGAGCCTTTAAAGCGAAAGTGGAAAGGGCTTTCAACCACCACGCTAAAAAATATTACTTTTTAAACCCTCAACCCCAAATGCAACTCATATGAAAATAGAAATAGAAATAAAGCACGCCCCTGCTGAAATTCAAATGCTAATTGATGAGGTTCAAACTGATATTAATCAAAAAAGCTGGGCTTTCAAAAATGCAATAACTTTAAAAAAAATGAGTAAAAGCACTGCTGAAAGTAAACTTTCAAGGCTAAGGCAATTAAAGCAGATTTTAGAAGAAATTAAAAAAACCCAAAACCCACAACTTTTATGATTTCACAACAACAGATTGAAGAAATAAAACAAAAAGTAATTCAAAACCCTAATTTTATGCAACCATTAAAACAAACTGAAAATGATTTTCTGCAAGAGCTAAAATTGTATGTTTACAACCTGAATTCGAAAATTCCTGAGCATTGCGAAAATGCAAAATTCATTGCGGAAAAAATACAAGAACTAATCGAAAAAAGAGAGGTGCTAATGAAAAAAACTTAATCCTTAATTAATTAATAAATAAGAACCATTTAACCCCTAATTATATAAATAAATATGAATAATGAAAATATCGACCCTATTTTTGAATTAATCAATTTATTGGATAATTTAAAAACTTCAAACCCCTTAACTTTTAAAAAGCACGCCGAGAATTTTTGTTTAGAGCTTATAGAGGTTTTAAGGTTTGTGATTCAAGATATTGAAACCCTTAAAAACGAACTGGAGGCTAAAAAATGAGTGTATTTATAGATAAAGTAAGAGAAGTAATGCTGGAGGCTGAAAATGTAGAGTTAATTTTAAAAAGGGTGGATTGCCCTGATTGCAACTCTATTGTAAGGCTAAAACTGGCAAAAAAAGGCGAGCATTCCTATTTTCAATGCACATCTTGCGGAAAATATGAACGCTTTGGCAAAGAAAAAACCCTGCAACTTGCAAAACAATATCTAAACCAGCAAGGGGCAGATAAAGAAAAGGCGGTTATTCCACAAACTAAAACAACAATCGAAGCCCCAAAACCACAACCACAACCCCAAAAACCAACTCAACCCTTAACACAACCAAACTATGAAAAACAAACAATTGAACAACCAGCTAGACAATCAACTACTAGAACAGAACCAACCACAAAACAACCAGTTCAACCAGCAACTAAACCAGCCAAACCAGCAGGCGGACTTGGCGACTTCTACAAATTCTAGTGAAGATATTAACCTAGATTTTTTAAAAGACGCAACAATAGATAATTCTTTTGAACAAGGGGCAACTATTGATGGTGGCGGAATAGCTCAAACGGTAAATAATGGCTTTATTTCTAAAGATGTTTTTTATCAAGCCTACACCTCAAACGGGCTTTATATTTTAAAAAACTTTTTAGAATATAAGTTAAAAACTAAGGTTGATTTAATCAATGAAAAGGACGACAGGCTGGCAAGCGATGCCTTTTTTGATATTTGTATAGAAACCCCCTACCTACAGTTTTTAATCAAAAATGATAATCGATTAGTAGTGCCTATTGGTATTCTTATTTATTTCATAACTTCAAAGGTTGGAATAGTTCAGGAAGCCATTAGAGCTAAAAAGGGAAGCAAAAAAGAAACCATTGAACCAGAAAACAATCAACCAATTAACCAATAGGGGGGGTATGAAAAGGATACCGAAAAACTTTAGATTACAAGGGGATAAAATCTTTTGGACTATTGGACACTATTACAAAGAGGGTGATGATTTGAAGGCTCAAGAATTAATTTATTTTATTGAAAAAAAGACAATAAAGGGGGCTTTTTTTGATATGGAAGTTGATTTCGAACGCATAAAGCAAAATGATTTATATGTTTTAGAATATGAATTTGATTTAGCAAGAAACCAAAAAAATGGTTATGGCTATACTTCAAAACCAACGATGCTAGCCACCCAAACACCAATTTTAAAAATTTTGCTAGAAAATCAAAGTTTTTTAAAAATAGGCGATGTTTTAGTGCCAGAATATTTAGAATTTTTTAAACTAATTAACCAATCAAATCAATAACTTATGAAAAACTTAAAAAAAGAAAAAATAATTTATTATTTAGGCATGCTTAATGAGCGAGGTATTTTTTATTGGAATGGCGACGATGATTTTGTAGAAAAAAGCTATTCTTTACCAATGGATAAAAAAACCGCCTTATTTAATTTCAACAAATTTTTTACAAACGCCTCTTTTAGCTTTCTTTTTATTATAGCTGAAGAAAACAATCAACCAAATCAATAATTTATGGCAATTAGACAAAAATCAAGAATATTTAGTGTTATAGGTGGTGATTTACATTATATTAAAGAAACCCGTGTGTTGCCTACTTATTCGCAAGGTGGCTCTATAAATTGGAATTTCATAAAAGAAAGAAAAATCATCAAGAAACAAGATATAAGAGAGTGGAGCGTGAAACGGTGGAGCAATCGAGAGGGGTGCAGTTTACTTATAGAATTAAAAAATAGCGATAATCATTTATTTAGTGGTTTAGCTATGAGAGATTTAAAGGATTTTTTAAAATTTCTTGAAATTGAACAACAAATACCACTTTTTATAACAAAAGATTAATTATGAACCTAACTGATAAAGAAAAATTTGCTTTAGAAATTATGGATATTTACAAATCATTTTATCCAAGCCGAAATTGGGGCGAGAGACTAACACCAAAAGAATGGATTTTAGTAAATTTACAACTTTTTAGAAATATTTTTGGTTTTGAAAATATTAAGAATGTTAAAATGCTAAACTTGAAAAAATATATACAAAAACCCTTATTAATCAAAGAGTTGGAAATATTCAATATTTGTGTTGCCGTTTACCCTACAATGATTGTTTATATTAAGGAAATAGACGCTGGCAATTATTTAACTTTAACAGTAGAGGGAAGCAAAAACCGTGATTAAAAATTCATCAAGGATTGCGGTGTATGGTAGAAGTGGAAGCGGTAAAAGCACCTATGTTAAAAATCTTATCAAAAAACTAAAAAGAGTGGTTGTTTTTGATGTAATGGCTGAATATTCACAATTGCAAGGCTATGAGACTGCTTATGATATTAACCAAGTAAAGGCAATAATGATTAGAAAGCCAAAAACCTTTAAAATTGCCTATCAATCAAGGGCTGGAAGCGAGCAACAAGATTTACATCTATTAAGTTGCTTGCTTGCCTTAGCTCAAACCCCATATTTAAAAGGAATTCACAATACAGAATTAACCCTAGTAGCTGAAGAACTAAGCACCGCCTACCCTAACCAAATAAAGCAAAATTTAAATGGTTTTCAAAACCTTTGCCAGCGAGGGCGACACTATGGAATAAATATAATAGGAATTACGCAACGCCCTGCCACTGTAAGCAAGAATTTTTTTGGCAACACCAATAAAACAATTATTTTTCCTTTAGCTTGGCAAGATGATATTAAGGGAATTTTGAACTTAATAGGCAAAAAATACCAGCAAGACTTGCTAAATTTACAACCGCATAATTATCTAGTTTTTGAAAATTTCACCATCACAAGGGGCAAAAACCGCCTTTAAATTGCAAAAAAATCTTTTTCCCCCTTCCCTGCCCTCTATATATATAATTATATATATATTAGCTCACGAATAGCCCTTTAACTCTTTGATTTTTATCATAAAATTATCGCTACGGGTGAAGTTAAAATTGCAATAGCAATCTTCGCCCTACTTTTAACAATTAACCCAAAAGGAAAAAAACAAAATGACTAAAACTCTTTTCAAAGCCCTAGCAATCAGTGTTCTTGGTGCAATTGCTTATGATAAAATCATAAGAAAATACACTGATAAGTTTATTGGCTAATTAAAAACATATATAAAACAACAACTTAAAAAAAATTCTTATGGCAAATAAAAGACAAGTTTTCTTACAATCCTTTGCTTTAACTAGCAATACTAAATTAACTTATGAAATTGACAAACGCTTCACTTATCATAGATTGTTTTTAAGGTTTATAGACGGTGCGGGAGCTGATGCAACTATTGCTCAAATTGCCGCTCAAATTGGTGATGTGGCTTTAAAATTAGGTGGCTTTATTGAAAGGGAGCTAAACGCTGTTCAACTTCAAAGTTTTGAAGAACACGAACTAGGTTTAAACGCGGGCAGTTTAGTTGCAAATAGTAATGGCTATTTAACTTTAAATTTTGAAAGTTCGGATATAGAAAATGGCGAACCTGCTATAAACCCAAAAACTGGGGCAATAGAAAACGCCTACTTAAAGGAAGCAACGGCTTTAGGCACTTTAAATTTCCCTGATAAGATTACTCTTGAAGTTAATCCTTTAACTTTAACCGTAGCCATAACTAATGTTGAAATCTATGCGGAAGTTTCAGAAAATACACCTATGGGCTTTATTAAACAACATTTAAGAACTTTAATTCCAAGTGTTGCCATTGGTTTAAACACAATTCAAAATTTAACTCGTGGCAAAATTTTGGGTTATTTTATAGCGAATTCAGTATTGCCAACTCGTGGAATTTTAAAAGTAGATGGTTCATCTATAGAATTTGAAGGACCAAGAGGGCTTTACGACCACGCATCAAAAATTCAAGGTTATAAACCAGTTACAAACTTTTTTGGAATTGATTTTACAAGAAACAAACGCTTGCTTGATGCAAAAGATGTTAAAAGCTCAAATGCAACTTTAGATTTAACTTTTGCGGCCACTTCAACAAATGTGCCAATTATAACCAAAAGGCTAGTAAAATACGAACAAACAGGCAATAGAGCAGGTTTTAACGATTTTTCAGCTTAAAATTTAAAAAAAAGAGGTGAAAAATGTCTATTTTTGATAGCGTAGCGGACGGACTAAATTCTTTTGTAAATGCTGGTGGAAGCGTAATAAATAACGCAACCAATCAAATTGCAGATGTGTTTAATAGTTTTGATAATTTTAAACAAACAAAACAATACGAAGCCACACAAAAAAACCCTGCTGTGCAATCGCAACAATTAATTTCTGGTGATGGTTTAAATATCAAAACTATTGCTGTTTATGGCGGTATTGCGGTTGCAACTGTTTTATTAATAATAATTTTAACAAAAAAATAGAAAATGGCTATACCAATCCCACCACCTAGCCTTACATCAAATCAGAGGCAGGATAGTTCAAGCTATTTGGGCGACAGTTCTTTTCGCAACATTTTTGGCTCAGTAAATACCGGTGGCAGTAAAGATAATTTTTTGCAACTAGGAATAATGGTTGCAATAGGTATTGCTGGTTTTTATTTCTTTAAAAAATTGAGGTAAAAAAAATATGGGTTTTTTTGGCGGTGGCAGGAGCAATTCAAGCAGTTCAAGCAATACAAATAATATTGATAATAAACAAACAGTTGATGGCGGTAGCACCCTCATTGGTGCAACTGGCGGTAGTTCTTTAAATTATACCATTAATAATGCTAATAGCGAGGCGGTTATAGATAGAAGCCTTAATTTTGGAAGCGACGCTTTAAAAACAACCATAGATTTTGCAAGTGAAGCACTAGACAAAAATTTTACTACCCTTGAAAAGCAAATAAATAGCAACGCAAGCACAATTTCACAATTTAAAGATTTTAGCGAAAATTTAGCACAAAACACCACCGCAACCAAAAAGCTACTAGACCAGTTGCCCTTAATAATTTTAGTTGTGGCGGTTGGTGTTGGTGGTTTTTTAATCCTTAAAAAAAAATAATATGGCAGTCCCAAATTTTAGTAGTAAAAACGAAGTAATAACAAACCTTTTGGCAAATAGGGCTGAAATAAAAAAAGGCTCTGTTCGTGGCAATTCCTTTTTATATAAGGCTGGCACAATTAACCCTATAGAAATTTCAATAGACGACGGGGTAAACTGGCAACAAATCACAATAGGGCAACAAATAACTTTTCAAGATGATAATTATTTTGCAAATATTTGGTATAGAAATCCAACGGGAAGCAATGGCGATATAACACAATTCATTATTGTTGATGGCGGTATTGCAAATGATGTAAGTTTAGTTTTAGCGGGGGCAATTGCAGTAAAAAGCCCTTCAACATTTTTGCAATGTAATAAAACTATTGTTTCAAATACCCCCGTTAATATTCGTCCTTTTTCATCTAGTAGAGCAAGATTAACTATAGCAAATAAAGGGGCAAGCGATGTATTTATAGGGGGAACAAATGCCGTTTCAAGCGGTGGAACTTATCCAAGCATACCTGCAGGCAGTAGCTTAACCGTTGAAACGCAAAGCGATATTTGGGCAATAAGGGCTTCGGCTGGAACTGAAACAGTAGATACATTCGAAGAGGTATAAAATGCTTTTAGATTTTGAAAAGAAAATGATTGGTTTTAGGGCTTGGTTGAGTGGCTCTAATCAATCATTTGCACCTTCAACAACTACAAAAATTAGGTTAAATGCAAAAACTTTTGACCCACAAAATGCTTTTGATAACGCAACAAATTATAGATTTACCGCTAAAAAGGCGGGTTATTACTATTTAAATTCAAAAATTTTTTTTAACTGGTCGGCAATAACTGCGAATGTTCAAATTCAAAGTTATATTATGAAAAACGGAATAGCTCAATTAGGGCGAAGTTATGAAACAAAAATTTTAAATGGCACTTTTATGAGTTTTACTATGGTTAATCAAGTTATAGCATATCTAAATGTTGGTGATTATGTAGAATTAACTGCCTATCATTTTGGAGCAACAACAGAAAGTATTTTTGCAAGTGAAGATACAACATTTTTAGAAGGTTTCTACATAGGCAATTAAAAAATTAATATTATGGAATTAACAAAAAAAACCGCTGTCTTTTCCTTACTTGGTGTTTTGGGCTTTATATTATTTCAAGCTAGAAGCCTTTTTGCTTTAACCGCTACACCACCAGAAGAGCAAAAACCAGCCCCTGCCCTTTCCACTAAAGAAATTTATCAACTAGCAATTAAAACCATAAATGAAACGCCAAAATTTAAAGGAATTGACCCCATAATGCTAACCACTATAGCAATTATAGAAAGTAGTGGGCAACCTGAAGCTATTAGACAAGAACCTAGAATAAAAGACGCTTCAATTGGTTTGATGCAAGTTTTGCAAAAAACTGCCAATTGGTTGTATAGCGATATGTTTTACAGAAAATATTTACCTGATAACTTAAAAAATCCAAAAACTTCAATGTATTTTGCAACCGCTTTTGTGGATTTTTTGAGAAAATATAGAAATACGGGAAGAAATGAAGAATTTATCGTGCGTAGTTATAACGGCGGTGCTGGCACTTTTACCACCGCAACTAAAAACTATTACAATAAATATTTAAATCAAAAACAACTAACCATAAACGAGGTATAAAATGCCACTTTTTTTAATCCCTTTACTTGCTGGCGGTGCTGGTATTTTTACCGGTTTTTTTGCATCAAGCGGAATTGATAGAATTTCAACGCTGTTAAAATGGCTTTCAATAGCTTTTTTGATCTATTTTGCGTGGAAAAATGGACTTTTAAACAAATTAATAAAATAGGTTTATGATTTCTGTTGATGCGATAATAGCTTTATTAGCATTAGAAGTGAGCCTAGTAGTAGCAATTTTTTTTAAGCTCGGCTTTTTAAGTAAAGCGATGCAAGAGCTTGAAAAAGATATTGAGCAGGTAAAAGCCTGTTTAAACTTAACCCCTAACCTTAAAAAATAATATGAAACTAAGAAACTGGTTCAAATCAAGACTAATAGAGCCTTCCACTCACGCTGGTGTTGCAGGCTTTTTAAGCGGTATAGGCTTAATTTTAAACAATCAAATAGAATTAGGAGTTGCAACAATATTCACCTCAATAGTTGCAGTAGTGAAAAAAGAGGGAAGCAATATCCAGCCTAGATTATAAGAAAGTCAAGTAGTTTTTTAATATTTTTTATCATTTAACTATTTGACAACCTACTTTGTAGTGTGCTAGCACAAATTGTTTTGCTCGAAAAATGTTGATAGCTGTTTTCGAGTTTATACAAAAGCACGCTGGAGGGCGGTAAAACGCCCTCCGCAGGCACCCGACAAGGTTCCGCTTTTGGAAAATAAATGCTATCTCTGGCTGAAAGCCGCAATTAAACAATCAACCTTAGGTAAAAAACAATGTCCTATCAGTATGGCTTTTTAAAAAAGCAATCTAACAACACTTCCTTTAAAGCAATTGGTGAATTAAAAGCCCCTTTCTTCAAAGGTGCTATTTTTCTAGTTGAAGTTCAATTTAGAGAAAGCGACAAAGCCCCAAACTTTTATATTCTTGATAATAACGAAGCACCAATTGGCAAGGCTTGGATTAAAAAACCAGATGATAGCCAATATCCTGAATTCTTATCAATTGAAATTGATTTACCAGAATTAGATAAACCAGTTTATTTAACCGCTTGGGAAAGCAAAAACGACGCAACTCTATTCAATATAGTTTGGAAAAGACCTAAGAAAGATAACCACACCCCCCCTGCCCTATCGAATAACAAAACAAGCGAAGCTGTAGCTGGAGGCGACAATACACCATATTAGTGAACTTGCTCCCCTGTTTTCTAACAGGGGAGGTCGGGTTTTTACTCGGTGAAAAAAACTCTTAACTTAAACAAAATATTTAATCTAACACTTTACTTTAAGTATTTTGAATAAGTCTTTAAAATCAATAACTTAAACAGTATAATGTATATTATGGAAAATAACCCTCCCTTCCCTCAGTTTCTGCGGTTCTTAACGGACGCAAAAGGAAATAGGCGAACCGCCGTTTACAAGGCGACATACCGCCCTAAACAAATAAGGAAGCCAAGCACCGACATTGGCTTTTTTATGCTAAAAAACGAAGTTTGTTTTGGTAAAAAATTAACCCTTTTTTTCAACCGACAATTAGCAAAAGTTTATGAGGATAACCTTAAAAAAGGAATTTGAGAGGGTAAAAAAAAAT